>NZ_JBFAXU010000036.1:0-72082 GCF_040680975.1 Streptomyces sp. NPDC051921
GGGGCGGCCCGGCGCGGCCCCCCGGGGGCCCCCGCGGGGGGGGGGGGGGGCGGGGGCCCCCCCCGCGCCCCCCCCCCCTCCGGGGCCGCTGCCTCGATCAGGCGCCGCGCAGGACCGCGCCCGTGTGCTCCGCGGCCATGGCGACCGCGGCGTCGCGGGCGGACGTGGCCTCCTCGACCGTCAGGGTGCGGTCGGGGGCGCGGAAGCGCAGGGCGTAGGCCAGGGACTTCTTGCCCTCGTCGATCTGGTCGCCGGTGTAGACGTCGAACAGGCGGATGGACTCCAGGAGTTCACCCGCGCCGCCGGCCAGGTGGTACTCCACCGTCGCGGACGGGACGTCCTTGTCCACGACCAGGGCGACGTCCTGGGTGGCGACCGGGAAGGCGGAGATGCGCGGGGCCTTGACGGGGCCCGCGCTCGCGCGCTCCAGGACGTCCAGGTCCAGTTCCATCGCGCAGGTGCGGGCCGGCAGGCCGAGGGCCTTGACCACGCGGGGGTGCAGTTCGCCGCCGTGACCCGCGAGGGTCTTCACGCCGTCGATCACCACGTGGAACGCCGCGCAGCGGCCCGGGTGCCACGGGGCGTGCTGGTCGGCGTCGATCAGCAGCTCCGCGCCGGCCTCGGCGGCCACCAGGCGGGCGGCCTGGATCGCGTCGGCCCAGACGGACGGACGGCCCTTGTCCCACCAGCCGGCCTGCTCGCGCGCGCCGGAGAGGACGACGGCCGCACGGCGCGGCTGCGCGGGCAGCACGGCGTTGACGCGGGCGATCTCCTCGTCGCTGGGGCGGTGGTCGACGGGCAGACGGACGGCCACGCCCGGCTGGCCCTCGGACGGCCGGAAGACCAGGCCCGTCTCGAACAGAGCCAGGTCGTGGCTGCCGCGCCCGTCGTTGCGGCGCAGCGCGCCGAGCAGGCCCGGCAGCAGCGTCGTACGGAGCGCGGGCTCCTCGTCGGAGAGCGGGTTGACCAGCTTCACGACCCGGCGGCGGGCGTCGTCCGCGTCCAGGCCGAGCTGGTCGAAGACCTGCTCGCCGATGAAGGGGTAGTTCAGCGCCTCGACGTAGCCGGCGCCGGCGAGCGTGCGGCCCACCCGGCGGTGGACGCGCTGGCGCTCGGTGAGGCCGCGGCCGGCCGGAGGCTTGGGCAGCGTGGAGGGCAGGTTCTCGTAGCCCTCCAGCCGGATGACCTCCTCGGCGAGGTCGTTCGGCACGTACAGGTCGGGACGCCACGACGGGACGGTGACGACGAGCTCGTCCTGCCCGTAGACGTCGCAGCCGATCTCCTGGAGGCGGCGGACGACGGTCTCGCGGCCGTAGGCCACGCCCGCGACCCGGTCCGGGTGGTTCGCCGGCATGGTGATCGAGTGCGGCGCGGAGGGTGCGACGACCTCGGTGACGCCCGCCTCGGCGGTGCCGCCCGCGAGGAGCACGAGCAGGTCGACCGTGCGCTGCGCCGCCGCGGCGGCGGCCTGCGGGTCCACGCCGCGCTCGAAGCGCTTGGACGCCTCGGAGGACAGCTTGTGGCGACGGGCCGTACGGGCGATCGAGATCGCGTCGAAGTGCGCGGCCTCGATCACGACCTCGGTGGTGCCGGTGACGATGCCGGTCTCCGGGTCGGTCACCGGATCGGCGATCTCCGTGTCGGCACCGCCCATGACGCCCGCGAGGCCGATCGGACCGCTGTTGTCGGTGATGACCAGGTCCCCGGAGTCGAGGACGCGCACGGTGCCGTCGAGCGTGGTGATCTTCTCGCCGGCGGCGGCGCGGCGGACCCCGATGGGGCCGTCGACACGGGTGCGGTCGTAGGCGTGCAGCGGCTGGCCGAGCTCGAGCATCACGTAGTTGGTGATGTCGACGGCGAGCGAGATCGGGCGCATGCCGGCCTTCTGGAGGCGGCGCTTGAGCCAGATCGGGCTGAGGGCCTCGGGGTCGAGGCCGACGACCGTGCGGGCCGTGAAGCGGTCGCAGCCCATCGGGTCGGCGATCTGGACCGGGTAGCCGTACGCGTTGGGCGCGGGCACGTCGAGCAGCGCCGGGTCGCGCAGCGGCAGGCCGTACGCGATGGCGGTCTCGCGGGCGACGCCGCGCATCGAGAGGCAGTAGCCGCGGTCCGGGGTGACGGCGATGTCGAGGACCTCGTCGTACAGCTCCAGGAGCGCGGTCGCGTCGATGCCGACCTCGTGCTCCGGCGGCAGCACGATGATGCCGTGCGTGCCGTCGTCGCCCATGCCGAGCTCGTCGCCCGAGCAGATCATGCCGCGGGAGACCCGGCCGTACGTCTTGCGCTCGGCGATCCGGAAGTCGCCGGGCAGCACGGCGCCGGGCAGCGCCACGACGACCTTGTCGCCCTCGGCGAAGTTGCGGGCGCCGCAGATGATCTCCTGGGGCTCGCCGGTGCCGTTGGCCTGACCGACGTCGACGGTGCAGAAGCGGATCGGCTTCTTGAACTCCGTCAGCTCCTCGATCGTGAGGACCTTGCCGACCACCAGCGGGCCGGTGAGGCCCGCGCCGAGCTGCTCGACGGTCTCGACCTCGAGTCCGGCCGAAATGAGCTTGGCCTGCACGTCACGGCCGGTCTCCGTCGCCGGCAGGTCGACGTACTCCCGCAGCCAAGAAAGCGGGACCCGCATCAGATCTCCATCCCGAACGGCCGGGTGAACCGGACGTCACCCTCGACCATGTCTCGCATGTCTTCCACGTTGTGGCGGAACATCAGCATCCGCTCGATGCCGAACCCGAAGGCGAATCCGCTGTACTTCTCGGGGTCCACACCGCAGGCGACGAGCACCTTCGGGTTGACCATGCCGCAGCCGCCGAGCTCGATCCAGCCCTCGCTGCCGCAGGTGCGGCAGGGCCGGTCGGGGTTGCCGACGGACTCGCCGCGGCAGACGTAGCAGAGCATGTCCATCTCGGCGGACGGCTCGGTGAACGGGAAGAAGTTCGGGCGGAGCCGGGTCTTCATGTCGGGCCCGAAGAGCGCCTGGACCATGTGGTCGAGGGTGCCCTTGAGGTCGGCCATGGTGAGGCCCTCGTCGACGGCCAGCAGCTCGATCTGGTGGAAGACCGGGGTGTGCGTGGCGTCGAGCTCGTCGGTGCGGTAGACGCGGCCGGGGCACACCACGTAGACCGGGGGCTCCCGGTCGATGAGGGTGCGGGCCTGGACCGGCGAGGTGTGCGTGCGCAGCACGACACCGGACTCGTCGCCCGTGGTGCCCTCGGGGCCCTGGACGAAGAAGGTGTCCTGCATCTGGCGCGCCGGGTGGTCCGGCACGAAGTTCAGGGCGTCGAAGTTGAACCACTCGGCCTCGACCTCGGGGCCCTCGGCGACCTCGTAGCCCATCGACACGAAGACGTCGGCGACGCGCTCCATGAGGGTGGTCAGCGGGTGGCGGGCCCCGGCCGGGATCCGGTCGTACGGCAGGGTGACGTCGACGGCCTCCTCGACGAGGACGCGCGCGTCGCGCTCGGCCTCCAGCTCGGCCTGGCGGGCGGCCAGGGCCTTGGAGACGACGCCGCGGGCCTGGCCCACGAGCTTGCCGGCGGCGGCCTTGGCCTGCGGGGGCAGGGCGCCGATCTCGCGGTTGGCGAGCGCCAGCGGCGAGGTGCCGCCGGTGTGCGCGGTCTTCGCGTGGGCGAGCGCGTCGAGGTCGCCTGCGGCGGCGAAGGCGGCGAGCGCCTCGTCCCGCATGCGCTCGATCTCTTCCGGTTTCAAGGCCTCGACCTCGACCGGGTCGTACGACTTATTGGGTGCCGACATCTCTTCCCGTGCTTCCGTTGGCTGGCTGGGCGGCCCCGCTCGACGTCAAGGGCGCAAACGTGCCAAAGGACGAGTCTAACGGGGTGAGGGGACGCGTTTGAGCCCGTGGGCGGCCCGGGCGGCTCCCGACCTCGCGCGGTCTCGTCAGTCGAGACGGGGAGGCGACGTCGTGGGTGACGTCAGAGGAGGTGCGCCGGGGTGCCGACGGGCAGGATAAATCGGAATTCGGCCCCGCCACGGGGACCGCGTCCGACGGTGATCGTGCCGCCGTGGGCCTCGACGACGCCCTTGACGATGTAGAGGCCGAGACCGGTGCCGCCGCGCTTGCTGCCCCGCCAGAAGCGGGTGAAGACACGGCCCATGGACTCCTCGGGGATGCCGGGGCCTTCGTCGCTCACGGTGACCTCCGTCCCCTTCTCTCCGTCGCTGGTGGCCGTGGTGGGTGCCACCTCGATGGTGACGGTTCCCTCGCCGTGGCGCACCGCATTTTCGAGGAGGTTGCCGAGGATCTGGTCGATCTTGTCGGGGTCGGCCCACAGCTCGGGCAGGTCGGGCCTGACCCGGACGAAGAAGCGGTCCGGTGACTGGCCGCCGGTGGTGTGCGCGTGGACGTGCCGGCCGACGGCCGCGGCGATGTCGACGGGCTGGCGGCGCACCTCCAGGCGGCCGGAATCGATCCGTGAGATGTCGAGGAGCTCGGCGATCAGGCGCTTGATGCGGCCGGCGTCGGCGTCGACGGTCTCCAGCATGAGGCGCTTCTGGTCGTCGGTGAACCGCTCCCACTTGTCGAGGAGGGTGGCGGTGAATCCCTTGACGGAGGTGAGCGGCGAGCGGAGCTCGTGGGCGACGGTCGCGATGAGCTCGGCGTGGCTGCGCTCGGTGCGGCGCCGGGCCTCGGTGCCGCGCAGCGAGACGACGACCCGCCGCACCGGGCCGGTGGGGTGGGCGCGGACGTAGCGCGCGGAGACGAGCACCTCGCGCCCGCCGGGCAGCAGCAGGTTCCGCTCGGGCTGGCCGCGGCGGGTGGCGAGTCCGCCGTACGGGTCGGTCAGCTGCCACCAGCGGCTGCCCTTGAGGTCCTCCAGGGGCAGTGCCTCGTCGAGCGACCGCCCGAGGGCGTCGGCGGGCGGGACGGCGGTGATCCGGCCGGCGGCGGCGTTGAAGCAGATGATCCGGCCGGTCTCGTCGGCGACGACGAGACCGTCCGGGAGGTCGTCGGGGTCGATCCCGAGCCTGTCGCCGGTTCCGAGGGCGTCGCCGGGTCCGGGATCGCCGGCCGGCTCGGTCCCGGAGGCCGGTGCGTAAGGAACGGGGCCCCGGGCGGGCTCCGGCCGCGCGGTCTCCTGCTCCGGTACGAGGGACAGGCCCGACGCGGAGCCCTGCTCCGCTACGGGCGGCGGTCCCGGCGCACCCGGCCCGGTGCTCCGTGCCTGTTCGGGACTGCCCGTGCCGGCCGTCATCCCCGTAATCCCACCCCTCCGTGTACCGCAGTGGGCCCCGAGTGCGTCACCCTACTAGGCGACGGGGGTCCGGTGGAGTCCTCAGACGGTGGTTCGGGGGCGCTGGGCGCGCGCGGAGGCGTACAGGCACACGGCGGCGGCCGTCGCGAGGTTGAGGCTCTCGGCCTTGCCGTGGATCGGGACGCGGACGACGGCGTCGGCGAGCGCCCGGGTCTCCTCGGGCAGCCCCCAGGCCTCGTTGCCGAAGACCCAGGCGGTGGGGCCGCCCATGGTGCCGGCGTCCAGCTCGTCGTCGAGGTCGTCGTCGCCGGCCCCGTCGGCCGCGAGGATGCGCACGCCGGCGCTCTTGAGGCCGGCGACGGCCTGCTCGACCGGGACGCCGACGGCGACCGGGAGGTGGAAGAGGGAGCCGACCGAGGCGCGGACGGACTTGGGGTTGTAGAGGTCGACGGACGCGTCGGTGAGGATCACGGCGTCGGCGCCGGCGGCGTCGGCGCAGCGCAGCACCGTGCCGGCGTTCCCGGGGTCGCGGACGTGGGCGAGGACGGCGACCAGCTTGGGGCGGGCGGCGATGATCTCCTCGAACGGCGAGTCGAGGAAGCGGCAGACGCCCACGAGGCCCTGCGGGGTGACGGTCTGGGAGACCTCGGCGAGGACGGCGTCGGAGGCGTGGTGGACGCGGGCACCGGCGGCGCGGGCCGCGTCGACGATCGTGGCGTAGCGCTCGGCGGCCTCGACGGTCGTGAAGAGCTCGACGAGGGTGGGCTCACCGGTGCTGCCGCGGTGGTGCACGGCCTCACGGACGGCCTGCGGGCCCTCGGCGATGAAGAGGCGGTCCTTGCCCCGGAAATTGCGCTTGGCCAGCCGCCGGGCGGCGACGACGCGCGGCGAACGCGGGGAGATCAGCTCGGGGGTGGACATGTGCCTGCGGCTCTCTGACTCGACGACGGCTCGTGGACGGCAGCGGTGGGGCGATGCGGCGCCCAACGCGCCGGACCCGCAGGCGCGAGGCCTGCGGGTCCGGGCAGAAGTACTGCGGCCTGGAAGATCAGGCGGCGGCCTTCGGGGCGTTGACGTCGGCCGGGAGGGCCTTCTGCGCGACCTCGACCAGCGCGGCGAACGCGTTGGAGTCGTTGACGGCCAGCTCGGCGAGGATCTTGCGGTCCACCTCGATGTTGGCGGCCTTCAGACCCTGGATGAGGCGGTTGTACGTCATGCCGTTCAGACGGGCGGCAGCGTTGATGCGCTGGATCCACAGCTGACGGAAGTCGCCCTTGCGCTTCTTGCGGTCGTTGTAGTTGTAGACCAGCGAGTGGGTGACCTGCTCCTTGGCCTTGCGGTAGAGGCGCGAACGCTGACCGCGGTAGCCGGAAGCCTGCTCGAGGATCGCCCGGCGCTTCTTGTGGGCGTTGACTGCCCGCTTGACGCGTGCCACTTCTTAACTCCTTGTAGCGGGGTCGTGGTGGTCCTCACACGACCCGGAAAACGGATGGGTCCCGGACGGTGCCGGATGCCCTCGTCGCCGAGGGCGGGAGATCAGATCAGATGCCCAGCATCTTCTTGATCTTGGCGGAGTCACCCGGGGCCATCTCGGCGTTGCCGGTGAGGCGACGCGTCAGCTTGGACGACTTGTGCTCGAGCAGGTGGCGCTTGCCGGCGCGCTCGCGCAGGATCTTGCCGGAGCCGGTGACCTTGAAGCGCTTCTTGGCACCGGAGTGCGTCTTGTTCTTCGGCATAGCGCCGTTATCTCCTCGTCAGTGGCGCTCCCCCGGTGCGGGCACCGGACAACCGGGAGCGTCAATCTTCGTTTGGTGGTTCCGGGCGGAACCCTGGGGCTGCCGGTGCGGCAGCCCCGCGGGATCACGCCTCGGCGTTCTCGGCCGACGTGTCGGCCGAAGCCTGCTCGGCCGGGGCCTCCTCGGCGGCGGGCGCCTCGGCCTGGACCGCCTCGGACGAACCGCCCTGGCGCTCGGCCTTGCGCGCGGCCTGGGCCTCGCGAGCCTCGGCCATGGCCTCGGTCTTCTTCTTGTGAGGACCGAGAACCATGATCATGTTCCGGCCGTCCTGCTTCGGGTTGGACTCGATGAAGCCGAGCTCCTGAACGTCCTCCGCGAGGCGCTGCAGCAGTCGGTAACCGAGCTCCGGCCGGGACTGCTCACGACCACGGAACATGATCGTGATCTTGACCTTGTCACCCTGCTTGAGGAACCGGACGACGTGACCCTTCTTGGTGTCGTAGTCGTGCGGGTCGATCTTCGGCCGGAGCTTCATCTCCTTGATGACCGTGTGCGCCTGGTTCTTGCGCGCCTCACGGGCCTTCATGGCCGACTCGTACTTGAACTTCCCGTAGTCCATGAGCTTGCACACGGGCGGACGGGCGTTCGCCGCGACCTCAACCAGATCGAGGTCGTACTCCTGCGCGAGCTCCAGGGCCTTGGCAAGCGGAACAATGCCCACCTGCTCGCCGCTGGGGCCGACAAGACGCACCTCGGGAACGCGAATCCGCTCGTTGATGCGGGGCTCGGCGCTGATGGATCCTCCTCGGTAGCACCACGCGACCGCCTTGGCGGACGGACACGTCACGGTAGAACTGTCGAGACCAACCGAGCGGGAGCACGAAAAATGCCCCGGACGGTACACAGGCGGGGCTCCACGGAAAACCGGAGCACCGCCGCGGTGAACCGCGGGGCGCACATCGGGCGGCTCCATCGTCCGTACGGAACGATGGGCGCCGCCTGACCGGTGACCCGCCGCCCTAGAGGGCGGCCAGGTGGGAAGTCGGAGCCTCCACTTGTGGGCCGGGCACGCACGTGTCCGGCCGGTCGTTACACAAGGTTAGCAGGACCCGCCGGTCGGCGCGAACCGTCGGGCCGCTTATCGTGTGGGGCATGAGCGAGACGCCCCAGCACGAGTCCACCGACACCCCCGACACCCCCGACTTCGAGGCCATGACCCGCGACATCGCCGAGGTCCCCGCGGTCGAGGTGATCGTGACGGTCGCCGTCAACCTGATGAGCGCCGCGGCGGTGAAGCTCGGCCTCACGGAGGAGGGCGACGAGCACAAGGACCTCGACGAGGCCCGCAAGCTGATCCACGCCCTCGCCGGTCTGCTCGACGCCGGCGCGACGGAGATCTCCTCCTTCCACGCGGCCCCGCTGCGGGACGGCCTGAAGTCCCTCCAGCTCGCCTTCCGCGAGGCCTCCTTCGTCCCGGACGAGCCGGGCCAGGGCCCGGGCGAGAAGTACACGGGTCCGGTCTACGGCTAGCCGGCCGGCCCCGGGCCCGACAGGGCCGCGGGGGTACGGGGGTCGCCCCCCGGGAGAACGCGGCCACGGGTCCGGTCTACGGCTAGCCGGCCGGCCCCTGGCCCGACAGGGCCGCGGGGGTACGGGGGTCGCCCCCCGGGAGAACGCGGCCACGGGTCCGGTCCACGACTAGCCGGGCCGGCCCCTGGCCCGACAGGGCCGCGGGGGTACGGGGGTCGCCCCCCGGGAGAACGCGGCCGCCGGTCTGGTCCACGGCCCAACGGTCTGGTCCACGGCCCAACGGGCCGGTCCACGGCCCGGACCTGGCCGTGGACGGGTTCGAGCGCGTCGGTTCTCCGTCAGTTCTTTACGTAGAAGGGCTCGCCCGGAGGCGTGGCCGAGGCCGGCAGGAGTGCCAGGTCGAGGCCGCGCACCAGGCGGGCCCTCAGTGTTTCGTCGGCCGCCAGGGCGCGGGCCACACGCTGGGCGGCCTCGGCCGCGGGCGCGTCGTCCGCGAGGACCAGCGCCAGGGTGCCGTCGGCGGCGCCGGGGCCCAGGTGGGCGCGCAGGACGGCCGGCTCGGCCGCGACGGCGGCCCGGACCGCGTCCCGTACCGCCGGGTCGTCCAGGGGGTCCGTACTGGTGCGGCCCTCGGCGAGCGCGAGGAGCGCGGAGCCGGTCACCTGGTACGCCACCGGGCCGGCCAGGTCGAGCACCAGGGTGTCGGCCTTCTCGTGGACGAGGGCGGCGAGCGCCTGCTGCAGCGGGACGGCGACGGGCCGGGCGGCCGGGTCCCACAGGGCGAGCGAGGCGATCGAGGTGAACGCGGGCAGCGCCCGCCGGTCCCCCGCGGTCAGGGTGGGGACCGCCATGTCGCTCGTCTTCTCCTGCTTGAGCCCCGTCACCGGGTCCACCTCGACCTCGCCGAGGACGGCGACGACCGGCACGAGCAGCCGGGCGTCCCGCAGGGCCGCGAGGACGGCACCGTGGGCGGTTCTGTCCTCCGCCCAGGCCGCCAGGGCCGCGGCGAGCCGCGGGTCGGCGGTGCCGTCGTCGTCGGAGAAACCGGGGTCGGGGATGTTCTTGAGCGCCACGCCCCGAGCCTAACCGTCGGGGGTTCAGCGGCTGCGGCTGCCCCGCCAGAGGGCGACCGCGGCGGCGAGGAAGAGCACGCCGACGCCGCCGGCCAGCGGGGCGAGCAGCCCGATCGGGTGGCTCTCCTCGGGCGCGGCCTGCGGCCCCGGCCCGAAGTACCGGCCCCGGTAGCCGGCCACGGCGGCCTTGGGGTCGGCGGCCTTGAGCGCGTCGCCCGCCTCGATCGCGGCGGCCGGGTCGACCGTTCCGTAGCCCTTCTCGTCGCTGCGCCCGCCCTTGGGGCGGCTGCGCGCGGTGTCGACGAGGAGGCGCTTGATCTGCGCGGGGGTCAGATCGGGGTGGGCGGACCGCACGAGGGCGACGGCCCCGGAGACGAACGCGGCGGCGGCACTGGTGCCCCAGCCCTCGTAGTAGCGCCGGTCCGGGTCGGCGATGACGATGTCGACGCCGGGCGCGCTGACCGTGGCGTACCAGCGGCTGGTGGAGAACGAGGCGTGGGTGCCCCAGCGGTCGACGGCGGCGACGGCGATGACGCCGGGGTAGGCGGCGGGGAAGGAGATGTGGTCGCCCTTCTCTCCGCCGTTGCCGGCGGAGGCGACGACGGAGACGCCCTTGCCGAGGGCGTACTGGACGGCGGCGTCCTCGCCTGCGTCGGGGTGGGCGGACTCGGAGTCGTCGCCGAGGGAGAGGTTGATGACGTCGGCGCCGTGGTCGGCGGCCCAGCGGATGCCCTCGGCGAGGGCGGTGCCGCGGGTCTTGCGGGCCTTGTCGCGCTGCTTGTCGGTGCCTTCGAGGATGACGCGCACGGGCAGGATGCGGACCTCGGGGGCGACGCCGAGGACGCCGTCCTGATCGCCGGCGCCGTGGCCGTGCCCGGCGATGATCCCGGCCATCGCGGTGCCGTGCCGGGCCCAGGCGCGGTCGCCGCGGGAGGCGCCGAAGCCGACCAGGTCGGTGCCGGGCAGGACGGATCCTTCGAGGTCGGGGTGGGTGGCGTCGACGCCGGTGTCGAGGACGGCGACGGTGACGCCCTCGCCGCGGGTGGTGCGCCAGGCCTTGGTGGTGTGCAGGGCGTCGAGGCCCCACTGGCGGGCGCGGATGGTGTCGGCGTACGCGGGCGTGGTGGTCGCGGGGAGGACGGCGAAGGCGGCGGCGAGCAGGGCGGCGGCGGTACGGCGCGGGGTCACCGCTGGTCCTCCTCGACGGTGGCGGCGACGGTGCGGCGCAGGGTGCGCTCGACGGCCTCGGCGACGCCCTTCGCCTCGTGTCCGAGGCCGGCCTGGGCGACGGCGGTGGTCCGCTTGGGCGTCATGGCGCGGTCCGCGGGCTCGGGTTCGGTGACGGCCCGGCCGTCGGCGAAGCCGGACACCGCGGTCACGACGACGGGCAGGTCGGGCAGGATGTGCCGCCACCAGCTGGCCCGCTGCCGGGCGCCGAACCCGGCCGCGACGGTCCCGGGAGCCGCCAGGGCCGGCGGCGCCTCGTCGGCGGCGCGGGAGCCGAGGGTGCGCATGGTGGCGGGGTCGGCCTGGGTGAAGACGAGCGCGACGGTGACGACGTGGGAGGACGTGGCGTCGGTGTAGGTGGCGCGCAGGACGCGGTCGCAGCCGATGGTGCCGAGGGCGGTGTTCAGCTCCCTGGGCAGGGCGGCGGCGGTGCAGGGCGCGTCGGGCGCGACGACGATCCGCGTCCACGTACGGGCGGAACCACCGGGGCCGGCGGACGCGCCGGAGAGCGTGCGCGGGAAGAGGGCGTCGACGGGCGCGTTGTGCCAGAGCGCCTTCGCCGGGGTGTAGCCGGCCGGCTCTGCGGGCTCCCCGGCACCGTTGCCGGCCAGCACCGCGCCGGTGAGCGCTCCGCCGACGAGCCCGAGCGCGAGCACGGCGCAGGCCACGGCGCCCACGACCCGACCGGTACTGCGCTCCCGGATGGGCCGCAGCCGCGTGGTGGTCTCGACGGGCGTCTCGGTGGAGAGGGCCCAGGCGTCGTAGACGTAGCCGTGTGCGCCGGACGGGGCGGGGTGCGGGGCGGGGCGTATGCCTGCGGCGGGCTGGGCGCCCGCGACCGGCTGGGCGTCGTGGCCGGGCCGGGCGGCCGGGGCGGACCGGTGGGCGCCTACGGCCCGGGGGGCCGGCGCCGGGCGGTCGTCGCGCACGGGACGGAGCCGGGTGGTGGTCTCGACGGGTGCTTCGGCGCCCGGCGGGGGCTGCTCCGGCGGCAGGGGCTGCGCGGCGGGGCGCCCCGACGAGGGCGCGGCGGGGCGCTCCGGCGGCAGCAGTGCCTCGGTGATGCGGGAGGTGGCGTGCTCGGCCCGGGGCGCGGGTGCCGCGGGTGCCGGAGGAACCTGCGTGGTCGCCGAGCGCGGCGGACGGGAGGCGGGGTGCTCGGCAGCCCGCGGCGCGGGGGCCGACGGGGCCGCGGGCGCGCCGGCCGACGGAGCCGCGGCCGGCGCCGTCGGTGCCGACGGGAGCGGTGGTGCGGGGGCCGTGGGGCGCTCCTGCGGGAGCAGGGCCTCGGTGATGCGGGACGTGGGGCGCTGCGGCTCGGTGCTCATCCCCGTCCCCCTGGTCGATCTGCGAAAGCAATGGCGGCCACTCTACGGGCTGTTCCCCGCGGTGCGGGAACCCAGGGGCTACCCACGCGTAAACCCGTCTGGCAAGCTCGGCCCATGACTCCCCGTGCCGCCGACCGCGCCCGGTACGACCGGGCCACCGCCCATCTCGACGCGCCCGTCGCCGTAGTCGACCTGGAGGCCTTCGACGCGAACGCCGACGACCTGGTCCGCAGGGCCGGCGGCAAGCCGGTCCGGGTCGCGAGCAAGTCGGTGCGCTGCCGGGCACTGCTGGAGCGGGTGCTGGCCCGGGACGGATTCGCGGGAGTGATGTCCTTCACGCTCGCGGAGTCCCTGTGGCTGGCCCGGGCCGGGTTCGAGGACGTGCTGCTCGCCTACCCGTCCGCCGACCGGGCCGGGTTCGCGGAGCTCGCGGGGGACGCGAAGCTGGCCGGCGCCGTGACGGTGATGGTCGACGACGTGGCGCAGCTGGACCTGATCGAGGCGTCGCGCGCGGGCGGGACGGAGGAGGTCCGGGTCTGTCTGGAGCTGGACACCTCGCTGCACCTGCTCGGCGGCCGGGTACGGATCGGGGCCCGGCGCTCGCCGCTGCGCGAGCCCGCCGAGCTGGCCGAGCTGGCCCGCTCGGTGGCGCGCCGCCCGGGCTTCCGCCTGGTGGGGATCATGGCGTACGAGGGACACGTGGCCGGCGTGGGGGACGCGGTGGCGGGCCGGCCGCTGCGTTCTCGGGCGATCCGGCTGATGCAGTCCGCGGCCCGCAGGGAGCTGGCGGCCCGCCGGGCGGCGGTGGTGCGGGCGGTGCGGGCGGTGGCGCCGGACCTGGAGTTCGTGAACGGCGGCGGTACGGGCAGCGTGCAGCACACGGCTGCCGAGGACGCGGTGACGGAGATCGCCGCGGGCTCGGGGCTCTTCGTGCCACGGCTCTTCGACAACTACACGTCCTTCTCCGGACGTCCGGCGGCGCTGTTCGCCCAGCCGGTGGTGCGCCGCCCGGGCGTGGGCGTGGTGACGGTGCTCGGCGGCGGCTACCCCGCCTCGGGCGCCGCGGGTCCGGACCGGCTCCCCGTCCCGTACCTGCCGGAAGGCCTGCGCTACGACCCGCAGGAGGGCCCGGGCGAGGTCCAGACCCCCCTGCTCGGCTCCCCCGCCGACGACCTCCGGATCGGCGACAAGGTGTGGTTCCGCCACGCGAAGGCGGGCGAGCTGTGCGAGCGCTTCGACTCGCTGCAGCTGGTGGAGGGCGACCGGGTGACGGCCACGGTCCCGACGTACCGGGGCGAGGGGCGGACCTTCCTCTAGTCGCCCTCCGGCACATGCGGGCGCGGCCCGTCCGGGAGCGGGGCGGCCCGCCCGGCGCGCGCGGTGACCGTGGTCGGCGACGGCCGGCCCCTCGCGCGTCACCGCGTGGGGACCGCGGGTGGGCGCGGTGGGCGCGGCGGGATTCGCTCGGGGGGCGGGGCGGCGCGAACTCCGTGGGGACGGTTGACCGCGTCAGGGCTCAGTACACCCGGTCCTGCTGGTCCGGCACCACGCTGCCGTCGGCCCGCCGGACCGGTTCCGCCGTGCCGTCGGCGGCGGTGTAGCCGGCGGTGGCGCAGGGGTACGGGGTGGGCTTGGGCTTCTTCGGGTCGATGAACATGGGGTTCACGATCCAGCGGCCGTCGCTGTTGTCGTAGGCGCGGCACATCAGTTCGTTCTTGTTGCGGTTGAGGACGAGGCGCAGGCCGGTCGCGTCGCGCAGGAAGGAGACGTCGGTGTCGGAGTCGCCGGCGGCGAAGACCTGGCGGCGGGCGGCGGGCTGGACGCGCTCGGCGGCGGGGCCGTGGACGCCGAAGATCTCCTGGTTGATCCAGCAGCGCTTGCCGTCGATGTAGGTGATCATCCGGTCCTCGCCGTCGCGGACGCTGCCGCAGCCCTTGAGGTGGCTGGTGAGGCGGCCGTGTTCGGTGGTGTTGCGGATGCCGATGGCGTGGGAGGGGTCGACGCCCACGCCTCGGGCCCAGACGTCCACGACGGGCTCGGGGGACGCCGAGACGATCCACACGTCGAAGCCGGCGCCCTGGAGGGCGTGGATCAGGTCGCGCTGCTGGGCGTAGTAGCGGACCCAGCCGGTGACCTGCTTGCTGCCGACCTGCTGGGTGGCGCCCTGCGCGGCGGCGAGGTTCTCGGCGCGCGCCGCGGCGGCGAAGGAGCGGACCTCGCTCGCGGTCCAGCCGCGCACGAGCTGGGCGAGCCAGGCGTACTGGGGTTCCATGCGGCGGTGGTCGTGGCCGGCGAAGGCGGTCCTGCCTCCGGTGGTGGCGCCCGTGCCGTACACCGAGAGGAGCTCGTCGGCGCAGGGCGTGTCGCTGGAGGTGGGCAGGGTGCGGACGCCGGTGGGGCAGGCGGCGCCGAGGGCGTCGGCGGCCTCGGCGGTGAGGTAGCGGCTGGTGGTGGTCCAGTCGCCGTGGCGCGGGGGCCTGATGCGGTCGTTGCGGAGCAGCCAGTAGAAGGTGGCGTCGCCGACGTCGTTCTTGATGACGGTGTTGTCCCAGTCGAAGACGGCGACCGGCTTCTCGCCCCTGGGCGCCTTCGTCGCGCACCGGGCGGCCAGCAGGTCCTCTATGCGGGCCTTGTTGTCCCCGTACCAGCCCTCCGAGACGGTGAGGCTCGGGCAGCGCGGGGGTCCGGCGGGCCGGGCGGCGGCGCTCGCGGTGGGGAGCAGGCCGGTCGCGGCGAGGGCCAGGGAGGCCGCGGCGGCGGCGGTGCGGAGCGGGCGTTTCATGAGCGCTCTCCTGTCCGTACGCGCGACAGCCGGGCGCCTTGCGACGCCCGGCTGCGCGGGTGGGGGTGTGGGGGTGGGGATGGGGTGGCGGCGGTGGTGAGGTCTAGAGGGGGGTCACGTACGCGCCGGAGATGCCGCCGTCGACGAGGAAGTCGGTGGCGTTGATGAAGGAGGAGTCGTCGCTGGCGAGGAAGGCGACGGCCGCGGCGATCTCCTCGGCCTCGGCGAACCGGCCGACCGGGATGTGCACCAGGCGGCGGGCGGCCCGCTCGGGGTCCTTGGCGAACAGCTCCTGGAGGAGCGGGGTGTTGACGGGCCCCGGGCAGAGCGCGTTGACGCGGATGCCCTCGCGGGCGAACTGCACGCCGAGCTCGCGGGACATGGCGAGCACGCCGCCCTTGGAGGCGGTGTACGAGATCTGGCTGGTGGCCGCGCCCATGATGGCGACGAAGGAGGCGGTGTTGATGATGGAGCCCCGGCCCTGGCGCCGCATGTACGGCAGGGCGGCCTTGCAGCACAGGTAGACGGAGGTCAGGTTGACGTCCTGGACGCGCTTCCAGGCCTCCAGGCCGGTCTCCAGGATGGAGTCGTCGTCCGGCGGCGAGATGCCCGCGTTGTTGAAGGCGATGTCGACGGAGCCGTAGGTGTCGAAGGCGACCTTGAAGAGGTTCTCGACCTCCTCCGGGTCCGTGACGTCGACCTTCACGAAGGTGCCGCCGACCTCCTCGGCGGCGGCCTTGCCGGCCCGCTCGTCGATGTCGCCGCACACCACGTGGGCGCCTTCGGAGGCGAGGCGGCGGGCGGTGGCGAGGCCGATGCCGCTGCCGGCGCCGGTGATGACGGCGGTACGGCCGACGAGGCGGCGGCAGATGATCTCTTCGGTGGTCATGCGGTCAGGCCTCCGTGCTGATGAAGACGTTCTTGGTTTCGGTGAAGGCGGTGAGGGCGTCGGGGCCCAGCTCCCGGCCGAGGCCGGACTGGCCGAAGCCGCCGAACGGGGTCCAGTAGCGGACGCTGGAGTGGGAGTTGACGGAGAGGTTGCCGGCCCGGACGGCGCGGGAGGTGCGCAGCGCACGGCCGACGTCGCGGGTCCAGAGGGAGCCGGACAGGCCGTACGGGGTGGCGTTGGCGAGCCGGATCGCGTCGGCCTCGTCGTCGAAGGGGAGGACGACGGCGACGGGGCCGAAGACCTCTTCGACGGCGCAGGGCGCGTCCTCGGGGACGCCGGTGAGGAGGGTCGGCGGGTACCAGAAGCCGGGTCCCTCGGGGGCCTTGCCGCGGACGGCGGTCAGGTCCTCGGTGACGTAGGAGCGGACGCGGTCGAGCTGGGCGCGGGAGATCAGCGGGCCCATCTGGGTGCGCTCGTCGAGGGGGTCGCCGACGACGATCTCCTCGATCGCGGGGGTGAGGAGCTCCAGGAAGCGGTCGTACACCTCGCGCTGCACCAGGATGCGGGTGCGGGCGCAGCAGTCCTGGCCGCTGTTGTCGAGGAAGGCCATGGGCGCCGCTGCGGCGGCGGCTTCCAGGTCGGCGTCGGCGAAGACGATGTTGGGGCTCTTGCCGCCGAGTTCGAGGGTCACCCGCTTCACCTGGTCGGCGGCCTTGGCCATGATCTGCTTGCCGACCCGGGTGGAGCCGGTGAAGACGACCTTGGCGATGCCGGGGTGCTCGACGAGCGCGTTGCCGGCGACCGGTCCCTCGCCGGGGAGGACCTGGAACAGGCCTTCGGGGAGGCCGGCCTCCAGGGCGAGCTCGGCGAGCCGCAGGGCGGTCAGCGGGGTGGTCTCGGCGGGCTTCAGGACCACGGCGTTGCCGGCGGCGAGCGCCGGGGCGGTGGCCCAGGCGGCGATCGGCATGGGGAAGTTCCAGGGCGCGATGACGCCGACCACGCCGAGGGGTTCGAGGATGGTGATGTCGAGGCCGCCGGGGACGGGGATCTGGCGCCCGTTGAGGCGTTCGGCTCCGCCGGCCGCGTAGTCGAGCAGGTCGCGGACGTTCCCGGCCTCCCAGCGGGCGTTGCCGATGGTGTGGCCGGCCTCGCGGACCTCCAGGAGGGCCAGTTCCTCGACGTGGGCGTCGACGACGGCGGCGAAGCGGCGCAGGGCCCGGGCCCGGTCGGCGGGCGCGGCGGCGGCCCAGGACCGCTGGGCGGCGCCGGCCCGTACGACGGCGGCGTCGACGTCGGCCGCGGTGGCGGCGGGGACGGTGGCGACGACCTCCTCGGTCGCCGGGTTCAGGACGTGCAGTTCGTGCGGCAAGTCGTTCCTCACATGCGTTCGAAGGAGCGGCGCAGTTCCCAGTCGGTGACGGCGGCGTCGTAGGCGTCGAGTTCGACGCGGGCCATGTTGCGGTAGTGGGCGACGACCTCGGGGCCGAAGGCGGCCTTGGCGATCTCGCTGTTCTCCCAGAGCTCGGCGGCCTCGCGGAGGGTGGTGGGGACGTGCTCGTATTCGCCGGCGTACGCGTTGCCGGTGCACGCGGGCGGGAGTTCGAGGCCCTGCTCGATGCCGTACAGGCCGGCGGCGACGAGGCCGGCGACGGCGAGGTAGGGGTTCACGTCTCCGCCGGGCAGCCGGTTCTCGAAGCGGGTGGAGCGCCCGTGGCCGACGATCCGCAGCGCGCAGGTCCGGTTGTCGTGGCCCCAGGCGACCGCCGTGGGGGCGAAGGAGCCGGGCTGGAATCGCTTGTACGAGTTGATGTTGGGGGCGTAGAGCAGGGAGAAGTCCCGCATGGCGGCGAGCTGCCCGGCGAGGAAGTGCCGCATGACGTCCGACATCCCGTCGGGTCCCTCACCGGCCATCACGTTGGCGCCGTCGGCGTTCTGCAGTGAGAGGTGGATGTGACAGGAGTTGCCCTCGCGCTCGTTGTACTTCGCCATGAAGGTGAGCGAGCAGCCCTCCTGGGCGGCGATCTCCTTGGCGCCCGTCTTGTAGACGGCGTGCTGGTCGCAGGTGACGAGGGCCTCGTCGTACTTGAAGGCGATCTCGTGCTGGCCGGGGTTGCACTCGCCCTTGGCGGACTCGACGGTGAGCCCGGCACCGGCCATCTCGTTGCGGATGCGGCGGAGCAGGGGCTCGATCCGGCCCGTTCCGAGCACCGAGTAGTCGATGTTGTACTGGTTGGCCGGGGTCAGTCCCCGGTAGTTGGCGTCCCACGCCTGCTCGTAGGTGTCCTTGAAGACGATGAACTCCAGCTCCGTGCCGACGTGGGCGGTGAAGCCGTGGGCGGCGAGCCGGTCGAGCTGGCGGCGGAGGATCTGGCGGGGGGCGGCGACGACGGGGGTGCGGTCGTTCCAGGCGAGGTCGGCCATCACCATGGCGGTGGCCTCGTTCCAGGGGAGGCGGCGCAGGGTGGAGAGGTCGGGATGCATGGCGAAGTCGCCGTAGCCACGGTCCCACGAGGACATCTCGTAGCCGTCGACGGTGTTCATCTCGGTGTCGACGGCCAGAAGATAGTTGCAGCCCTCGGTGCCGTGGTCGAGTACGTCGTCCAGGAAGAACGGGGCGGCGAACCGCTTGCCCTGGAGCCGGCCCTGCATGTCGGGGAAGGCCAGGACGACGGTGTCGATCTCGCCGCTCGCGACGAGCGCACGGAGCTCGTCGACGGTGAGCGGGGGTGTGCGGTCTGCCACGGGATTACTCCTCCTTCGGCCTGCCGGGAGCCATAAGGTATTGCTCAGGACCATTGCTTGGGAAGGGGAAACGACGAGGTGGCCAGTTCGAGTGAATCGCCGGACCGGCTGACGCCCGTGCTGCGGCCGGTGCGCGCGGGCAACGGTTTCGAGGAGGCCCTGGAGCAGATCCTGCAGGTCGTACGGCTCGGGCTGGTGCCCGGCGGGGACCGCCTGCCGGCCGAGCGGGAGCTCGCCGACCGGATGGGGATCAGCCGGGTCACGCTGCGCGAGGTCCTGAAGGTGCTGCAGGAGCAGGGCCTGGTGGAGAGCCGGCGCGGACGGTACGGCGGGACGTTCGTCCTGCAGCGTCCGCAGACCGCGGACGAGGCGGAGTTGCGGCGCCGGATCGCGGCCGTCGACATGGAGGACACGCTGCGCTTCCGCGAGGTCCTGGAGGTCGGCGCGGCCGGGCTGTGCGCCGCTCACGGCCTGGACGAGGAGGGCGCGGAGCGGTTGCGGGCGGCGCTCGCGGCGACGCACGACGCGCCGCTGGGCGACTACCGGCGGCAGGACACGCTGCTGCACCTCACGCTGGCGGAGCTGTCCGGTTCGGCGACGCTGACCGCGCAGTACGCGGCCGTCCGGGCCACCGTCAACGACCTGCTGGACTGCATCCCCCTGCTGGTGCGCAACCTGGAGCACTCGCAGCACCAGCACACGGCACTGGTGGAGGCGGTGCTCGACGGGGACGCGGACGCGGCGCGCGAGGTGATGCGGGAGCACTGCGCGGGGACGGCCGCGCTGCTGCGCGGCTTCCTGACCTGAGGGGCGGACCGGCCTGAGGGGGCGGGGCGGCTGAGGGGCGAACCGGCCTGAGGGGCAGGGCGGCCTGAGGGGCGGACCGGCCTGAGGGCGGACCGGCCTGAGGGCGGGGCGCGCCGTGGCGTAACCCGAAAGTAACGCAGGGGACTTGCGCTCCCCGTATGCCCGACGCAAAGGTATGGCACCAATCCATTGGGCCCGTTGCGGGGAGCTGAGCGCAGCCATGACGCTGGAAGACACCTCAGGCACCACAGGAAACACGGTCGCCGCAGACGACTATCTGGAACGGCGCACCCTGCGCCGGGGCAGCGCCGGCTGGCTGCTGCTCACCGGGCTCGGCGTCGCGTACGTCGTCTCCGGCGACTTCTCCGGCTGGAACATCGGCCTGTCCAAGGGCGGCTTCGGCGGCCTGGCCATCGCGACGGTCCTCATGGGCGCGATGTACGCGTGCCTGGTCTTCTCGCTGGCCGAACTGTCCGCGATCCTGCCCACCGCGGGCGGCGGCTACGGCTTCGCCCGGCGGGCGCTCGGCACCTGGGGCGGTTTCCTCACCGGAACCGCGATCCTGATCGAGTACGTGCTCGCGCCCGCCGCGATCTCCATCTTCATCGGCGACTACGTGGAGTCCCTCGGCCTGTTCGGCCTGGAATCGGGCTGGCCGGTCTACCTGGTCTGCTTCGCGCTCTTCCTCGGCATCCACCTGTGGGGCGTGGGCGAGGCCCTGCGCTTCAGTCTGATCGTCACCGCTGTCGCGGTGGCCGCCCTGCTGGTCTTCGCGCTCGGCGCGCTCAGCGACTTCCACGTGAACGGCCTGGACGACATCCCGGTCGACAGGAGCGCGCTGGGCTCCAACTCCTGGCTGCCGTTCGGTCTGCTCGGCATCTGGGCGGCGTTCCCCTTCGGCATGTGGTTCTTCCTGGGCGTCGAGGGCGTGCCGCTCGCGGCCGAGGAGGCGAAGGACCCGGTGCGCTCGATGCCGCGGGCGCTCGCGCTGTCCATGGGCATCCTGGTGGTGCTCGCGGTGGTGACCTTCTTCGCGGCGACCGGTGCCCGCGGCTCGGCGGCCATCCAGGAGGCCGGCAACCCGCTCGTGGTGGCGCTCCAGGGCGACGGGGAGCCGACCGTGCTGAGCCGCTTCGTCAACTACGCGGGCCTCGCGGGCCTGGTCGCCTCCTTCTTCTCGCTGATCTACGCGGGCTCGCGCCAGCTCTTCGCGCTGTCCCGGGCCGGCTACCTGCCGCGCTTCCTCTCCCTCACCAGCCGCCGCAAGTCGCCGTACCTGGGCCTGCTGATCCCGGGCGCCCTCGGCTTCGCGCTCGCCGCGGGCACGGGCAACGGCGCCCGGATGCTGAACATCGCGGTGTTCGGCGCCACCATCTCGTACGCCCTCATGGCGCTCTCGCACATCGTCCTGCGGCGCCGCGAACCGGGCCTCGCCCGCCCGTACCGCACCCCCGGCGGCGTGGTCACCTCCTCGATCGCCTTCGTGCTCGCCCTCTCGGCCCTCGTGGCGACCTTCCTGGTGGACAAGGACGCCGCCTTCATCGCGCTCGGGGTGTACGTGGTCGCCCTGGCGTACTTCGCGTTCTACAGTCGCCACCATCTGGTGGCGAAGGCGCCGGAGGAGGAGTTCGCGGCGCTGGCCGCGGCCGAGGCGGAACTCGAACGCTGACCGACCCACCCGATCCCGACCCCGGAGGACCCCGTGCCCAAGCCGCTCATCGGCGTGACGACCTACCTGGACCAGGCCCGCTGGGGGGTGTGGGACCTGCCCGCGGCGCTGCTGCCGGCGGCCTACCCGCGCCTGGTCCGGGCGAGCGGCGGGCTCGCGGTCATGCTGCCCCCGGACGACCCGTCCGCGGCGGCGCAGACCCTCGCCCGGCTGGACGGTCTGGTCGTCGCGGGCGGCGCGGACGTCGAGCCGGTCCGGTACGGGGCCGAGCCCGACCCCCGTACCGGACCGCCGGCCCGGGCCCGGGACAGCTGGGAACTGGCCCTGATCGAGGCCGCCCTCGACAGCGACACCCCGCTCCTCGGCATCTGCCGCGGCATGCAACTCCTGAACGTGGCCCTCGGCGGCACCCTCGTCCAGCACCTCGACGGCCACACGGAAGCGGTCGGCGTCATGGGCCGCCACCCGGTCACGCCGGTCCCGGGCACGCGCTACGCCGCGCTCGCCCCGGAGCGCACCCGGGTCCCGACCTACCACCACCAGTGCGTCGACGTCCTCGGCAAGAACCTCCTCGCCTCCGCCCACGCGGACGACGGCACGATCGAGGCCGTCGAACTCCCCTCCCCCACCTGGGCCCTCGGCGTCCAGTGGCACCCGGAGATGGGCGAGGACCTGCGGGTGATGCGCGGGTTGGTGGAGGCGGCCGCGGGGCGCGCTAGCGGGTGACCCGCCCGCGCATCAGGAGGGCGTACAGCAGGCCCGACACGCCCATGCCGACAGGGAGGGCGAGGTCCAGGCCGCCCAGCGCGTGGGCGAGGGGCCCGGTGTAGGCGGTGTTCACGCAGAGGGCGGCCAGGGCGGCGCCGACGAGGACGGCGGCGGCGCCGGCCGGGTTGACGCCGGCCGTGTACCAGAAGGGGCCGGCCGGGGTCTCGTCCATGAGGGCGCGGCCGTCGTAGGCGTTGCGGCGCAGCAGGATGTCGACCGCGTAGACGGTCATGGCCGGGCCGAGCAGGACGACGGTGAGCTGGAGGACGTTGCTCACGGTGTCCAGGAAGTTGGAGACGAGCAGCGCGTAGAGCGTGAGGGCGACGGCGACCGTGCCGTCGACGAGGACGCTGCGCGAGCGGCGGATCCGGATGCCCACGGCCTGGAGGGCGAGGCCGGCGCTGTAGGCGGTCATCGCGTTGATCGCGATCGTGCCGAGGACGAGCGCGAGCAGGAAGACCGGCGTGAACCAGCCCGGCAGCATC
Source organism: Streptomyces sp. NPDC051921 (assembly GCF_040680975.1). Classification (NCBI taxonomy): domain Bacteria; kingdom Bacillati; phylum Actinomycetota; class Actinomycetes; order Kitasatosporales; family Streptomycetaceae; genus Streptomyces; species Streptomyces sp. NPDC051921. The sequence continues at coordinate 22,253 of NZ_JBFAXU010000036.1, forward strand.
GACTCCAGGGCGGCCTGCGGATCGGTCATGTCGACGACGGTGGCCGCGAGGGCGCCGAGCGAGCAGACCACGACGCTCGGCACGAAGCCGCCCAGGGCGGTCCACCCGGCGACCGCCTTCGGGGAGGCCGTCGCGGGCAGGTAGCGCGAGAAGTCGGCGCTGGTGGTGTACGAGAGCGGGCCGGCCGCGATGAGGGTGACGCCCGCGATCAGGGTCGCCCAGAGGTCGGTGCCGGTGAGCGGGCGGTCCGGGGCGTACTGGAAGTCCGCGTGCAGCAGGACCGTGTACGCGACGACACCGAAAGCCGCGGTGAGCGCGATCGTGATCGGCAGGTAGAGCCGGACGATCAGGGCGTGCCCGTACACGCCGATGGTGAGCGTGATCCCGGCGATGAGGAGGACGACGACGACCTTCACCGCGGTGGACGCGGTCAGGCCGGCCTTCTCCACCAGGGTGAAGGCGGCGCCGGCCGCCGCCGCCAGGTTGAGCGCGAAGTAGCAGACCGAGATGACCCACCCGGTCACCGCGTTGTTCACGCGGTTCCCGAGCACGCCGTACATCGCCCGGGTGATCACCTCGCTCGGCGCTCCGGCCGCGGGCCCCGACACCGCGAGCACGCCCGTGAGCAGCCAGAACAGGTTCCCCACGACGATCACCGCGATCGCCTGCGCGAGCCCGAGGCCCATGAGCACGAGCGCGCCGCCGACGACGAGGCTGAGGTAGTTGACGTTCGCGGCCGCCCAGATCGAGAACAGCTCGCGCGGCCGGCCGTGCCGCTCCTCGTCGGGAATGTGGTCGATGCCGTGCGACTCGATCCGCGTGGGCCGATCGGTGGCGGGGTGCCCAGACGTGCTCGGGGCAGGGGTGCTGGAAGCCATGGGGCGACCCTCCGGTCATGTGTCGTTGCCCACCTGGTTGCTTATTGGTCGCACACTCAATAGCATCACCCGTATGACGTCAAGCGTCCAGCGCAAACGAGTTCGCAAGTCCCCCGAGGCCCGGCGCGCGGAGATCGTCGACGCCGCCGCGGCCGTCGCCCTGACCGAGGGCCTGGAGTGCGTGACCCTCCGGCGGATCGCCGAGGAGCTCGACGTACGCCCGGGACTGATCAGCCACTACTTCCCCTCGGCGGAGAACCTCGTCGCCGAGGCCTTCGGCACCGCGGCCACCGGCGAGCTCGACGCCCTGCTGCCCGCCGACCGTCCGGACGGGACCCCCACCCAGTACCTCGCGCGCTACTTCGCGCTCTCCTCGGGGGACGCGTACGACGACATCAGCCGCCTGTGGATCAACGCCCGCCATCTCAGCCGCTACCGCCCCGTCCTGCGCGAACGGGTCGAGGAGCAGGAGCTCGCCAACGACGAACGGCTCGAAGGCGTGATCCGCGACGGCATCGCCCGCGGGGAGTTCCGGACCCCCGACCCCCGGGCCACCGCGATCCAGATCCTCGTCGTCCTCGACGGCCTCGGCGCCCATGCCAACACCGACCGCGCCGACCGCCCGGAGCCGGTGGCGCGGATGGCCGTGACCACCGCCGAACGCGAGCTCGGACTGACGCCGGGCACGCTCGAACGCGAGGCGACGGCGCTGCCGGCGACGCTGCCCGCCGCCGCGCCCACGACCGCGGCGCCCGAGGCGGCCGAATCCCCGTCGGAGCCGCCGGGACCCGCTCGGGCCTCCGAGGCCTGAGGTCTCCGGGACCTCGCGCTCCGAGGCCTGGGGCTCCGAGCTCGCCGAGCGCTCCGATGCCTGGGCGCTCGGGTGCCTAGGCGCTCCGATGCCCGGGCGCTCCGATGCCCGGGCGCTCCGATGCCCGGGCGCTCGGGTGCCTGGGCGCTCCGAGACCTGGGCGCTCCGAGCTCGTCGAGTGTGCCGAGACCCGGGCGCTCCGAGACGGCTGAGAGCGCTGAGACCTCGGAGCGCCGAGGCCTCCGAGAACGCTCATCCCCCACCGCCCTGACTCACGTCAGCCCGCAGCCCTGATTCACGTCACCCCTCCCCCGTATCCCTCGTTCCTTCCTGGAGCTCGTGTGCGTACCCGACTCGTCCTGTCCTCCGCCCGGCTGCTCGACCCCGGCACCGGCTCCTTCCTGCCGGAGACCGCGCTCGCCGTGTCCGAGAGCGGGCGGATCGCCGCGCTCGGCGACGACCGGGAGATCCGCGCCCTGGCCGACGCCCGGACCGAGGTGATCGATCTCAAGGGCGCCGTGGTGACCTCGGGACTCGTCGACGGGCACCTCCACCCCGTCACCGGCGCCGAGCTCACCCACGGCCTCGACCTCTCCCACTGCGCCGACGTCGCCGACGTGCGCGCGGCGCTGGCCGACGCCGTGCGCGAACTCCGGCGCGGCGACTGGCTGTTCGGCTGGGGCCTCGACCCGAACGTCTTCGGTGACCAGCCCGTGGGCATCGCTCCCTTCGACACGGTCCTCACCGACGTCCCGGCTTTCCTGCTGCTCTTCGACGCCCACTCGGCGCTGGCCAGCCGCCGAGCCCTCGAACTCGCGGGCGTCGACGGCCCCCGCACTTTCGACCAGGCTTCGGCCGAGGTCGTCTGCGACGCGCACGGGCGCCCCACCGGCCTGCTCCAGGAGGACGCCGCCTGCGAACTCGTCGAGCGCGTCGCCCCCCGGCCCACCCACGCGGAACGCCGTGAGCGGCTCGCCGCCGCCCTCCGCTCCATGGCCGCGGTCGGCCTCACCGGCGGCCACGTCATGGACGCCAACGGCGAGAGCCTCGACCTGCTCGCCGAACTCGACGCGGACGGCGAACTCCCCCTCCGGCTGCGGGTCGCGCCCTGGTGCCAGCCGGGCACCGACGGTGAGGGCGTTCGCGAGCTGATCGACCTGCAGCGCCGCGGCGGCGCCCTGTGGCGGGTCGACGGCGTGAAGCTGTTCATGGACGGGACCATCGACAACGGCACGGCGTGGCTGGAGCGGCCGGACTGCCACGGCGAGTCCACGCACGCCTTCTGGCCCGACCCGGCGGCCTACACCCACGTCATCGGCGAACTGCACCGGGCCGGAGTGCCCACCGCCACCCACGCCATCGGCGACGCGGCCGTACGGCACGCCCTGGACGCGATCGAGAAGGCCGGCCACGGGGTCCGCCACCGGATCGAGCACATCGAGACGGTCCCCGACGACACCCTGCACCGCTTCTCGGAGCTCGGCGTCGTCGCCTCCATGCAGCCCACCCACTGCTGCGACTTCACGCGCGCCGACCACACCGACAACTGGTCGCGCCGCCTCGGCGAGGAGCGCGCCTCGCGGGCCTGGCGCTGTCGGGACCTGTGGGACTCGGGCGCCACCGTCGTCCTGGGCTCCGACTGGCCGATCGCCCCCTTCCCGCCGCTCGGCGTCATGGCGGGCGCCCGGCACCGCCGCCCCACCCGCGACCTGACCCAGCCCCCGCACGGCCCCGAGCAGGCCCTGACCGCACTGGAGGCGCTGCGCGGCATGACGGTCAACGCGGCCTACGCGGCGGCCGAGGAGCGCGAGGCGGGCCGCCTCGCGAGCGGCCACCGCGCGGACCTCACGGTCCTGGCGGACGACCCGCTCACCACCTCCGCGACGGACCTGCCGCACCTGCCGGTGGTCCTGACGACGGTCGACGGGCGCGTGACGTTCCGGAGCACGCAGACCGGCTGACGGCCCGCCCGGCGACCGGGCCCCGGGACCGGCGAGGGGCACGACACTCCGGGGCGGAGCGGGCCCCTGCCCACCGGGCGCGGGCGGGGCCGAGGGCCGACGGCCGGGGGCCACGGGCCGAAAGCCGAAGGGCGTGTTTCGGGGGTCCGGCGACGCAGACGGCAGATCGAAAGCCGAAGACCGTACTTCGGGGGTCCCGCAACGCAGGCCGCAGGGCGAGACCGGATACCGGGCGTCGCAGGGCTGAGACTGGATACCGGGCATCGCAGGGCGAAGGCCGGAGACCAGGCATCGCGGGTCGGCGCCTGAGGCCGGGCGCCGGGGGCCCTCGACCGGTGCCGGGCCGGTATCGGGGCCCGGTGCCGGGGCCCCGCGGGCCCGGTGCCGGGCGGGGGACTCACGCCGGAAGGGAGCGCCCCCTCACCCCGTCGGCCGCGCCCGGGTCAGCGTCAGCAGGTCGCGTGCGGGGCCGGTCGGACGGTGGCCCGTCGGCCAGACGGCTCGCAGGTCCCGGCGGAGCGGTACGCCGTCCACCGGGACGGCGACCAGCCGTCGCGAGGCGAGTTCCTCGGCGACGGCGAGCTCGCTCAGGACCGCCGGGCCGGCGCCGCTGACCGCGGCCGCCTTCACGGCCGTGGTGGAGGCGAGTTCGAGGAGGGGGCGGGCCAGTCCGCCGTAGGCCGCCAGCGCCGCGTCGAGCACCTGGCGGGTGCCCGACCCCCGCTCGCGCAGGACCAGCGGCGTGACCGCGAGCTCAGCCGGGTCGACCGGGCGGCCGCGCCGGGCCCACGGGTGCGAGGGGGCGGTGACGACCGCGAGGCGGTCGTGGGCGACGACCGCCCCGTCGAGGCCGTCCGGGACGGCGAGGCCCTCCACGAAGCCCAGGTCCGCCTCGCCCGCGAGCAGCCGCTCGGCGACGGCCGCGGAGTTGCCGGCCTGGAGGGAGACGGCGGTGTCGGGGCGCTCCGCGCGCAGCGCGATGAGCCACCCGGGCAGCAGGTACTCGGCGATCGTCATGGAAGCCGCCACCCGCAGCCGGGAGTCCCGCCGTCCGCGCAGCGCCTGCACACCGGCGTCGAAGGCCTCCGCCGCCTCCACGATCCGCCGCGCCCAGTCGGTGACGAGCGCCCCCGCGTCGGTGAGCCGGGACCCGCGCGGGGACCGGTCCACCAGGGCCACCCCCAGCTGGCGTTCCATGGAGCGGATGCGGCTGCTCGCGGCGGGCTGGGTGATGCCGACCTCGCGTGCGGCGCGGCCGAGACTGCCGTGCCGGGCGACGGCGAGGAGCAGTTCGAGCGCGCCGAGGTCGGGGACCCGGTGCGAGAGCAGGCCGGGAAGCTCGGTCGGACGAGAACTCATAACGCCAGCTTATGACCTCATAGCAACGTCGTCCCTGGTGGGGGCACTGATCGCGCGCGACTCTGAGGTCATGGCAACCCTCGCACCTTCTCGGTCGGTCCCCGGCGTCACCACCCCCGACGCCCGGTGGACCTCGGTCCGACACCTCGGACCCAACTGGTACGCGTCGGTGATGGGCACCGCGATCGTCGGCACCGCGGGTGCGACGCTCCCGGTCGACGTCCCGGGGCTGCGCGCCGCCTGCACCGTCCTCTGGGTCCTGTCCCTCGCGATGCTGCTGGCGCTGCTCACCGCCCGCGCCCTGCACTGGACGCACCACCGCGACCAGGCCCGTGCCCACCTCCTCGACCCCGCGGTCGCCCCCTTCTACGGCTGCCTGTCCATGGCCCTGCTCGCCGTGGGCGGCGGCGCGCTGGTGGTCGGCCAGGACTGGATCGGCCTCCCCGCCGCGCTCGCCCTCGACACCGTCCTGTTCACCGCCGGCACGCTGATCGGTCTGACGGCCGCGGTGGCGATCCCGTACCTGATGGTGGCCCGCCACCGCATCGAGGGCGCGACCCCCGTCTGGCTGCTGCCGGTCGTCGCTCCGATGGTCTCCGCCGCGCTGGGCCCGCTGCTCGTCCCCCATCTCCCCGCGGGCCAGCCCCAGGAGACCCTCCTGATCGCCTGCTACGCGATGTTCGGCGTCAGCCTGCTCGCGACCCTGGTGATGCTGCCCCTGGTCTTCGGCCGCCTGGTCACCCACGGCCCGTTGCCCCTGGCCCTCACTCCCACCCTGTTCCTGGTGCTCGGCCCGCTCGGCCAGTCGACGACCGCCGCGAACAAGTTCGCCGACGCCGCACCTGGTGTGCTGCCGGCCCCGTACGCCCATGCCTTCGCCGCCTTCGCGGTGCTCTACGGGGTCCCCGTGATCGGCTTCGCCCTCCTGTGGCTGGCGTTCGCCGGCGCCCTCGTCGTCCGGGCGCGCCGCCGGGGCATGGGCTTCGCGATGACCTTCTGGGCCTTCACCTTCCCGGTCGGCACCTGCGTCACCGGCGCCGAGGGCCTGGCCCAGCACACCGGTCTCACGGCCTTCCGCTGGCTGGCGGTCGGGCTGTACGCGCTGCTCGTCGCGGCCTGGCTGGTGGCGGCCGGTCACACACTGCGCGGACTGTTCAGCGGAGTGCTGCTCGCAGCACCCGGGGCGCCTCGGCCAGGGACGGCCCGTACCAGGTGAGGTGACGTCCGTCGACGAGCGCCACGGCGGCCCCGGGGAACGCCTCGGGGCCGTCGTCGGGCGTGAAGCGGTACGGCTCGTCCGGCAGCACGACCAGGTCGGGCCCGGCGGCCCGGAGCTCGTCGAGCGGGATGCGCGGGTAGCGCTCGGGGTGGGCGGCGTACACGTTGCGCACCCCGAGCCTCGCGAGCAGGTCGCCGGCGAAGGTGTCGCGCCCGAGCACCATCCAGGGGCGGCGCCAGATCGGGACGACGGCGGTGCGCGGCGGCCCGTCGGTGCTCACCGCGCCCCACGCGGCCTCGGCCGCGTCGAGCCACGCCGGCCGGCTCCGTACGCCGCAGGCCGCGAGGACCCGGTCGAGCTCGGCGAAGGCCTGGTCGAGGGTGCGGATCTCGGTGACGAGCACGTCGAGTCCGGCGGCCCGCAGCGCGTCCAGGTCGGGCCCCCGGTTCTCCTCCTCATTGGCGATCACCAGATCGGGGCACAGCCCGGCCACGGCGTCGACGTCGGGGTTCTTGGTCCCGCCGATCCGTACGACCTCGCCGGGATCGGCGGGGTGGGTGCACCAGTCGGTGACCCCGACCAGCACACCGGGGGCGGTGACGGCGACGGCCTCGGTCAGCGACGGCACCAGCGAGACGACCCTCATGCCGCCGCCCTCACGTCTCGGCGGCCTCGATGTGGTCCGCGACGGACACGAACACGAGCCGTGTCCCGGCCGCGGTGGCCCGCCAGCGGTGCCGCACCCCACCGGAGAGGTACAGCGTGTCGCCGCGTTCGAGACGGTAGGCGCGCCCCTCGGCCTCGACCTCGGCGGCGCCGTCGGCGACGTACAGCAACTCGTCGTTGCGGTGCAGGAATTCCCGTCCGGCGTCCTGCTCGCCGGTGGCCTCCAGGGCCTGCAGCTGGTGCCGGCCGCGGACCAGCGGCCGTACGCCCGGGGGCATGTCCCACAGCTCCTCGTCGGAGCGCACGACGTCGACGGTCCGTGCGGCCTCGGCCGCGGCGAGCAGCTCGGCGGCGGTGGTCTCCAGGGCTCCGGCGACGAGCTGGAGGGAGCGGTCGCTGGGGCGGGCCCGCTCGTTCTCGATCTGGCTGAGGAAGGGCACGGACAGGCCGCTGCGCTGGGCGACGACGGCCAGGGTGAGCTGCAGCGCCCGGCGGCGCCTCTTGACGGCCGCGCCCACGCGCAGCGACTCCTTGTCGTCCATGTCGGCCCCCTCCCTCGTGTCACTCGCGGTCTCGTACTGGTCGGTTACCTGAACCTTACGCAGCTTTGGGTCGGGGTTTCGCGTCGTGGCGAAAAGGGGTGGTCGCCGAACACGTTCGGCGACCACCCCTTTTCGGACAGCAGTCGATGTGCGGGGCGTCGATCGCCCCGCGGAGCCGGCGACGGACCGCCGCGGCTCCGCACACGGGTCTACTGCGGGGCGAGCCGCTCCGCGACGCCCGGGTTCCGGTCGAGCCAGGTGCGGACGGCCTCCTGCTCCTTGCCCTTTCCGGTCTCCTGGATGACCGCCTCCAGGCCGGTGAGCTCCTGCTCGCTCAGCTTGAAGTTCTTCAGCCAGGCGCCGACCTCGGGGTTCTCCGCGGCGAAGCCCTTGCGGGCCAGCGTGTGCACGCCGTCGCCCTTGCCCCAGCTGCCCTTCGGGTCCTGGAGCTTCTTGAGGTCGTACGTGGAGTAGGCCCAGTGCGGCGACCAGAGGGTGACGACGATCGGCTCCTTCTTGTCGTACGCGCGCTTGAGTTCGGCCAGCATGCCGGGCGTGGAGCCGTCGACGACCTGGTACTCGCCCTCCAGGCCGTAGTCCTTGAGGACCTTGTCCTTGAGGATGCCCATCATTCCGGCGCTCGGCTCGATGCCGACGATGCGGCCCTTGACCTTCCCCGCCTTCCCCTTGAGGTCGGCGAGGGTGTTCACGTCCTTCATGTAGGACGGGACGGAGAGCTCCAGGGAGGTGGGGCCGTACCAGGAACCGAGGTCCTCCAGCTTGTTGCGGTACTTCTCCCAGTACTGGGCGTGGGTGACGGGCAGCCAGGAATCCGTCTGGAAGTCGATCTGGCCGCCGGCGAGTCCGGTGTAGAGGGCGCCGGCCTCCAGCTGCTTGGTGTCGACCTCGTAGCCGCGGCGCTCCAGGAGCTCCTTCCAGAGGAAGGTGGAGGCGATGCCCTCGTCCCACGGGATGTAGCCGAGGCTGATCTTCTTGCCGTGGCCGGTGTTCGGCCCGGAGGCCGTGGTGGAGGCGCCGCCGGTGCCGCCGAGGAAACCCATGCCGCCGGCGACCAGCGCCAGGACGACAACGCCGACGAGCGCGGTGACGGGCTGCGGGCGGTGGCCCCAGATCTTCGCGCCGGTTCGCGCGACGCTCGCGGCGCGCGCCTTGGCGGCGGCGCGGCGGCCGAGCGGCGAGACCTGACGGCCCAGGGCACCGGTCATCCGGTCGAGGTACATGGCGAGGATGACGATGGAGATGCCCGCCTCGAAGCCGAGGCCGATGTCGACGTTGCCGATGGCACGGTAGACGGCGCCGCCGAGCCCGCCGCCGCCGACCATGCCGGCGATGACGACCATGGACAGGCCGAGCATGATCACCTGGTTGACGCCGGCCATGATCGTGGGCAGGGCGAGCGGCAGCTGGACGCGCAGCAGGGTGTTGCGCGGGGTGGTGCCGAAGGCCTCGGCGGCCTCGACGAGTTCGCCGTCGACCTGCCGGATGCCGAGCTCGGTCATGCGGACGCCGGGCGGCAGGGCGAAGACGATGGTCGCGATGATGCCGGGGACCACGCCCACGCCGAAGAAGATGATGCCGGGGATGAGGTAGACCATCGCCGGCATGGTCTGCATGAAGTCCAGGACCGGTCGCAGCACGGCGCTGACGGTCTTGGAGCGGGCCGCCCAGATGCCGAGCGGTACGGCGATCACGAGCGTGACGAGGGTGGCGACCAGCACCAGCGACAGGGTCGCCATGGCCTCGTCCCACAGTTCGACGGAGTCGACCAGCGCGAACGCGGCGAAGGCGACGACGCCGGTGGCGAGGCCGCGCAGCCACCAGGCGAGCACGGCGAGGATGCCGGCGAAGAGCAGCGGCTGCGGAGCGGAGAGGACGGCGTCGATGCCGTCGTAGAGGCCGGTGACGACGGTGCTGACGGCGTCGAAGAGCCACGACAGCTCGCTCTGCAGCCAGTCGACGCTGCTGTCGACCCACTGGCCGAGGGGGATCCTAGGCACGGGCGGTCACCTCCTCGGCACCGGAGCGGTCGTCACCGACGGCCGCGGCGGTCCCGTCGTTCTCGTTCGGGGCGACGGCCCCGGCCTCGCCTTCCGCGCCGACGGTTCCGGCCTTCTCGCCGCGAGCGACGACTTCGGCCTTCTCGCCGGGGGCGACGGCTCCGGCCCTCTCGCCGGGGGCGACGGCTTCGGCCTTCTCGCCGGGGGCGACGGCTCCGGCCCTCTCGCCGGGGGCGACGGCACGGCTCTTCCCGCCCGGGCTGACGTCCGCGTCGAGTCCGCCCATGACGCCGAGCAGGCGGTCCTGGGCGACGACGCCCAGGACCCGGCCGGCGGCATCGGCGACGGTCACCGGATGGAGGGAGCGCGCGGAGACGGCGCACAGCTCGGCCAGCGGCGTCTGCGGAGCGACGGTCTCGCAGCCGCAGCCCGGCGGGCAGTCCTCGGGGGCGACCGCGCCGGCCGTCATGACGGCCTCGGCGGTGAGCACCCGGGTGCGGTCGACGTCCTGGATGAAGGAGGCGACGTAGTCGTTGGCGGGGCGCACCAGGATGTCCTCGGCGGTGCCGAGCTGGACGATCCGGCCGTCGCGCATGACGGCGATGCGGTCGCCGAGGCGCATGGCCTCGTTGAGGTCGTGGGTGATGAAGACGATGGTCTTCTTCAGCTTCTGCTGCAGCACGAGCAGCTGGTCCTGCATGTCACGGCGGATCAGCGGGTCGAGTGCGCTGAACGACTCGTCCATGAGGAGCAGGTCGGCGTCGGTGGCGAGCGCGCGGGCGAGGCCGACGCGCTGCTGCATGCCACCGGAGAGCTCGTCCGGCCAGGACTTCTCCCAGCCGGCGAGCCCGCACAGCTCCAGGGCCTCGGCGGCGCGCTGCTCGCGCTCGGCGCGCGGGACGCCCTGGACCTCCAGGCCGTAGGCGGCGTTCTCGAGGACGCTGCGGTGCGGGAAGAGCGCGAAGTGCTGGAAGACCATGCTGATCTTCTTCGACCGGACGTCGCGCAGCTCGCGCGGGGCGAGGGCGGTGAGGTCGCGGCCGTCGAAGAGGACCCGGCCCGCGGTGGGGGCGAGGAGGCCGTTGAGCATGCGCAGGAGGGTGGACTTGCCCGACCCGGACAGACCCATGACGACGAAGATCTGGCCGGGTTCGACGGTGAAGGACGCGTCGATCACGGCCGCCGTGGTGCCTTCGGCGCGCAGGGCCTCGCGGTCGACCGCGTTCTCGCCCTCCGCGGCGAGTTCACGGACTGCTTCGTCGGGTCGTCTGCCGAACACCTTGTACAAGTGGTCGGCCTGGAGCCTGGACACATACACCTCACGGGTAGCAACGAAAAACGGCCCGCCACCCCCGCAGCAGCCGGGCCGTGGAGCGGGGCGGGATCTGCCCGCGCGCCCGTCGCGTACGTGACCCGTCGGGGTCCGGATCTGCGCCCGGCCCGTCGGATCCCGTACCGGGTCCGCTCCGGGCTCGCGCCTGCCCTGGCCCCTGGGGTGCAAACGCGAAGGTGACCGGTGTCACGCCTGGTGGGGGGTGTTGTCGGTGCGGTGCGGCATGATCGGGGTGTGACGCGACGCCTGATGCTCCTCGACACCGCCAGCCTCTACTTCCGCGCGTACTTCGGCGTGCCGGACTCGGTCCGGGCGCCGGACGGGACGCCGGTGAACGCCGTGCGCGGGCTGCTCGACTTCATCGGCCGGCTGGTCCAGGACCACCGGCCGGACGACCTGGTGGCCTGCTGGGACGACGACTGGCGCCCGCAGTGGCGGGTGGACCTGATCCCCTCGTACAAGGCGCACCGGGTGGCCGTGGAGACGCCGGTGGGTCCGGACGTGGAGGAGGTCCCGGACACGCTGTCGCCGCAGGTCCCGGTGATCGTGGAGGTGCTGGACGCGCTGGGGGTCGCCCGCGTCGGGGCGGCCGGGTTCGAGGCGGACGACGTGATCGGCACGCTGACGGAGCGGGCGGCGGGTCCGGTGGACATCGTCACCGGCGACCGGGACCTCTTCCAGCTGGTGGACGACGGGCGCGGGGTGCGGGTGCTGTATCCGCGCAAGGGCGTGGGCGACTGCGACCTGGTGGACGAGAAGCTGATCCGGGAGAAGTACGGGGTGCGGGCCGACCAGTACGCGGACTTCGCGGCGCTGCGCGGGGACACGAGCGACGGGCTGCCCGGCGTGAAGGGCATCGGCGAGAAGACGGCGGCGCAGCTGATCACGGAGTACGGGGACCTGGCGGGCGTGCGGGCGGCGGCGGTCGACCGGACGTCGAAGCTGACCCCGGCCAAGCGGCGCGGGATCGTGGAGGCGGCGGAGTACCTGGACGTGGCGCCGACGGTGGTGCGGGTGGCCCGGGACGCGCCGCTGCCGGACTTCTCCGCAGCGCTGCCGTCGGCACCGCGGGACCCGGAGGCGCTGGCGGGCCTGGTGGAGCGGTGGGGCCTGGGCGGAGCGGTGGGACGACTGCTGCCGGTGCTGCGGGGCTGAGGCGGGGCCGAGGGCGGGGCGGCCGGGCCGCCCTGCCGTCCGGACCCCACGGTCCCTCCTCCGGGCCGAAGGTCCCTCTGGGCCGACGCTCCCTCCGGCCCCGACGTCCCTGTGCGTACACGGTCCCTGTGCGTCCACGATCCCTCTGGGCCCGGGACCTTCGGGGATGCTAACTTAGGCAAACCTAAGTAATCACCCGGAACGGGAGACCGTCGTGGCAGAACAGCCCGCACGCAAGGCACCGAGGGCCCACGAGGCCCAGGTGGTACGCACGGAGCGGATCACCCCGCACATGGTGCGTCTGGTGCTCGGCGGCCCCGGGCTCGACGCCTTCGAGGTCGGCACGTACACCGACCACTACGTGAAGCTGCTCTTCGCGGCGGAGGGCGTGAGCTATCCGGAGCCCTTCGACATGGAGCGGATCCGGGCCGAGTTCCCGCGCGAGCAGTGGCCGACGACCCGGACGTACACGGTGCGCGCCTGGGACCCGGTGCACCGCGAGCTGACGGTCGACTTCGTGGTCCACGGCGACGAGGGCCTGGCCGGCCCGTGGGCGGCGCGGGCGCAGGCGGGCGACACCGTGCGCTTCCTCGGCCCGGGTGGCGGCTACGCCCCGGACGAGGCCGCGGACTGGCACCTCCTGGTCGGCGACGAGAGCGCGCTGCCGGCCGTCGCGGCCGCGCTGGAGCGGCTGCCGGCGGGCGCGACGGTGCGCGCCTTCGTGGAGGTCCCGGACACGTCCGAGGAGCAGAAGTTCGCGACGGCGCCCGGGGTGGACGTCACCTGGCTGCACCGCGGCGCCCGCCCGGTGGGCGAGGCGCTGGTCGAGGCGGTCCGCGCCCTCGACTTCCCGGCCGGGGACGTGCACGCCTTCGTCCACGGCGAGGCCGGCTTCGTGAAGGAGCTCCGCAGCCACCTGCGCCTGGACCGCGCGATCCCGCGCGAGCGCCTCTCGATCTCGGGCTACTGGCGCCTGGGCAAGACGGACGAGGCCTGGCGCGCGATCAAGCGCGAGTGGAACGAGCAGGTGGAGCGCGAGCAGGAGGCCTGACGCGCGCAGCACGACGACGCCGAGGGGCGGGAGCCGACCGACTCCCGCCCCTCGGGCGTTCCGGCCCCCGGGACCACGGACCCCGTCACGCGGGACCACCCCCGACCTGACGACCCGACAACCGGCCACCCGACTCCCCCGCCGCCCCGCCGCACGGAGGCGGGCCAAGGCCCGTGGCGCCCGCCCGACCGGGCCACCGTCGACCTGCCGGAGCGCCGCCGCACGGCGACCAAACCCGGCCCGTGACGCCCGACCGACCGGCCCACCGTCGACCTGCCGGAGCGCCGCCGCCCCGAACTCAGACGTCCGGCCCCCGGCACCCAGCGGCTCCCGGGCCCCGCTCCAGAGCAGGCCCGCCCCCAGACGCCTGACGGCTCGACACCCCCCTGCCCCCGCATCCACCGCCGCCCTGGGCGCGCCGCCGTCCCGGCACACACCCACCACGCCGCCCACGCCCTCGACGCCCTGACGGCCGGGCACGTCGCCGCCCTGACGGTCCGCCGCCCCGGCGGTCCGGCGCACCGACCGCCCGGCGCACCACCGCCCCAGCGGTCCGGCACACCACCGCCCCGGCAACGGTCCGTCGCACCGAGGGCCCGGCAACGGCCCGGCGCACCACCAGGTCCGCGCCTCGGTCTTGCGCGTTCCAGGGCAGCGCCTCGACGGTCAAGGGCGATCCGGGGTCAGCGCTCCTCGCCGAAGATCTTGACCGAGGCGTCGGCGTGGGCGAGGCGGCGGAGGGCGCCGAGCATCGCGTCGCCGAGGACGATGCCGACGACGACGCTCTCGACGAGCTCCTCGCGGACGACATTGCGGGCCACGTACTCGAGGTCTGTGCGCGCCACGCTCTCCGCCGCTTCGGCGTAGGCGTCCAGCACCTCGACGAAGCCGCCGTGGCCGACGTTCTCCAGGGCGGAGAGGGCGACCGCGAGGGCCTCGGCGGCCGGGCCGCGGGAGTCGGTGTGCCAGCCGCGGCGGTCGATCAGGTCGGCGACCGCCGCGCGGGCGGCGACGAGGGCCTCCCCCGGCTCGTCGCCCGCACCCTCGTAGCGCGGCACCACGTTGTCGGCGACCGCGCCGAGCATGCCGTGCAGCGGGCGCTCGCTGTCGTCGACCGCCGCGACGACCTCGCGGAGGCCCGCGACGGAGAGGCCGCCGACATCGAGCAGGGCGCGGATGAGGCGGAGCCGCCGTACGTGCGCCTCCTCGTACGAGGCCTGGTTCGGGCTCGTCAACCGGCCTGCCGGCAGCAGCCCTTCGCGTACGTAGTACTTGATCGTCGGCACGGACACTCCGGTCCTGCGACTCAACTCTCCGATGCGCACCGCTTGTTCACCTTCCCGGTCACCATCCGACCTCGCTTCGGTCTTGCCGACCGCCCCTCCATCATAGATAGTGGCACTATCAGATAGCAGGAAGTGCCACTATCCATTCCGCGCTCATGCGCATCCCACGGGGGGATCACTCATGTCCTCGGCACACACGGCACCCTCAGCGCCCTCCACGGCCTCGGTGCCCGCGGCGCTCTCGGCACCACAGCTCCGCACGCTCCACCGGCCCCTGGTCTGGTTCGTCGCCTCGATGGGGGCCCTGGCGCTCGTCTCCATCGGCGGGCTCGTCCTCGACGACCGGATCCTGGTCGGCGCGCCGATCTGGGCCAAGCCCTTCAAGTTCTCGGTCTCGTTCATCGCGTACGGGCTCACGCTCGCCTGGATGCTCTCCCTGCTCCCGACCGCCCGCGGCCGCCGCGTCGGCTGGTGGGCCGGAACGATCCTCACGGTGGCCAGCCTCATCGAGATGGCGCTGATCACCCTGCAGGTGATCCGGGGCGAGCAGAGCCACTTCAACAACGGGACGCCCTTCGACGCGGCCGTCTTCCAGGTCATGGGTGCGACGGTCGTCGTCCTCTGGCTGGCGGCCCTGGCGATCGCCGTCCTGCTGCTGCGGGCCCGCATCCTGGACCGGGCGACGGCCTGGGCGGTACGGCTCTCGTCGGTCATCGCACTGGCCGGCGCGGCGGTCGGTTTCGTCATGGTGCCGCCCACCCCGGAGCAGCTCGCGGTGGAGGACCCGGCCGTGGTCGGCGCACACAGCGTCGGCGTCCCCGACGGCGGGCCGGGCATCCCGCTCCTCGGCTGGTCCACGACCGGCGGCGACCTGCGCATCGCGCACTTCTTCGGCATGCACGCGCTCCAGCTCGTCCCGCTGCTCCTGCTCGTCCTCGCCGCCCTCGCCCCGCGCTACGCCCGGCTCGCCGACGACCGCGTCCGGCTCCGCCTGGTCCTGACCGCGTCCGCCTCGTACGCCGCGACCTTCGTCCTCGTCGCCTGGCAGGCCCTGCGCGGCCAGCCGCTCCTCTCCCCGGACGCCCTCACCCTCGCCGCCGCCGGTGCCCTCGCGATCGTCACGGTCACGGCCACGGCGCTGGCCCTCCGCACCCCCGCACCCACCGCACGACAGGAGCTCGCCGCATGACCGGCTTCCTCTTCGAGTTCACCTTCTTCCTCGCGGCGCCGGTCTGGCTCCTGATGATCTTCGCGCCGGGTCGCGGCATCACGGACCGCGTGGCCGCCTCGCCCCTGACCGTCCTGCCGGTCCTGGCGGTCTACCTGGTCCTCGCGGTCCCGGTCCTGCCGGAACTCTGGACGGCCGTCAGCGCTCCGGACATCGACACCTTCCGCGACCTCACCGCGCTCGCGAACGGCGCGGGGGCGGTCTGGGCCCAAGTCATCGCCTGGGACCTGCTGCTCGGCCAGTGGATGTACCGCGAGTCCCGCCGCCTGGCCCTCTCCCCCTTCCTCATGGGCCCCCTGCTCGTCCTCACGATCCTCCTCTCCCCCTTCGCCCTGCTCGTGTTCCTGCCGATCCGCGCGGCCCGCTCCGCAAAGGGCGTGCGTCCCGCACCGGTCGAGTCCTAGGGTCGCGAAGGGGGAGCCTTCCCTTCTCGGCCCGGCCCGGCCCGGGCCCGCCCGGGCCGACGGCCGGACCATGGGCAGGGAATCCTTCGAGCGACGGGTGGACGGAAAGTGCTGAGCCCCTTCGAAGACCGCGCCGTCGGTGCCGTGCTGGGATCCGCCGTCGGGGACGCGCTCGGGGCGCCGTTCGAGTTCGGGCTGCCGGGGGCGTTCCGGGAGCGGTTCGCGGACGGGGCCGGCGAGATGTGCGGGGGCGGCGGGTGGGATCCCGGTGAGGCCACGGACGACACGCAGATGGGTGTGCTCGTCGGGGAGTCGCTCCTCGAACGCGGCGGGCTCGATCTGCCGGACGTCTTCGCCCGGTTCCGGCGCTGGGCCGCGGCGGACCCCAAGGACATCGGGCTCACGACCGAGGCCGTGCTGCTCGGCGGCGACCCCTGGAACCTGGCCTCCGCCTTGCACTTCCAGCTCAACGGCCGCGGCGCGGGGAACGGTTCGCTGATGCGGGCTGCCACCTCGGCCGTGTACTACGCCCCCGTCGGCCGCGTGGCCACCATGGCCGCGGCCCGGCGGATCGCCGCGCTCACCCACGGGGACGCCGCCGCCTGGGAGGGCACGGCCGTCCTCCACGAGCTCGTACGTGTCGCCCTGCTCCGCGACGACCCGCTCGCCGCCGTTCCCGCCGTGCTCGGCGAGGGGGCGGCGGCACACCGGGAGCGGTGGGCCGTCGTCCTCGCGCCCGACTGGCGCCCGGAGGACGCCACCGAGTTCAACGGCGCCGTCTGGCCGTGCCTCGGCTCCGCCCTGTGGGCGCTGCGCACCACTTCCTCCTTCGAGGCGGCCCTCGCCGCCGCGATCGACCTGGGCGGCGACACCGATACCGTCGCCGCCGTCGCGGGCATCCTCGCCGGGGCCGTCCACGGCCGCGGCGCGATCCCGGCCCGCTGGACGGCCGCCCTGCACGTGCCGCTGCCGGGCTTCGACGGCCGGGTGCTGCGGGCCGACGACCTGCGCCGGCTCGCGCTGGCCCTGGCCCGGTCGGGCCAGGACGCCGCCGCGGAAGGCTGAAGGAGAAACGTCTGACCGGCACGGGCGAGCCACAGGCGGC
Source organism: Streptomyces sp. NPDC051921 (assembly GCF_040680975.1). Lineage (NCBI taxonomy): Bacteria > Bacillati > Actinomycetota > Actinomycetes > Kitasatosporales > Streptomycetaceae > Streptomyces > Streptomyces sp. NPDC051921. The sequence continues at coordinate 39,269 of NZ_JBFAXU010000036.1, forward strand.
CGGTCGACCGAGCGGGCTGGGCCCGTCCCTTGCCCGTCCCTGCCCCACCTTTCCCGGGCCCCTCCCGGGCCCCTCCCTCACCACTCCGGGGTTTCCCCCAGGGCGGCGGGAAGGAGGCCGCGACCGCCCGGCCGGTCGCCCCGGTTACCGCGCCCGCACCGTCGCCAGGACGTCCCGGTCCGGCTGCAGCGTCAGGCCCGGGACCGGGCGTATCTCCTCCGCGTCGAGGTCGAGACGGAAGCGCCGGGCGACGACCGCCAGGATCAGCACCGCCTCCACCATGGCGAAACGGGTGCCCAGGCACACCCGGGGGCCGCCGCCGAAGGGGTACCACGCGTACTCCGGTATCTCCTCGGCCTCGCCCTCCGTCCCCCCGTCCTTCGCCGAGAGCCAGCGCTCCGGGCGGAACTCCAGCGGGTCCCGGTACCAGCGCCCGTCCCGGTGGGTGGCCCACTGGCTGCTCCAGACCCGCGTGCCCGGCGGGACGGGGGCACCACCGAGCGTGGCACCCTCCTTCGCTATGCCGGTGAGCAGCCAGATCGTCGGATAGAGGCGCAGCGTCTCCTTCACCACGGCCTGGGTGTAGGCCAGTTCGGCGTAGTCGTCGAATCCGGGGTCGCGCTCGCCGAGCACCCGGTCGAGCTCGGCCCCGAGCGCGTCGGCGACGCGTGGATGGTGCGAGAGGAGATACCAGGCCCAGACGAGGGTGGAACTCGTCGTCTCGTGCCCGCCGATGTAGAGCGTGACGGTCTCGTCACGGATCTCCCGGTCGGACAGGTGGGTGCCGGTCTCGTCCTGGGCGGCGAGGAGGCGGCTGAGGAGGTCGGGCCGCTCGCCGTCGCCGTCGCGGTGACGGGCGACGACCCGGGAGACCTCGGCGTCGATGACGGCCGTGGCCCGTTTGATGCGGGCACGTCCGGGGGTGGGGATCCAGTCGGGCAGGATCGCGCCGATGCCGCTGAACTCGGCGCCGATCTCGTGCTGGGCGACGTCCATGGCGCGGCCGATGGCCTCGGCGTCGGCCGCCGTGTCGACGCCGAAAATGGTGCGGACCGCGATGAGTTGGGTGAGTGCGGCCATCTCCTTCTTGACGTCGACCCGATCGCCGTCGGCCCACCGCCCGGCCAGGTCGACCGCGCACTCGGTCATCGTGGCGGCGTAGGACTTGACCTGCCGGGGCCGGACCGAGGGCTGCACCAGGGAGCGCTTGCGCCGCCAGTCGGCGCCTTTGGAGACCACGACGCCGTCGCCGAGCAGGGTCCGGAAGGCGATGCCGAGGTCCGGCTGGTCGAAGGTCCGCTCGACCTCGGTGAGGAGTTCGCCGATGGTCTCGGGGTGGGCGATGAAGAGCGCGGGGCTGCGGCCGAAGCGCCAGCGGACGAAGTCCCCGCGCTCACGCAGCCGTTCGAAGAAGGCGAGCGGGTCCTTGCCGAACTCCGGCAGATTCCCCAGCCCCGGGACACCCCGGGGTCCCGGTACGGTCTTCCGCCCGTCCGCCGTCGTGCTGCCGACGGCGGACGGACCGGCTTGCGTGGTCACGTGCGTTTCCTTCCGCAGGAGGTGCGTGGTGTTGGCCCCAGTGCCGAGCGCCCCAAGTACTCGTTCTGCTGTACGAGTTCATGGAAGCGGAAGGAACCGACACTCCGCCACCCCTGTGGAAAACCCCCTGTGGACAAGATCTCGGAGGACGCGCCGGGATGCGCGCCCTCCGAAGCCGTCAGCCCCCGAGCTGTACGTCCGCCCCACCGGGGCTGTACGTCAGCCCACCGAGCTGTAGGCCACGACACCCCTCAGCAGCGCGTCCACCGCCTTGCGGGCGTTCTTCGCGACCGTGCTGTCCTCCCTCGGCGCGGCGGCCGCGATCTGGCCGAGCACGTCGATGACCTGCTTGCACCAGCGGACGAAGTCGCCGGCCGGCATCTCCGCCTCGCGCAGCACCTCGTCGAGTCCCTTGTCGGAGGCCCACTGGTAGGCGGCCCAGGCGAAACCGAGGTCCGGCTCGCGCTGGCCGACGCCCTCCGTCTGATGGAGCTTGAACTCCTCCTCCAGCGCGTCCAGGCGGCCCCAGATCCGCACCATCTCGCCCATCGCGGCCTTGGCCCGGCCGGTGGGCAGCTTCGGTGCGACGGCGTCGTCCGACTGCCGGGCCTCGAAGACGAGCGCGGAGACGCAGGCGGCCAGTTCGGCGGGGTTCAGCCCCTCCCACACGCCTTCGCGCAGGCACTCGCTGGCGAGCAGGTCGAGTTCGCCGTAGAGCCGGGCGAGCCGCTTGCCGTTGGCGGTGACCTCGTTCCCGCGCAGGTAGTCGAGCTCGGTGAGGAGCGCGACGATCCGGTCGAAGGTGCGGGCGATGGTGTTCGTCCGGCCCTCGATGCGCCGCTCCAGCTGCTTGGTGTCGCGCTGCAGCCGGTGGAAGCGCTCGGCCCAGCGGGCGTGGTCCTCCCGCTCGTCGCAGCCGTGGCAGGGGTGGGCCCTGATCTCGGTGCGCAGCCGGGCGATCTCACGGTCGTCGGCCGCGGCCGAGCGCTGCCTGCGGTGCCGCTCCGGGTTGATGTGCCCGGCCTTGCTGCGCAGCGCGGAGGCCAGGTCGCGGCGGGACTGCGGGGACTTCGGGTTGAAGGAGCGCGGGATCCGCATCCGCTCCAGCGGCTCGACCGGCACCGGGAAGTCGATGGAGGCGAGCCGCTTGACCTGCCGCTCGGCGGTGAGCACCAGCGGGCGCGGCCCGTCGTGGTACTCGAAGCCGCGGTGGCCGTTGGTGCGGCCGGCCGGGACGCCCGGGTCGAGGACGAGGGCGAGACCGGCGAACTTGCCCGTCGGCACGTGGATGACGTCGCCGGGCTTGAGGCGCTCCAGGGAGGCCGCTGCCTCGGCGCGGCGGTGGGCGGCGCCCTGCCGGGCCAGTTCGGTCTCGCGGTCCTTGAGGTCGCGGCGGAGCCGCGCGTACTCCTCGAAGTCGCCGAGGTGGCAGGTCATGCCCTCGCGGTAGCCCTGCAGGCCCTCTTCGTTCTTCTGGACCTGCCGGGAGATCCCGACGACCGAGCGGTCGGCCTGGAACTGGGCGAAGGAGGTCTCCAGGAGCTCGCGCGAGCGGTGCCGGCCGAACTGGTCGACCAGGTTGACCGCCATGTTGTACGACGGCTTGAAGCTGGAGCGCAGCGGATACGTGCGGGTGCCGGCCAGGCCGGCGAGGTGGCCGGGGTCCATGCCGCGCTGCCACAGCACGACGGCGTGTCCCTCGACGTCGATGCCACGGCGGCCGGCCCGACCGGTGAGCTGGGTGTACTCGCCGGGCGTGATGTCGGCGTGCTGCTCGCCGTTCCACTTGACGAGCTTCTCCAGGATCACCGACCTGGCGGGCATGTTGATGCCGAGGGCGAGGGTCTCGGTGGCGAACACGGCCTTGACGAGGCCGCGGACGAAGAGCTCCTCGACGACCTCCTTGAAGGTCGGGAGCATGCCGGCGTGGTGCGCGGCGATGCCCCGCTCCAGGGCTTCGAGCCACTCGTAGTAGCCGAGGACGTGGAGGTCCTCGTCGGGGATGGCGGCCGTGCGCTCCTCGACGATCTCGCGGACGCGGCGGCGTCCCTCGTCGTCGTTGAGCCGCAGGCCCGCGTAGAGGCACTGCTGGACGGCGGACTCGCAGCCGGCGCGGCTGAAGATGAAGGTGATGGCGGGGAGCAGCCCCTCGGCGTCGAGCCGCTCGATGACCTCGGGCCGTCCGGGGGTCCAGATGCGGGAGCGCTGGCGGCGCTCGCGCTCGCGGTCGGCCTCGCGGACCATCTTGCCGCGGCGCCGCTCGCGCGGGTTGTACGTGCGCGAGTTCTCGGTGCGGGCGAGGCGGAGCAGGTCGGGGTTGACCTCGCGGCGGGAGGCGCCGCGGCCGCCGTGGTCGGTCTCCTCTTCGAAGAGGTCGTACATCCGGCGGCCGGCCAGGACGTGCTGCCACAGCGGCACGGGCCTGCTCTCGGAGACGATCACCTCGGTGTCGCCGCGGACGGTGTCGAGCCAGTCGCCGAACTCCTCGGCGTTCGACACGGTCGCGGAGAGCGACACGAGGGTCACGGACTCGGGGAGGTGGATGATCACTTCCTCCCAGACGGCGCCGCGGAAGCGGTCGGAGAGGTAGTGCACCTCGTCCATGACGACGTAGCCGAGGCCGGAGAGCGCCTGGGACCCCGCGTAGAGCATGTTGCGGAGGACCTCGGTGGTCATGACGACGACCGGCGCGTCGCCGTTGACGCTGTTGTCGCCGGTGAGCAGGCCGACCTTGTCGTGGCCGTACCGCTTGACGAGGTCGGCGTACTTCTGGTTGGAGAGCGCCTTGATGGGCGTGGTGTAGAAGCACTTGCGGCCCTGCCGGAGCGCGAGGTGCACGGCGAACTCGCCGACGATCGTCTTGCCGGAGCCCGTGGGCGCGGCGACGAGCACACCCTTGCCCGCTTCGAGGGCCTGGCATGCCTCGATCTGGAAGGGGTCCAGACCGAAGTCGTACATCTCGCGGAAGGGGGCCAGCGCCGTGGCCTGCTCCGCGTTGCGGGCGCGGGCGGCTGCGTACGCTTCGGCTGGTGTGAGGTCCTCTGTCATCTTGTTGTCGAGCCTACCCGCCACCTCTGACACTGACGCGATCTTTATCGGGGTGCCTGGGGCGGCGCCTCCGGGGCGAGCACCCGGAGTGCGCCGGGGACGCAGCGGGTGGTGAGGGGCAGGGGGCCGAGGGGCTCGCCGTCGGCGTAGGCGGTGATGCCGGGCGCCTCGACGGTGAGGGAGCGGACCCGGTGGACGGTGACCTTGGGGTGGTCGAGGTGGGTGCCCCGGTAGACCCTCGGGAAGACTCTGACGAGCTCGGTACGGGAGCAGTCGCCGACGACGGTGACGTCGAAGAGCCCGTCGTCGAGACGGGCGTCGGCGCAGATGCGCATGCCGCCGCCGTACGAGGTGCCGTTGCCGACGGCGACGAGGGTGGCCTCGATCCGGGTCTCGGCGCCTTCGTCGAGGGTGAGCCGGTACGGGACGGGCCGGAAGGCGGCGAGCTCGGCGAGGATCGCGAGGTCGTACGTGAAGCGTCCGGCGGGCAGCCGCATGCGGTTGCCGCGGTCGTTGACGCGGGAGTCGAAGCCGGAGGCGAGCACGGTCCCGAACCAGCGGTGCGCGCGGCCGGCCCCCGGCCCGCCGGCCGCCCGGCCGGCGTCCACGGTCCCGCCGGAGTCGAAGGCCCCGTAGGCGTCCACGGTCCCGCCGGAGTCCAAGGCCCCGTAGGCGTCCACGGTCCCGCCGGAGTCGACGGCCCCGCCGGAGTCCACGGCCCGGCCGGAGCACGCTGCCCCGTCCGCTTCCACCGCCCCGCCCGCGTCCACGGAGGCGCCGGAGGCTCCGGCCCGCGCCGGGTCCGCGGCCCTACGACGGGATCCCCCTGCCCCACCGGGCTCCCGCCCTTGCGCGGAGCCACCGCCACCGCCGTCACCCCCGCCCCACTCGACCCGCCCGAGGTCGATGGCCCGGCCCCCGTCCCCCGTGAGCGCCTCGACCGCGGTCCGGGCGGCCGCCGCCGGGTCACGGAGGGGCAGTCCGAGGCAGCGGGCGAAGTCGTTGCCCGTACCGACGGGGATCAGGCCGAGCGGGGTGCCGGTCCCGGCGACGGCCTGGAGGGCGAGCGAGACCATGCCGTCGCCGCCGACGACGACGAGGGCCCCGGTGCCGCCCCGCACGGCCTCTCGGGCCTGGCGCAGGGCGTCGTCGGCGTCACGGCCGAGGACGGTACGGACGGAGAATCCGGCCTCCCGGAAAGCGCGAACGGCCGGCTGCGCGGCGTGCGCGCCCCGGCCGCGTCCCGCGGTGGGATTGACGAAGAGAGTGATCTCGCTGGTCATGGCGGGTCCCCCCGGACGGAGTCTGGGGGGACCCTACAAGATCAGGTGACGTCGTCGTAACCGTTGAGCCGGTGCGACCTGGCGTCCGCCTCTCCGGTGGCCTGCTCGGGCAGGGCCCGGGCGGCGCCGACGGTCTCGACGGGGCCGACGGCCTCCGGGGTGAGGTCGAGGCTCGACGCCTCGTCGTCGTCCAGCTCGGCGTCCGGGTTGCGGCGTCGGCGCCGCTTGTCGTTGAGGAGCGCGAAGCCGACGGCACCCAGGTAGAGGATGGTGATCGGTCCGGCCAGGGCGAGCATGCCCACCGGGTCGGTGGTGGGGGTGATGACGGCGCCGAAGACGAAGACGCCCATGATCACGCCGCGCCACCAGCGGGCCATCCGCCTGCCGCTCAGCACTCCGGTGAGGTTCAGCATCACCAGGACGAGCGGGAGCTCGAAGGCGAGGCCGAAGACCAGCACCATGCGCAGGGTGAAGTCGAGGACGTCGTTGAGCGAGAGGATGTTGGCGGAGCCCTCCGGCGTGAGGCTGATGAGCACCTGCACGCTGATGGGGAGGATGAGGTACGCGAGGTAGGCGCCGGCCGCGAAGAGCGGGACCGCGGCGCCGACGAAGGCGTACGTGTACTTCTTCTCGTGCTTGTGCAGTCCGGGCGCGATGAAGGCCCAGAGCTGGTACAGCCAGACGGGGCTCGCGACGACCAGACCCGCCGTCAGCGAGAGCTGGATCGTCGTGCTGAAGGGCGCCATCAGGGTGTTGAAGGAGACGATGGCGCAGTTTCCGCCGTCGCTCGTGATGCCGGGCTCGCACTTGGGCACCGACTTCGTCAGGAACACCATCAGCTGCTCGCTGTACACGAGGGCCACGACGGTGACCGCGGCGATGGCCATGAGGCCCTTCGCCAGGCGGTTGCGGAGCTCACGCAGGTGCTCCACGAGGGGCATCCGACCCTCGGGATCCTTCTCCTGCTTGCGGGCAGACTTGGGCAACCCACGTCCTCATCTCGTGCGGCGGCCGCCGCCCTGTGCGACGGCCGCGGCGGACCGGGTCAGCGCTTGGTGGTGTCGGTGGGCTCGGTCACGGGACGCGAGCTCGTCACGTCACCCGGAGCGGCCTGGATGGTCCGCGGCGCGGCCTGGTCCTGCTGGCCGGCGTGCGGCGGGTCGGCGGGCGCGCTCTGCTGGTCGTCGCTCTTCATCGCCTTGGCCTCGCTCTTGAGGATGCGGGCGGACTTGCCCAGCGAACGAGCCATGTCCGGGAGCTTCTTGGCGCCGAACAGCAGGATGATCACGACGAGGATCAGAATGATCTCGGTGGGGCCGAGCCTACCCATAGCTGTTTACCTTCTTCACCGAGGCGACATTGGAGTGCGTGCCCGGCCGGTCGGACATGCGTCCGGCCACCGCGCTAGCAGCGATCGTAACCCGCAGGAGTAAACGGGCGGCAATGGCCGTGCATACTCACGATTTCGTCCGGCACGCGTGTGCCGTCCGGTCTCCTTGCAGCGTAGGGCCCGAATTCAGCGCAGCGTCTCGCCCGTTCGCGCCAGGTCTCCGGCGGCCTTCTCGAGCTCCTCCGCGGCCTGGTTGATGCGCTGTGTGGTGCGGGCCACTTGACGGCCGAGGCGCTGGGCCTCCAGGAAGACCTTGATGCCGAGGACGCCGAGGACGGCGATGCCGAGGAAGCCGAGGGCGATGGCGAGCATGGGCCAGAACATGGAGCGAGCCTAGACGTTTCCGGGGGCGGGGACGTCAGCCGGTGGTGTGCAGGCGCAGGGTGCGGACGCCGCCGCCGGTGAGGAGTTCGACGATCCGCTCTCCCGCGGGCTTGCGGACGGCGCTGCCGCACTCGGGGCAGGTGAAGGAGTAGAAGGTGGTGCGGCGGCTGGCTCCGATGGCGAGACGGAGGGCGCCCGCGGAGAGTTCGAAGCGGGAGCGGCAGTCGGGGCAGGCGGCCTTGAAGTGGACCGGGGCGACCGACGCCGTCAGACCGGGCATCACGGACATTTCCCTCAACTCTCCCCACTGCGGTTCGGTACGTCACCGGGAACGGCGCCCGGTCTCCCGGAACGTCACGTTCCCCCCTGCTGCGCCGCCGCCCGGACCCCGGGCGGCGCCGCTCGGCCCACCTCGGCCTGCGCCCTCAGCCCTCGTAGGCGGCGAGCGCCGCGGCGGCGGCCTCCCGGGCGCTGTCCGCGAGCTCCTGCGGGGCGACGATCCGCCCGTCGCTGCCGAGCCGCAGCGCGAGCCGGCGCAGCGAGGCGGGCGCCGGGGTGCGCAGCGTGATCCGCAGGCCCCCGTCGGGCAGCTCCTCCGCCCGGTCGTGCGGGTAGTACTCGGCGACCCAGCGACCGCCGGGCCCGACCTCCACCACGACCTCCGGGTCCTCGGCGGACGGCTGCACGAGCCCCTCCGACAGGTCCCGCAGCTCGATCTCCGGCGGCGCGGCGGGTGCGTCGAGGAGCCGGATCTCGGCGACCCGGTCGAGCCGGAAGGTGCGGCGCGCCTCGGAGAGCCGGCACCACGCCTCCATGTACGTGTGCCCCACGGCGAACAGGCGGATCGGGTCCACCTCGCGCTCGGTGAGCTCGTCCCGGGCGGGCGAGTAGTAGCGCAGCCACAGCCGCCGGCGCTCGGAGATCGCCCGGTCGACCTCGGCGAAGACCCCGCCCTCGGACTCGAAGGTCACCGACAGGCGGGAGCTGGCCCCGGCCGCCTCACCGGCCGCCGCCTCCAGCTTGGCGGTGGCCCGCAGCAGCGCCTCGCGGTCGCTCTCGCGCAGCCCCGGCAGGGTCGCCACCGCGCGGGCGGCCACCAGGAGGGCGGTGGCCTCGTCGGCGGCGAGCCGCAGCGGCGCCGCGACATCGTCCGGGTTGTGCCACCAGATCCGGTCGCCGTCGGTGTCGATGTCGAGCAGGTCGCCGCCGCGGAAGCTTGTGCCGCACATCGGCAGCACGTCGAGGTCCGAGATCAGCTCGTCCTCGGTGATCCCGAAGGCGCGGGCGACGTCGGCGACGTGCGCGCCCGGGCGCTCGCGGAGGTAGGTGACGAGGGAGAGCATCCGCCTCGTCTGGTCGATGGCGTTGGCAGCCATGGTCGTTCCTCTCCCCCTCAGCCCTTGGCCACGGCGCGCAGCCGCTCCACCACGTCGGCCCGCAGATCGGCGGGCTCGAGCACGACCACGTCGGGGCCGAACTCCACGAGCCAGGCGTCCAGGCCGTGCCCGTACGGGATCTCCAGCTCGTCCCAGCCGTCGGCGCCCTCGGCCACCGACTGGGCGCGGGCGCGCAGCGGATAGCCGCAGCCCGCCCGCAGCCGGATCCGGGCCGAGCGGGTGGCGGTCTCGCCGGCCCAGCTCTCGACGGTCTCCCGGACGGTGACCACGTCCGGGACGGGCGCGGTGAAGGCACCCGCCCGGGACCGGACCTTGCCGGTGATACGGGACAGCCGGAAGACCCGCTCGGCGCCGCGGTCCCGGTCCCAGCCCGCCAGGTACCAGTGGCCGCGCCAGCACTCCAGGGTCCACGGCTCGACGTGCCGTGGCTCGGGGCGGGCGGCGTTGGCCTTGCGGTAGTCGAAGACGACCGGCCGCCGGTCACGGCAGGCCAGCATCAGCGGCTCGAAGGCGGCCTCGTGCACCGGGATGCGCGGTTCCAGGGCGCTGTGCTGGGCGTCGTACGAGTCCTCCGCCTCGGGCATCCCGGCGGCGCGCAGCTTCTGCAGGGCACCGCTCGCGGCACCGGCGAGCCGGGCCTGCTGCCAGACCTTGGCGGCCAGCCCGAGGGCGGCGGCCTCCTCCGCGTCGAGCGTGATGGGCGGCAGGCGGTTGGAGTCGCGCCGGGCCAGGTAGCCGATCTCGCCGTCGAGGTTCTCGACCGTCTCGATCACCAGGCCGAGCTCGCGCAGATCGTCCTTGTCGCGCTCGAACATCCGGTTGAAGGCGTCCTCGCCGGTCGCCTCCATATAGGCCTCGATGGAGCCGCGGAGCTCTCGCTTGCTCAACGGACGGCGGGTTCCGAGCAGGCACAGCGCAAGATTCATCAGCCGCTCGGCCTTGGCAATCGCCATCGACGCCCCGCACCCTCTTCTGCCGGATTGACTTCTTGAGACGTCCGACCGTACCGCCCCGGGGTGTCCGGACAAAAGCCGGGACGAACGCCGAGGGCCCCCGCCGGGGAGGCGGGGGCCCTCGGGGGCACGAACGGGCCGGGTCAGCGCTTGGTGACGTCCACCAGGTCGCAGACGAAGATCAGCGTCTCGCCGGGGCCGATCTTGCCGCCGGCACCGCGGTCGCCGTAGGCGAGGTCCGCGGGGATGACCAGCTGGCGACGACCGCCGACCTTCATACCCTGGACACCCTTGTCCCAGCCCTGGATGACCATGCCGACACCGAGCTGGAAGTCCAGCGGGGCGCCGCGGTTCCAGGACGCGTCGAACTCCTCGCCGGAGTCGAAGGACACACCCACGTAGTGGACCTTGACCATGTCGCCGGCCTCGGCGACCGCGCCGTCGCCCTGCCAGATGTCCTTGATCTCCAGGTCCTTCGGCGGCTCGCCACCGGGGAAGTCGACCTCGGGCTTCTCGATGCTCACTGCAGTGCGCTCCTCAAAAAACTATGAACCGCCCAGACGATGGTCTGCGCGACCAGGACAGTCTTACACCTTCGCCAGGATGTCGACGGAGAACACGAGGGTCGAGTTCTTCGGAATTCCCTGCTGCTCCTTGTCGCCGAAAGCCTCGGACGGCGGGGCGACGATGAGGACGCGGCTGCCGACCTTCTTGCCGGCGATGCCGTCCTTCAGACCCTTCAGGGTCAGCTGGGACAGCGGGAAGTTGGCCGGCTTGCCGGTGGTGTAGGTCGAGTCGAAGACCTTGCCGTCCTTCCACAGGGCGGCGACGTAGTTCACGACGACCGTGTCGGTGGCCGCCACGACCTCACCCTTGGACTCCAGGATGTAGTTGGAGACCAGCTTCGTCGGCGGGTCGACCTTGGGAACGGTCAGCGAGGGCTGCTTGCCGTCGGTGTTGGTGCCGACCTTCGGCAGGTCCTTGTTGTCCTGGGCGACCGGGGTGCCTTCGGCGGACTTCGGGATGGTGACGGCCTTCAGGATGTCGACCACGAACACCAGGGTCGCGTTCGGCTTGATGTCGCCCTGGCCCTGCGCGCCGTAACCGAGCGCCGGCGGGATGCCGATCTCGACGCGGCTGCCGACCTTCTGCCCCTCCAGGCCCTTCTCCCAGCCCTGGATGACCTGGCCCTCGCCCAGGGTCAGCGAGAAGGGCTGCTTCCGGTCGAAGCTGTTGTCGAAGGGGGTGGTCTCGTCCCACTCCTGACCCAGGTAGTTCACCGAGAGGGCGTCGCCCTTCTTGGTGACCGCGCCGTCGCCCTCGCTGATGACGTTGACCTTGAGGTCCTTCGGCGGGTCGCCCACACCCTTGGCGAGGGTCGGCTTCTCCCCGAACTTCTCGCCTGCGGTGATGGCGGGAAGACCGTTCTTCATCGAACCGGAATCGGAGCCCTTGTCATCGCCGCCGCAGGCCGCTGTGGTGAGCAGCAGCAGCGGGACGACGAGCAGGCCGGCAAGTCGGCGCACTAGTTCCTCAGATCTCAGACGGCACAGTAGTTGTCCGGACACTCTAGGGGACCACCCTGAGATGCCGTCGGCCCCGCACGTGAAACGTGCGGGGCCGACCGGACCTTCTGCACCGCCGCTGTACCGGTCCTACATACCGGCGATCAGCTTCTCCACCCGGTCGTCGACCGAACGGAACGGGTCCTTGCACAACACGGTGCGCTGCGCCTGGTCGTTGAGCTTGAGGTGGACCCAGTCGACGGTGAAGTCCCTGCGCTGCTCCTGGGCACGGCGGATGAAGTCGCCGCGGAGCCGGGCCCGGGTGGTCTGCGGGGGCACGGACTTGCCCTCGAAGATCTTCACGTCGTTGCACACCCGGGCCGCCTGGCCGTTCTTCTGGAGCAGGTAGTACAGACCGCGGCGGCGGTGGATGTCGTGGTACGCGAGGTCTATCTGAGCGACCCTCGGGTGCGACATGGTCATGTTGTGCTTGGCCCGGTACCGCTCGATGAGCTTGTACTTCATGACCCAGTCGATCTCGGTCTCGATCCGGTCGAGCTGCTCCTCCTCGATGGCGTCGAGGGTGCGGCCCCACAGTTCGAGGACCTGGGCGACGATGCCGCTGCGGATGCCACGGCGGTCGACGAAGTCGGCGGCCTTCTCGTAGTACTCCCGCTGGACCTCCAGGGCGGAGGCCTCACGGCCGCTGGCGAGCCGGACCTTGCGCTGGCCGGTGATGTCGTGGCTGACCTCGCGGATGGCCCGGATCGGGTTCTCCAGGGTGAGGTCGCGCATCACGGTGCCCGCCTCGATCATGCGCAGCACGAGGTCGGTGGCACCGACCTTGAGGAGCATGGTCGTCTCGGACATGTTGGAGTCGCCGACGATGACATGGAGCCGGCGGTAACGCTCGGCGTCCGCGTGCGGCTCGTCGCGGGTGTTGATGATGGGACGCGAACGGGTCGTGGCGGAGCTGACGCCCTCCCAGATGTGCTCGGCCCGCTGGGAGACGCAGTAGACGGCGCCGCGCGGAGTCTGCAGCACCTTTCCGGCGCCGCAGATGAGCTGACGGGTGACGAGGAACGGAATGAGGATGTCCGCGAGCCGGGAGAACTCCCCGTGGCGGGCCACCAGATAGTTCTCGTGGCAACCGTAGGAGTTTCCGGCGGAGTCGGTGTTGTTCTTGAAGAGATAGACGTCGCCCGCGATTCCCTCCTCGTGCAGGCGGCGTTCCGCGTCGACGAGCAGTCCTTCGAGAATGCGCTCGCCTGCCTTGTCGTGCGTGACCAGTTCGACCACGTTGTCGCATTCGGGAGTTGCGTATTCCGGATGCGAACCCACGTCCAGGTACAGGCGGGCTCCGTTCCGCAGGAAGACATTGCTGCTGCGGCCCCATGACACGACACGGCGGAAGAGGTAGCGCGCCACTTCGTCAGGAGACAGTCGGCGCTGTCCCCTGAACGTGCACGTGACGCCGTACTCGTTCTCCAGCCCGAAAATGCGGCGGTCCATGTCTGAACATTACGCCTGAAGCCCTGCGCTGAAACCGGGTTCGGCGGCCCCGTTTCGATCATTTTCCGATGAGCGTGGGTTCTTTTCGGCCTGCCCGGTGGCGGGCCCGGTGGTTTCGGCGCCCCCACCGACGGCGTGTCGCACCGGCGGCACCGGCCCGAGGACCCGGCCGGTGCCGAGCAGGACCAGGAAGGCGACGAAGCCACCGACACCGGCCACCGCGAAACCGGCGGGGGTCCCGGCGAGTTCGACGGCCGGTCCGGAGACGGCGGAGCCCAGGGCGGCACCGACGCCGAAGGTGGTCACGAGCCAGGAGAACGCCTCGGTGACCGTGCCACCGGGCGCGTGCCGGTCGACCACGATGAAGGCACAGGCGATCGCCGGTGCCAGGAACACGCCCGCGAGAGCCGCGAGGGCGGTCATGGCGGCCGGCCCGGGCACCAGCATCAGAGGCAGGTAGCCGAGGGCGAGCAGCAGCACCAGGACGCGCAGCCGCCGCTCGGGCGCGCCGGCCCACTGGCGGGCGCCGTAGGCGACGCCGCCGACGAGCGCGCCGAGGCCGAGGGCGGCCATCAGCCAGCCGTAGACGGCCTCGTTGCCGCGGTCGTCGGCGTAGGCGACGGCGGCGACCGTGATGGAGCCCAGGGCCAGGCCCACGAAGAAGAACGAGGCGAGCAGGGCCAGCAGCCCGGGCGAGCGCAGCGCGCCCAGCCAATGGGCCTCACGGGGCGCCGAGCGCCAGGTCCGGGAGGGCTGGGAGACGACCACGGACAGCGCGCCGAGGACGCCGAGCGCGTTGATGACGACCAGGGCGGCGGCGGGCGACCAGAGGGCCACGACCAGGGTCAGCAGCAACGGCCCGACGGTGAACATGACCTCCTGGGCGACCGCGTCCAGGGCGTACGCCCGGTGCACCCGGTCCTCCCGGCCGAGAACGCTCGGCCACAGGGCGCGCAGGCCGCCTTCGAGGGGCGGGGTGAAGAGGCCGGCGACCAGGACGGCGGCGTAGGCGAGGAACAGGTTCCCGATGCCCGTGACGGCCAGGGCGGCCATGCCGAGGGCGGAGACCACGGCGGCGGGGAGCTGCACGCGGGGCTGGCCCTTGAGGTCGACGGCGCGGCCGAGGAGGGGCTGGCCGACGGCGGTGGCCAGGCCGTACGCGGCGATGAGGCCGCCCGCGAGGCTGTAGCTGCCGCCCTCGGCCCGGGTGAAGACGGTGATGGCGACGGGACCGGTGCCGTTGGGGAGCCGCCCGACGAGGGTGCCGACCAACAGGCGCGCCGCGTGGGGCGCGCGCAGAATGTCCAGATAGCCGCCCTTGGGCGTGGCCCCGCCGGCCATGTCGTCTCCCCTCCCGGGGCATGCGCCCGAGGTTTTACGTATAACTACTGGAGTCATACGTACCATGACCGCAAGGCGCCGGTCCACCCCGCGCGTCGGAACGGTCCTGCAGCAAACCGCCGCGGAGGTACGAGTGCACAGCCCGGAACCCATCGGCGGAAGCCGCCCCACCAGCAGGGACGTCGCCAAGGCGGCCGGGGTCTCCCAGGCCACGGTCTCCCTCGTCCTCGGCGACAAGTGGCGCGGCCGGGTCTCCGAGCGCACCGCCGCCTCCGTCCGCGAGGCCGCCGCCGAACTCGGCTACCGCCCCAACCTCGCCGCCCGCAACCTGCGCCTCGGCCGCACCCGCACCGCACTCCTCGTCGTCCCGGCACTCACCAACGAATTCTTCGCCCGGGTCTACACCGGCGCCGCCGCCGTCGCCGCCCGGCACGGCTTCGGCGTCGTGCTCTACCCCTCCCCCGACGGCGTCGGCCCCGCCAAGGACCCCTTCGCCTCCGCCCGCGCCGCCCTCGACGGCGTCATCGCCTCCTCCATGGCCTCCGACGCCCTCAAGGCCTTCCGCGGCACCGACCTGCCGCTCGTCATGCTCGACAGCGACCCCGCCGACACCGGCGCCGCCGCCCACGTCAACCTCGACATCGCCGACGGCATGCGCCAGGTCACCGGCCACCTCCTGGCCCTCGGCCACCGGCGCTTCCTGCACTTCGCCTCGGCCGTGCCCTCCTGGACCTTCGACGTCCGGGCCGCCGCCCTCACCGGCGCCCTCCGCACCGCCGACGTCACGACCGTACGCGCACCCCTCGACGTCCAGAGCGCCCGCGAGGCCGCCGAGCGGGCCCTCACCGGGCCCGGGCCCCGGCCCACCGCCATCGTCTGCGACGACGACATCCTGGCCGCCGGAGCCTGCAAGGCCGCGCGCCGGCTCGGACTGCGCATCCCCGAGGACCTGTCCGTCACCGGCTTCGACGACCTGGCCCTCGCCACCGCCGTCGAACCCGAACTCACCACCGTCGGCCTGCCCGCCGAACGCATCGGCGAGCGCGGCATGGCCGCCCTCCTCGCCGTGCTCGACGGCCGCGAGCCGGAACGCGGCGACCTCCCCGTCACCCTCGTCCCCCGCGGCTCCTCGGGCCCGGCACCCGCCGCCTGACACCCCCGCACGACACGGGAGGGCCCCGGAACCGCACCACTGCGGTCCCGGGGCCCTCCGGCCTCGCCACGGCCTCCTGCGCGCCCTACTCCTCGGCGGCCTCGTCCGACGGATCGTCCGTCTTGGCCACGGCGGCGTCGTCCGCCTCCAGAAGGCGCTTCAGCTGCCGCCCGACGATCCGCTTGAACTTGCGCTGCTGCGGACGCGTACGGTCCAGGACCGCCACCTCGAGCCGGTCCGCGGGGATCTCCCGCTCCGTGCCGTTGGTGTCCCGCGACAACCCCTGCACGGCCAGCTTCAGCGCCTCCGCCAGCGACATCCCGTCACGGTGCCGCTGGTCCAGGAAGGAGCTGATCTGCTCCGCGTTGCCGCCGACCGCGACGGAGCCGTGCTCGTCGACGATCGACCCGTCGTGCGGCAGCCGGTAGATCTGGTCGCCCTCGGGCTCCGCGCCCACCTCGGCGACGACCAGCTCCACCTCGTACGGCTTCTCGCCCGCGCTGGAGAAGATGGTGCCCAGCGTCTGGGCGTACACATTGGCCAGACCACGGGCCGTGACGTCGTCACGGTCGTAGGTGTAGCCGCGCAGATCGGCGTAGCGCACGCCGCCGATCCGCAGGTTCTCGTACTCGTTGTACTTGCCGGCGGCGGCGAAGCCGATCCGGTCGTAGATCTCGCTGAACTTGTGCAGCGCACGGGACGGGTTCTCGCCGACGAAGACGATGCCGTCGGCGTACTGGAGGACGACCAGGCTGCGGCCGCGGGCGATGCCCTTGCGGGCGTACTCGGCCCGGTCCGCCATGGCCTGCTGAGGTGAGACATAGAACGGCGTGGACACCGGCTACCGTCCCTTTCTTCCGGTCTGAAGGGCTCTGGAGGGCTCTGGAGGGCTCTGGAGTGGCTTCTTGGGTCGACGCGTGGTCAGAGCAGGGCGGCGCGCGGCCCGTCGGGCTGCTCCAGACGCCGCTCGGTGACCGACCGCGCCAGCTCGGAGGACTCCGCCTCCGTGAGCCTGCGGAAGCCCTCGTCGGTGATGACGGTGACGATCGGGAAGATCCGCCGGGCCAGGTCCGGACCGCCGGTCGCCGAGTCGTCGTCGGCCGCGTCGTACAGCGCCTGGACGACGAGCGTGGTGGCCTGCTGCTCGGTCAGGTCGTCCCGGTAGAGCTTCTTCATCGACCCGCGCGCGAAGATCGAGCCCGAGCCGGTGGCGGCGTAGCCGTGCTCCTCGGAGCGGCCGCCGGTGACGTCGTAGGAGAAGATCCGGCCCTTCTCCTTGCCCTCGTCCCAGCCCGCGAAGAGCGGGACGACGGCCAGGCCCTGCATGGCCATGCCGAGGTTGCTGCGGATCATCGTGGACAGGCGGTTGGCCTTGCCCTCCAGGGAGAGCGTCGCGCCCTCCACCTTCTCGAAGTGCTCCAGCTCCAGCTGGAACAGCTTCACCATCTCCACGGCGAGGCCGGCCGTGCCGGCGATGCCGACCGCGGAGTACTCGTCGGCCGGGAACACCTTCTCGATGTCGCGCTGCGCGATCATGTTCCCCATGGTCGCCCGCCGGTCACCGGCGAGCACGACCCCGCCGGGGAAGGTGGCGGCCACGATGGTGGTGCCGTGCGGCGCCTCGACGACCCCCTCCGGCAGCTTCCGGTGGCCGGGGAGCATCTCCGGCGAGTGGTCGGCAAGGAAGTCCATGAAGGAGGACGAGCCCGGCGTCAGGAAGGCTGCCGGTAGACGCCCTGTGCTACGAGTGTTGGGTTCCACAGGTTTCCTTCCACGTATGCGGCTGCACGCCTTATGGCGTCCGGCCGATCCTTGAGTTGCCCCAGCGCCGCGTTGCAACTGAAACACAGCACGCCTCGGACCTTACCCGTCCGATGATCGTGATCCACATGTTCCGCAGGACCCTCCTGGCAGATCACGCAGACACCACCCTGGGCGGCGATCATCTGGTCACGCTCGGCCTCGGTGAGTCCGTATTGACGCTTGAGATGGTCGGCCCGCGCCTGCGTGGCACGGCACTTTGCAGCGGGTGGAGAGGCCGTCCGAGGCGGTCCTGTTGCGGTCCCACAGGGAGTGAGGCTTGATCTCTCCGCAGCGGCGGCAGTACTTGTGCCCCGCCGGCACCTCGACCCTGGGGCGAACGTTCTTACCTCTGGCCTTCTGGCGCTCTTGGTGGTACTCGGCCGCGCACGGCCTGCAGTAGCACTGCAGACCGTCCCGCATGGCCCGGTTGCTCGCGAAAGCCTCTCGCGGCTTCGCCTCCCCGCACCGACTGCACCGCTTGAAGCTCTCGAGCATTAACCCCCCAGCAAGGACTTCACCTTCGATTCAAAGGCGAAATCACTCGCCACCCTTCTGAACGAAGGAGCGCACGAAATCCTCCGCGTTCTCCTCGAGCACATCGTCGATTTCGTCCAGGACGGAGTCCACGTCGTCGCTCAGCTTCTCCTGGCGTTCCTTGAGGTCGGAGCTCGCCTCCGTGGTGGTCTCCTCGACCTCCTCCGTGGAACGCGTCGCCTTCTGCTGTCCGCCGCCGGTGTCCTTGGTCGCCATAAACCTCACCCCGCTCGAATCGGCCCGCTCGTGTGGGTCTGTACAAGATCAGACCTTACAAGCCGGGACTGACATCGGCCCCGCAGTTTCAACAACGTCCGGGCACTGCTTCCATGATTCCCAGTCCCCGGGCATTTCAGCCGTACCAGGAGACCGGGAAATCACTCGGGCTAGGAGTTGCCGGACAGGACGCGGACCAGTTCCTCCGCGGTCCTGCACCGGTCCAGGAGCTCCTTGACGTGGTTCCTGGTGCCCCGGAGGGGCTCCAGGGTGGGGACCCGCTGGAGCGAGTCGCGGCCGGGCAGGTCGAAGATCACCGAGTCCCAGGAGGCGGCGGCCACGTCGTCCGCGTACTGCTCCAGGCAGCGGCCGCGGAAATAGGCCCTGGTGTCCTCCGGAGGGTTCGTCTCGGCCCGCACGACCGTGTCCTCGTCCAGGAGCCGCTTCATGCGGCCCCGGGCCACCAGACGGTTGTACAGGCCCTTCTCGGGGCGCACGTCCGCGTACTGGAGGTCGACGAGGTGCAGCCGGGCGGCGTCCCAGTCGAGGCTGTCGCGCCGGCGGTAGCCCTCCATGAGCTCCCGTTTGGCGAGCCAGTCCAGCTCGCCGGAGAGGCTCATCGGGTCGTTCTCCAGCCGGTTCAGCGTGTCCTCCCAGCGGACCAGGACGTCCTTGGTCTGCTCGTCGGCGTCCGCCCCGTAGCGCTCCTCCACGTACTTCCTGGCCAGCTCGAAGTACTCCATCTGGAGCTGCACCGCGGTGAGTGTCCGGCCGCTGCGCAGGGTGATCAGGTATTGGAGCCCCGGGTCGTGGGAGACCTGGTGGAGGGTGCGTACGGGCTGGTCGACGGCGAGGTCGACGGTGATGAAGGCGTCCTCGATCATGGAGAGGACGAGCGCGGTCGTGCCCAGCTTGAGGTAGGTGGAGATCTCGGAGAGGTTGGCGTCCCCGATGATCACGTGCAGCCGCCGGTACTTCTCGGCGTCCGCGTGCGGCTCGTCGCGGGTGTTGATGATGGGGCGCTTGAGGGTGGTCTCCAGGCCGACCTCGACTTCGAAGTAGTCGGCGCGCTGGCTGATCTGGAAGCCGTGCTCGCGCCCGTCCTGGCCGATGCCGACGCGGCCGGCGCCGGTGACGACCTGGCGGGAGACGAAGAAGGGCGTCAGGTGGCGCACGATGTCCGAGAAGGGGGTCTCCCGCTTCATCAGGTAGTTCTCGTGCGTGCCGTAGGACGCGCCCTTGTTGTCGGTGTTGTTCTTGTACAGGTGGATGGGCTGGGCGCCGGGGAGCTGGGCGGCCCGCTCGGCGGCCTCGGCCATGATGCGCTCGCCGGCTTTGTCCCAGAGGACGGCGTCGCGGGGGTTGGTGACCTCGGGGGCGCTGTACTCGGGGTGGGCGTGGTCCACGTAGAGCCGGGCGCCGTTGGTCAGGATGACGTTGGCGAGGCCGATGTCCTCGTCGGTGAGCTGGCTGGAATCGGCGGCCTCGCGGGCGAGGTCGAAGCCGCGGGCGTCCCGCAGCGGGTTCTCCTCCTCGAAGTCCCAGCGGGCGCGGCGCGCCCGGTGCATCGCCGCCGCGTAGGCGTTGACGATCTGGGACGAGGTGAGCATGGCATTGGCGTTGGGGTGCCCCGGGACGGAGATCCCGTATTCCGTCTCGATGCCCATTACTCGCCGTACGGTCATGCGGCCCTCCTTGCCCGGCGCCGCTCCCCGCACAGTGCGTGATGCGGCGGTACCCACGAGCCTAGAGCGGCCGCGCGTGTACGGGGAGATCGAAAGCGAATCGGTGAGTGGAAAGCGACGGCTGCGGATGCCCGTGTCCCGTACATCCGCAGCCGGTGCGCGTCACTGCTGGTTGCGCGTTGTTACAGGTACTGACCGGTGTTCGCCACCGTGTCGATGGAGCGGCCGGTGTCCGCGCCCTGCTTTCCGGTGACGAGGGTGCGGATGAAGACGATCCGCTCGCCCTTCTTTCCGGAGATGCGGGCCCAGTCGTCCGGGTTGGTGGTGTTGGGAAGGTCCTCGTTCTCCTTGAACTCGTCCACGCAGGCCTGGAGGAGGTGGGAGACGCGAATGCCCTTCTGGTCGTGGTCGAGGAAGGCCTTGATGGCCATCTTCTTGGCCCGGTCGACGATGTTCTGGATCATCGCGCCGGAGTTGAAGTCCTTGAAGTAGAGGACTTCCTTGTCGCCGTTGGCGTACGTGACCTCGAGGAAGCGGTTCTCCTCGGATTCCGCGTACATCTGCTCGACCACGGACTGGATCATTCCGTGGGCGGCGGCTTCCTTCGATCCGCTGTGTTCGGCGAGGTCGTCGGCGTGCAGCGGGAGCGAGGCGGTCAGGTACTTGGCGAAGATGTCCTTGGCTGCCTCTGCGTCCGGACGCTCGATCTTGATCTTGACGTCGAGCCGGCCGGGCCGCAGGATCGCGGGGTCGATCATGTCCTCGCGGTTGGAGGCGCCGATGACGATGACGTTCTCCAGGCCCTCCACGCCGTCGATCTCGGCGAGGAGCTGCGGGACGATGGTGTTCTCCACGTCCGAGCTGACGCCGGATCCGCGGGTGCGGAAGAGGGATTCCATCTCGTCGAAGAAGACGATGACGGGGGTGCCCTCGCTCGCCTTCTCCCGGGCACGCTGGAAGACGAGGCGGATGTGCCGCTCGGTCTCACCGACGTACTTGTTGAGGAGCTCGGGGCCCTTGATGTTCAGGAAGTAGGACTTCCCGGCGGGCTGGCCGGTCACCTCGGCGACCTTCTTGGCAAGGGAGTTGGCGACGGCCTTCGCGATGAGCGTCTTGCCGCAGCCGGGCGGGCCGTAGAGCAGGATGCCCTTCGGGGGCCGCAGTTCGTGTTCCTTGAAGAGGTCCGGGTAGAGGTACGGGAGCTCGACGGCGTCGCGGATCAGTTCGATCTGGTTGCCCAGGCCGCCGATCTTGTCGTAGTCGACGTCCGGGACCTCTTCGAGGACGAGCTCTTCGACCTCGCTCTTGGGGACGACCTCGTAGACGTAGCCCGACCTGGGTTCCAGGAGCAGGGCGTCGCCGGGGCGGATGGTGATGTCCAGCAGCGGCTCGGCGAGCCGCACCACCCGTTCCTCGTCGGTGTGGCCGATCACCAGGGCGCGCTCGCCGTCCTCGAGGATCTCCTTGAGGGTGACGATGTCGCCGGCGCGCTCGAACTCCATGGCCTCGACCACGTTGAGCGCCTCGTTGAGCATGACTTCCTGGCCCCGCCTGAGCTCGTCGAGCTCGACGCTGGGGCTGACGTTCACCCGGAGCTTGCGGCCCCCGGTGAAGATGTCGCACGTGCCGTCCTCATTCGCCTGCAGGAAGACACCGAAGCCGGCCGGCGGCTGGGCGAGCCGGTCGACCTCCTCCTTGAGGGCCACGATCTGGTCCCGGGCCTCACGGAGCGTATTGGCGAGTCGCTCGTTCTGAGCGGACACGCCGGCCAGGTTCGTCTGCAGCTCGACGATCCGCTCCTCGAGAATCCTCGTGTGACGCGGAGAGTCGGCGAGCTTGCGGCGCAGGACGGCGATTTCCTGCTCGAGATAGGCAACCTGACCGGCGGGGTCCTCAGACCCCCGCCCGGGCCGGATGCCGCGGTTGATGTCGTCGTCGTGGGCTGCCACGGTCCTCACCTCCTCCAAGGGGAGCTGGACGCTTCCTGACCCTACCTGGGTGGGTGATGATTGAAACCCCTAGATCAAAAAGACTCCGAGGTGTGTCCGATCTTCACCCTTGCGCTTCCCCTCACGCCAGGGGAATACCCACCGCTGGTCATTGCAAAAGCGGGCGGTTGTATCGTCGTGGGTGGTCAACACCCGTCAGGCTTGGCCCGACTTACCCGCGCGACGCAGAAACGGCAGGAGACATGACCGTGCAGCAGGAGGCCCCGGCCGCCGGCGCCGAGGAGGCGCTCGAGGTCTGGATCGACCAGGACCTGTGCACCGGGGACGGGATCTGTGTTCAGTACGCGCCGGAGGTCTTCGAGCTCGACATCGACGGGCTCGCGTATGTGAAGAGCGCGGACGACGAACTGCTGCAGGAGCCGGGGGCGACGACGCCGGTGCCGCTGCCGTTGTTGGTGGACGTGGTGGACTCCGCGAAGGAGTGCCCGGGTGACTGCATCCACGTGCGGCGGGTCAGGGACGGCGTCGAGGTGTACGGTCCCGACGCCGAGTGACCGTCCGGTGACGGGCGGGCCGGGTCAGACGGCGCGCGCCTCGTCCTGGCCGGTGCGGACGAACGATCCGCCTCGCCAGCGCCATTTCACCTGCTCCCGCTGGTCGGGGCAGCAGCTGGGGACGTCGGGGGACGAGTAGCCGAGCAGGGTGGCCTGGACGGCGCCGTCGCGTACGGCGAAGTCGGTGACGTTCTTGAGCTGTGAGGGCTCGACGAGGGTGGCCACGACGCGGGCCGCGGGGGTGCTGGCGCCTTTGCCGTGGGTGAGCACGTAGATGCCGCTGGGTGGCGTCCCGGAGCCGGCTTCGCAGTGTACGACTGCGACGGTCTCGGGGTTCCCGTCGCCGTCGAGGTCTCCGGTGGCCTGCTGGGCGATCTTGTTGGGGGCTCCGCCGCAGGCGAGCGGGTAGTGCGCGGTGGCGGCGTCGGGGGCGGGCAGGGGGGCGGGTGCCGCGGCGGCTCCTGCCGGACCGGGCTGGACGAGGCCGGCGAGGGCGACGACTCCGGCCATCGCGGTGGCGGTGGCCAGCCAGTGCAGCGGCCGGGCGTGGGTGTGCGCCAGGTCCGTGACGGCGGGGGTCTGCACGCGAGAAGTCTCCTGTGAGGGTGGTGCGGAAGGAGCTCCGGGCATCGTGCCACACGTCACAGGGCGGCGGAACAGGCGGGTCGGTCCTTGTCGTGTGCCGTCGCCCGGGCCGCGGGGCGGCGCCGGGTGCGGGGGCCGAACATGAGGGTGCCGCCGTCGACTTCCACGCCTGGGGCGGGAACTCGGCGGCGGCACGCGCGCGTTGTCGGGGCGTCAGCCCCTGTCGGGGCTTCAGCCCTTGTTGGGGCCTTCGTAGTCCTCGCCGTAGGCGCCCTTGGCGGGGCGGCGGCGGCGCATCGGGGGCTCGACGCCGTCCGCGAGGCGGCGGGCGGTGACGAGGAAGCCGGTGTGGCCGATCATCCGGTGGTCCGGTCGGACGGCCAGGCCCTCGACGTGCCAGTTGCGGATCATGGATTCCCAGGGCTGCGGCTCGGCGTAGCAGCCGAACTCGCGGATGGATTCCACGGTGCGGGCGAGCTGCGTGGTGGTGGCCACGTAGCAGCAGAGGATGCCGCCGGGGACGAGCGCCTTGGAGACGGCCTCCAGGCACTCCCAGGGGGCGAGCATGTCCAGGATGACGCGGTCGACGTCGGTGTCGGACAGGTTGTCCTGGAGGTCGCCGACGGTCAGCTGCCAGGCGGGGTGCGGGCCGCCGAAGTAGCGCTCGACGTTGCCCTTGGCGATCTCGGCGAAGTCCTCGCGGCGCTCGTAGGAGTGCAGCATGCCGCTGTCGCCGATGGCGCGCAGCAGGAAGGAGCTCAGAGAGCCGGAGCCCACGCCCGCTTCGACGACGCGGGCGCCGGGGAAGATGTCGGCGAAGGCCAGGATCTGCCCCGCGTCCTTGGGGTAGACCACGGCGGCGCCGCGGGGCATGGACAGGACGTAGTCGGGGAGCAGGGGGCGCAGCGCGAGGTAGGCGACGTTTCCCGTGGTACGGACAACACTGCCCTCGGGAGCACCGATCAGCTCGTCGTGCGGGAAGGAACCCTTGTGGGTGTGGAAGTTCTTCCCGGCCTCGAGCGTGAACGTGTAGTGGCGTCCCTTGGGGTCGGTGAGCTGGACCTGGTCCCCGACCTTGAAGGGCCCGCGACGGCGGGCGGCACCGGTCGGTTCGGACATGTGAACAGGGTACCGGGCCTACGAACCGGGTCGTGCCATGGCCTTCACGAAGGCCCGCTCGACGTCGGCCGTGGAGAGGACTCCGTAGATCTCGCCGCTGTCCTCGACGACCAGGTATTCGGTCGCCGGGCTGGCGCGGAGGTGGTCGAGGAGGGGCTGGCCGGTGAGTTCCACGGGCACTTTCATGCCGTCGACGAGGTCCTGGGAGAGGGCGCTGACCGCGACCCAGGGGCGGCGGTGCTGGGGGACGCCGGCGATGGCGGTCTCGCGGACGATGCCGGTGGGGGTGCCGTGGCCGTCGACGACGACGAGGGCGCGGGCGCCCGCTTCGTTGGCGCGGCGGAGGGCTTCGGAGAGCGGGGTGGCGGTCTCGACGGGGATGGCGCGGCGGGTGAGGGTGCGGGCGCGGAGTTCGGGGAGGTGTTCGCGCAGCCGGGCCATGCGGAGGCTGTTGCCGGCGCCGGTCCAGATGATCGCGGCGAGGATCGCGGCGAGCAGGGCGTCGGTGACGGTGGTGAAGCCGTCGATCTCCGCGGTGGAGTTGCCGAGGAGTCCGGTGCGGGTGAGCAGCGGGAGTCCGATGAGGACGGTGACGGCGAGTGCGCGGCCGACCCAGGCGGCGGCGACGGTGCCGCTCATCGCGTTCCCGGTGATCTTCCAGATGACGGCGCGGAGCATCCGGCCGCCGTCGAGGGGCAGGCCGGGCAGCAGGTTGAAGACCGCGACGATGAGGTTGGAGATCATCAGGCCGCCGAGGAGGACGCCGGGTACGGTGCCGGGTTCGACGGCGTACAGGGTGAGGTAGAAGATCCCGGCGAGGACGAGGGAGAGCAGCGGGCCGACGAAGGCGAGGACGAACTCGCGGCCGGGGGTCTCGGTCTCCTTGTCGATCTCGGAGACGCCGCCGAAGAACTGGAGCTGGATGCGGCGCACCGGGAGCTTGAAGCGGAGTGCGGCGAGGGTGTGGGCCAGTTCGTGGACGAGCACGGAGGCGTAGAAGGCGATGGCGAAGAAGAGGGAGACGAGGTAGCGGGCGGCGCCGAGCTCGGGCAGGACGCGTTCGATCTGGTCGCCGAAGACCCAGGTGATCAGGGCGGCGACCAGGAACCAGCTGGGCGCGACGTAGACGGGCACGCCGAAGGGCCGGCCCATGAGGATGCCGCCGCCCGGTTCCTCGGTCCGCTGCGGCTTGGACTCGTCCTGGTTCACGGGTTCCTTTCGTCGCCGAGCTGCTCGGTCCGCGCGCTCGGTCACGGATCGATCATGCAGCGCGACGGGGTCCTGCGTCGATGGTATTCCGCGCGGGCCCGTCGGGTGGATCAGGGTCGGGCGGGCCGTCGCTGTCGGTGGCTGGCCGTAGGGTCGGTGTCATGACTACGAGCGAGCAGCCGCCGCCGGTGGAGCGGGGACCCAGGGCGCCCATGTCGTTGTCGCCGTCGCGGGCGAGTGACTTCATGCAGTGCCCGTTGCTCTACCGGTTCCGGGTGATCGACCGGCTGCCGGAGAAGCCGAGTGCGGCGGCGACCCGCGGGACGCTGGTGCACGCGGTCCTTGAGCGTCTGTTCGACGTGCCGGCGGTGGAGCGCACGGCGCCGCGGGCGAAGTCGCTGGTCCCGGGCCAGTGGGACCGGCTGCTCGCGTCGCGTCCGGAGCTGGGCGAGTTGTTCGCGGAGGGCGGTGACGCCGCGGGGGATCCCACGGAGCCCGCGGCCGAGCGGCTGGCGCGGTGGCTGTCGGAGGCGGAGCAGCTGGTCGAGCGCTGGTTCACGCTGGAGGACCCGACGCGGCTCGAACCGGCGGAGCGCGAGCTGTTCGTGGAGACGGAGCTGCCGTCGGGGCTGCGGCTGCGCGGGGTGATCGACCGGGTCGACGTGGCGCCGACGGGCGAGGTGCGGATCGTCGACTACAAGACGGGCAAGGCGCCCCGCCCGGAGTACAGCGAGGGCGCGCTGTTCCAGATGAAGTTCTACGCGCTGGTGGTGTGGCGGCTGAAGAACGTGGTGCCGCGTCGGCTGCAGCTGGTCTACCTGGGCAGTGGTGAGGTGCTGACGTACGACCCGGTCGAGGCCGATCTGCTGCGGGTGGAGCGCAAGCTGCTCGCGCTGTGGGAGGCGATCCGGCTGGCGACGGAGACGGGTGACTGGCGGCCGCGGCCGACGAAGCTGTGCGGCTGGTGCGACCACCAGGCGGTGTGTCCGGAGTTCGGCGGCACTCCCCCGGTGTATCCGCTGCCGGTGGTGCCCCCGCGCGCGCCCGAGTCGGGGGAACCCGGTCGGGGCGGTCAGGGCAGAATGGATCAGGTCCCGCCCGCCGTCTGAGGCGCGTTCGGGCCGCATGCAGGCCGATGAAGGAGTTTTCGTGGCGATCCGCGTCCTACTGGTCGACGACCAGCCACTGCTGCGCACCGGTTTCCGGATGATTCTGGAGGCGGAGCAGGACATCGCGGTGGTGGGTGAGGCCGGGGACGGCCTGCAGGCCCTCGACCAGGTGCGGGCGCTGCAGCCCGACGTGGTCCTGATGGACATCCGGATGCCGCGGATGGACGGGGTGGAGGCCACCCGGCAGATCACCGGTCCGGGCCGGGACGGCCCGGCGAAGGTTCTGGTGCTGACGACGTTCGACCTCGACGAGTACGTGGTGGAGGCGCTGCGGGCGGGGGCGAGCGGTTTCCTGCTGAAGGACGCGCCGGCCCATGAGCTGGTGCAGGCGATCCGGGTGGTCGCGGCGGGCGAGGCGATGCTGGCGCCGTCGATCACGCGTCGGCTGCTCGACAAGTACTCGGCGCATCTGCCGTCGGGCGAGGAGCAGGTGCCGGACACGCTGCAGACGCTGACCGACCGTGAGGTCGAGGTGTTGAAGCTGGTGGCGCGCGGCCTGTCGAACGCGGAGATCGCGGCGGACCTGTTCGTGAGTGAGACGACCGTCAAGACGCATGTGGGCCATGTGCTGACGAAGCTGGGCCTGCGCGACCGGGTGCAGGCGGCGGTGTACGCGTACGAGAGCGGCCTGGTGCGCCCCGGCGCGCAGTGAGCGGGCCGACGGGGCGGACGACGGGAAGGGCCCGGCACACGGGGTGTGTGCCGGGCCCTTCCCGTGTCGGGGGCGCCGTCAGCCCTTCTTGATCTCCCAGAAGCGGAAGACGGTGGAGGCGTCGAGGGTCCATTCCAGGCCGGTGACGGTGTCGCGGGCCACGGCGTACTGCTTGCCCTGCCACAGCGGCAGCAGCGGGAGCTCGTCGGCGACGAGGTCCTGGACCTTGGTGTAGGTGGAGCCGGTCTCGGACCGGTCGGGGGACGCCGCGACGGCCGGCAGGAGCTCGCCGGTGATCAGGGCGTTCTTGTAGCGGTTGCCGAGGACGTTGTCGTCGCCGAAGAACGGGGAGGTGAAGTTGTCGGCGTCCGGGTAGTCCGGGACCCAGCCGCGGACGTACACGCCGTACTTGCCGGCCGCGATGTCCTTCTCGTACTGCTCGAACGGCACGGACTCGACCTTGGCGTCGAAGAGGCCGCTGTCGTTGAGCTGGGCGGCTATCGCGTCCATCATCTGGTCGGTGGAGGGGCCGAAGCGGTTCGGGGTGGACCAGAGGGTGAGCTTGACCTTGTCCTTGATCCCCGCGTCGCGCAGCGCCTTCTTCGCCTTGGCCGCGTCGGGCTCGCCGTAGGTGTCGAAGAACGAGGTGGAGTGTCCGGCGATCCCGGCCGGGACGATGGAGTAGAGCGGCGTCGCGGTCGACTTGTAGACGTTCTGGACGAGCGCCTCGCGGTCGACGAGGTGGGCGATGGCCTTGCGGACACCGAGCTTGCCGACGACCGGGTCCTTGACGTTGAAGACCATGTGCTGGACCTCGGCGCTGGAGCCCTGGACGACCTGGATGCCCTTGTCGTCGTTCTGGGAGTTCTCCAGGGCGGCGATGTCGTCGGCGGACAGGCCTCGGTAGGCGACGTCGACGTCACCGGCCGAGAGGGCCTTGGACAGGGCCTCGCGGTCACCGCCGTAGAGCTTGAGCGTGACGCCGCCGTTCTTCCGCTTGGCGTTGCCCTGGTAGGACTCGTTGGCGCTGAAGACGGCCTCGGTCCCGCTGAAGGAGTCGAGCTTGTACGGGCCGGAGCCGACGGCCTTGCCGTCGGTGCGCAGTGCGTCGGCGGCGTACTCGCGGTGGTCGACGATGGAACCGGCGCCCGAGGCGATCTTGCTGGGGAAGGTGGCGTCGGGCACCTTCAGCTTGAACACGACGGTCTTCTCGTCGGGGGCCTCGATGGAGGCGATCGAGGAGAGCAGCGGGGCGGGGCCGTTGGGGTCGGCGATCTTCAGGGCGCGCTCGAAGGAGAACTTGACGTCCTCCGAGGTGAGCGGGTTGCCGTTGGAGAACTTGAGGCCTTCGCGCAGGGTGCAGGTGTACACCTTGCTGCCGGCCGAGAAGCCGCACTTGTCGGCGGCCTCGGGCTCGGGCTCGGAGGCGCCCTTCGGGAAGGCGAGCAGGGACTGGAAGACGTTGTTGAACAGCAGCCACGAGCCGGGGTCGTAACCGGCGGCGGGGTCGGTCGCCTGGATCTCGTCCGACATGCCGACGCGCACGGCTGCCCCGGAGCCCCCGGAGTCGCCGCCCTGTTCGGTGCCGCAGCCGCTGAGCAGGGCGGCGGCCAGACCCGCCGCGAGCGGGGCCGTCAGCCACTTGTTGTGTGCCTTCACAGAACTTGCCTCTTGATCTCTTGCCAGGCCGGCCGCGCAACGGCTGCGCGGCCGGTAGAAACGAAGGGGTCAGGCGGTGCCGCGTCCGAGCTCCCACAGGAGCAGGTCGGAGGAGGTGTTCAGCGCCCATTCCACGCCGGTGACGTCGTCGCGGGCTGCGACGTACTGCTTGCCCTGCCACAGCGGCAGCACGGGCACGTCCTTGGCGACGATCTTCTGGATCTGCTCGTAGACGGGGGTCGCGGCGTTGCGGTCGGCCTCGCGGCGCGACTGCGGGATCAGCCGGTCACGGACGGACTGGTTGACGTAGGGGGTGTTGAGGAAGTTGTCGCTGTCGAGGAACGGAGCGATGTAGTTGTCCGGGTCCGGGTAGTCCGGGAACCAGCCGAGGCCGTAGACGGCGTAGTCGCCGCGCTTCTGCGCCGGGCGGAACTTGGACCATTCCGTGCCCTGGATCCGGGCGTCGAAGAGCTTGGTGGCGTTGAGCTGGCCGCGCAGGGCCTCGAACTCCTTGGCCGTCTCGGCGCCGTAGTGGTCGGTGGTGTAGTTCAGGGTGACCTTGACGGGGGTCTGCACCCCGGCGTCCCGCAGGATCTTGGCGGCCTTGACGGTGTCCGGCTGGCCGTAGGTGTCGATGAACGAGGTGGCGTGACCGGTGATGCTGGAGGGGATCAGCGAGTAGAGCGGCTCGGCGGTGGGGCCGTAGACCTGCTCGACCAGTCGGCCGCGGTCGACGACGGAGGCCATGGCCTGTCGGACGGCCTTCTCCTCGACGGCGGGGGCCTTGGTGTTGAAGCCGAGGTAGCGGATCTCCAGGCCGGGGACCTCGGTGAGGTCGATGCCCTCCTGGGGCTTCTCGGTGAGTTCCTTGATCTGCGCCGTCGACATGGCGCGGGCCGCCATGTCGATGGTGTCGTCGCGCAGCGCCTTGTCCATGCCGTCGGCGTCGCCGAAGGTGCGCAGTTCGACCTTGTCGTTGCGCAGGGTGATGGCGCCCTTGTACGTGGGGTTCTTGGTGAAGACGAACTTCGTCACCTGGTCGCCGTCGGTCTCGGCCTTCATCGTGTACGGGCCGGAGCCGTCGACGTCGAAGCCCTTGCGCAGGTCCTTGCCGTCGTACTTGGTCCTGCTGAGGATGCCGGCGACGGGGGTGGAGATCTTGTACGGGAAGGTCGCGTCGGGGGTCTTGAGGTGGAAGATCACCTCGAGCTCGCCCTTGGTCTCGACGGTGTCGATGTTGGCGAGCAGGGCCGCGGTGCCGTTGTCGGACTTGATCGCGAGCACGCGCTCGACGGAGAACTTGACGTCCTCGGCGGTGACGGGGGTGCCGTCGGCGAAGGTCAGGCCCTCGCGGAGGGTGCAGCGGTAGCTCTCGCTCTCCTTGTCGGAGAAGCCGCAGCTCCGGGCGGCCTCCGGGACCGGCTGGCCGCTGCCGCGCGGGACGCGCATGAGGGTCTGCACGGTCTGGCGGAGGATGTTCCAGGCGCCGGTGTCGTAGGCGAAGGCCGGGTCGAGCGGGGCGGGGGCGTCCTCGGTGGCGACGAACTGGTCCGTGGTGCCGACGACGATCGCTCTGCTCTGGTTCCCTCCACCGCATCCGGCGAGCAGGGGGGTGAGCAGTGCGGCCACGGCGGGCAGCACCAGGGTCTTGCGGTTCATCGGGGAACGTTCTCCTCATCCGGCGCGGGGTGACGGCCGGCACGTCTACAGCGGCTTCGGTCACTCCGCCGGCCGCCCGTCGGGGCGGTCGATCGGGCCGGTACGGGGTGCGATCGGTCCTGTGTACGCGGCGGCTGGGGTGAGCGCCGGGGGCACGCGGAAGGTGCGGCGGAGTACGTGCGAAAGATTAATGGTCCACACCGGTGCCGCCGTACTGCGAAGAGGGCGGGGGCAGGGGCCGCGCGTTCATGAATACGGTGAGTTCGATAGTCATGCGCGGGAATGATTCGTACGGTCGGGAGCGAATCAGGACACAAGGTCGGCGCCGAACCGTCAGGTTCCGGACACCGCACGCAGACAGGCCACCCGCCGGTCGGCACTCTGGGTGACCAAGCTCACTCAGGGTTCTTTTCGGCGGATGGCCTGAACGTTTCCGGATGCGAACCCGAGGGGGCTCAGAGGCCCTTGGGCGTGGCGATGAGCGTCCTCAGGAAGGGGACGTCGACCTCCTCCAGGGAGCGCACCACCACCCGTCCCCCGGAGGGCGCGATGGGGGCGACGGAGGGCACCGCGACGACCCGGCAGCCCGCCGCCTCCGCCGCGGCGACACCGGTCGCGGTGTCCTCGACGACCGCGCACAGCGCCGGTTCGGCGCCGACCCCGCGGGCGGCGGTCAGGTACGGCTCCGGGTGCGGCTTCGTACGGGACACCTCGTCGCCCGCGACGGTCAGCGCGAACCGGTCCCGCCCCAGGGAGGCGAGCACGCGGTCGATGATCCGGCGGTGCGAGGCCGACACCAGGGCGGTGGGGATGTTGTGCCGGGCGAGCTCGGTGAGCAGCCGGTCGGCGCCCGGCATCAGCGGCACGCCCCGGTCGATGCGCTGCTCGAACTTCTGGTTGAGCAGGACGGTGAGCTCTTCCAGGGTGATGTCCGCGCCCGTGGCCTCGATGAGATAGCCGGCGCTGCGGGTCATCGGCCCGCCGACGACGATGTCCCGCCAGGCCTCGTCGAGGCGGTGTCCGAGGTCCGCGAAGGCCTCGACTTCCGCGTCCCACCAGAAGCCCTCGGTGTCGACGAGGGTGCCGTCCATGTCGAGGAAGACCGCCTGCAGGGCGGAGCTGCCGTTGGCACGGAACAAGGACGCGGGGACCGTACTGGTCATCCGGCACACCTCCACGGAGGGACGAAGAGGCCGGTCACCCTCCCCGGTACGGGGGTGGGGCGACCGGCCTGCACTGGACCGACCAGTGTACGTCCGGATCACACGAGACGCAGGGATTTACCCCCGCACCGGTTACCGAGCGTTGAAGTACTTCGCCTCCGGGTGATGGATGACGATGGCGTCCGTGGACTGCTCGGGGTGGAGCTGGAACTCCTCGGAGAGGTGGACGCCGATGCGCTCGGGCTCCAGGAGCTCGGCGATCTTCGCCCGGTCCTCCAGGTCGGGGCAGGCGCCGTAGCCGAGCGAGAAGCGCGCGCCGCGGTACTTGAGCGCGAACATGTCCTCGACGTCCTCGGGGTCCTCGCCGCCGAAGCCGAGCTCGGCGCGGACCCGGGCGTGCCAGTACTCGGCCAGGGCCTCCGCCAGCTGCACGGACAGACCGTGCAGCTCCAGGTAGTCGCGGTAGGAGTCGGACTCGAAGAGCTTGGCCGTGGCCTCGCCGATCCGCGAGCCGACGGTGACGACCTGGAGGCCGACGACGTCGGTCTCGCCGGACTCCTCCGGACGGAAGAAGTCCGCCAGGCAGAGACGGCGGCCGCGGCGCTGGCGCGGGAAGGTGAAGCGGGTGCGCTCGTTGCCGGCGTCGTCGAGGATGATCAGGTCGTCGCCCTTGGAGACGCAGGGGAAGTAGCCGTGGACGACGGCCGCCTCCAGCATGTTCTCCGTGTGCAGGCGCTCCAGCCAGCCGCGCAGCCGCGGCCGGCCCTCGGTCTCCACGAGCTCCTCGTATGACGGCCCGTCACCGGCCCGGTTCTGCTTGAGGCCCCACTGCCCCTTGAACAGGGCGCCCTCGTCGAGCCAGCTGGCGTAGTCCTTGAGCGGGATGCCCTTGACGACGCGGGTGCCCCAGAACGGCGGGGTCGGGACCGGGTTGTCGGTGGCGACGTCCGAGCGGCCGCCGGGCTCCGGCTCGTCGATCTGCGGGGCGCCCGCGCCCTTGGCGACCCGGCGCTGCTTCAGCTCCGGCAGGGTCGCGCCGGGCACGCCCCGCTTGACCGCGATGAGGGCGTCCATCAGGCGCAGGCCCTCGAACGCGTCGCGGGCGTAGCGGACCTCGCCCTGGTAGATCTCGTGCAGGTCCTGCTCGACGTAGGCCCGGGTGAGGGCCGCGCCGCCGAGGATCACGGGGTACTTGGCGGCCAGCTCGCGCTGGTTCAGCTCCTCCAGGTTCTCCTTCATGATCACGGTCGATTTGACCAGGAGACCGGACATGCCGATGACGTCGGCCTGGTGCTCCTCGGCCGCTTCCAGGATCGCAGAGACGGGCTGCTTGATGCCCAGGTTGACCACGTTGTAGCCGTTGTTGGAGAGGATGATGTCGACGAGGTTCTTGCCGATGTCGTGGACGTCGCC
>NZ_JBFAXU010000037.1:0-69860 GCF_040680975.1 Streptomyces sp. NPDC051921
GCCCTCCGCGCCACCGCCCAAGCCGACCAGAACGGCCTCCACCTCACCCTCCACGACATCTTCCAGAACCCCACCATCACCCAACAGGCACTGACAGCGGGCTCGGCGAGGATGCGCGGCGGCGCGGACGACCCTGTCGGCCCGACGGAACTGACGCCCTCGCAGTACTGGTTCCTCGGTCAGGACCTGCCCCGGCGCCACCACTGGAACGACGCCTCGTTCCTGCTCTCCCTCCAGCGCCCGCTCGACCCAGGCCTGTTGGCCACCGCGCTGCGCGAGGTCCTGGCCCACCACGACGCGCTCCGGCTGCGCTTCACCGCGGCGTCCGAGGCCCGCAACGGCTGGCGCGCGGAGGTCGCGCCGTACGACGAGCGGGAGGAGCTGCCCTTCTCCACGTACGACCTGTCGGACCTGGACAGCCGGGCGCAGAAGCGCCGGAGCGTGGAGATCAGCGACACGCTCCAGGCGAGTCTGGACCTCGCCGAGGGGCCGCTGTTGCGGATGGCGTACTTCGACATGGGCGACCGCCCGCACTGTGTGCTGTTCCTGGCGCACTGGCTGGCCGTGGACCACTACTCCGGCCGGATCGTCCTCGAGGACCTGCTCGGCTGCTACGCCGACCTCGAAGGGGGCGGAGCCGGCGAACTGCCTCCGAAGACCTCGTCGTTCCGTGCCTGGACCCGCGGCCTCGCGGAGTACGCCCGGAGCGAGGAGGTGCGGTCCGAGCTCGGACACTGGGCCGCGCCGCTGCGCGGCGCGCCCTCGCGGATCCTCCTGGACCACGAGACGGGCCCGAACTCGCTGGAGTCGCTGGAGAACCACACCGTGCGGGTGGACCGCGAGGTGACCGAGGCGCTGGTGCGCCTGCTGCCGCGGCGCCTGCGGGCCGACCTGTCCGAAGTGCTGTGCTCGGCCGTGCTGCGCGCACTGCCGCTGGAGGACGCGCCGGTGCACCGGGTGCTCGTCGACCTGGAGCGGCACGGCCGCGACCTGCCGGTGCCGGACGTGTCCGTCGGCCGTACGGTGGGACGGTTCTCCACGCTCGTCCCGGTGCTGTTCGAGGCGGAGCGGGCGGACTCGCCGGTGGAGGCACTGCGGCGGGCGGTCCGCCAGGCCCGCTCCCAGCCGGGGCAGGGAGCGGGGCACGGCCTGCTGCGGTACCTGTCGGACGGTCCGGCGGCGGAGCTGGCCGGCCTGCCGCGGCCGGAGGTGGGCGTGAACTATCTGGGCCAGGTGGACGAGGTGTTCCTGCGCAGCGATCTGCTGAGCGTGCCGCGCATGGCCTACGGGCAGCAGCGCAGCGCGGAGGGGACGCGGTTCCGGCTGGTCGACGTGATCGGCTTCGTGGTGGCCGGACGCCTGAACCTGACGATCGGGCTGAGCCGGAACCGCCACCGTCCGGAGACCGTCCGACGCTTCGTCGACGCGCTGGTCGCCGAGCTGACGGAGCTGGCGCGCTGGGCGCGGGAGGAGTAGCCCCGGGCCGCCGCGTGCGGTGAAGGCAGAAGGGGGCCGTCCGGTCGGACGGCCCCCTTCTCCGTGTCCCTCCGGTCGTCCCGTCAGCTGCTGTAGAGGAGCGCGAGCCCGCCCAGGGTCAGGCCGACCATGGCGGTGAAGAGGGGTATCTGCGGCAGCACGCTGCGGTCCTCGGGCAGCGCGCCGACGGCGGAGTCGTGGGCGGCGATCACACCGAGGACGTGTCCGGTGACGACGGCGGTCACCTGGACCAGCGACATGACGACGGCGGAGGGCACGGCGTACGAGGTGGCCTGGACGCCGCCGTCGTGGAGCGAACCGTGCGGCCCGCTGACGAGGAAGACGTCGACGAGGCGCTGGGACTCCAGGAGGAACACGGAGGCGTAGTGGGCGATGACGTACCCGACGGCGATGGGAACGAGTGAGGGCGCCATCAGCGGGGTGTCCCAGGTGCCGTCGCGGGCGAGCAGGCGGGCGGCGCGGCCGGAGAGCCACATCAGCAGGGCCACCAGGAGGGCGGCGGAGAGCAGCCCGGCGGTGCGGGCGGGCGAGGTGGGCAGGTCCTGCACGAGCCGCTTCCACCAGCCCAGGTTGGAGAGGCTGTCGAAGGCGGTGGTGGCGAGCATCACGGACACGGTGGCGGTGAGCCCGGGGGTGGGGCGCACGGCGGCGAGACCGTCGAAGGGGTTGCGCAGGGCGAGCCGGCCGTCGGGTGCGCGGCCCAGCGGGGAGAGCGCGGCGATCAGGTTCGAGTAGGCCTCGAAGGCGTCGCCGCGTTCGAACCAGCGGGCGCCGTAGACGGCGGCCGCGGTGAGCTGGACGGCGGCGTACACCCAGAGCCACAGCAGGACGGGGAGGGCCGAGTCCCGGTCCGGCGAGGCGAGTTCGAGCCAGGCGAAGGCGAGCAGGCCCGCGGCGGCCGGCCAGTGGCCGAGGCGGTCGGGCAACGGGCGCAGGCCCCGCTCGGGATCGATGCGCAGCACCAGGCAGAGCAGTTCGTGGGCGGTGCGCAGCGGGTTGAGCAGACGCCAGAAGGGACCGAACAGCAGGGAGGCGGGGACGAGTCCGACCCAGAAGACGACGAAGAACGTGCCGAGGCCGAGTTCCGTGCCGCCGTAGCCGGTGGTGAGCACGCCGACGGTGAGGACGGCGAGGGCCAGGCCGAGCAGTCGGAGGGTGCGGCGCGCGAGGGGGTGGTCGGCGGTGCGGGTGAGCAGCGGGGGAAGGGGGCGCCGTACGCGGCCGGCCTCGAACCGGGGTTCCTTCCAGCGCAGTCGGAGGGCGTCGAA
Source organism: Streptomyces sp. NPDC051921 (assembly GCF_040680975.1). Lineage (NCBI taxonomy): Bacteria > Bacillati > Actinomycetota > Actinomycetes > Kitasatosporales > Streptomycetaceae > Streptomyces > Streptomyces sp. NPDC051921. The sequence goes on from NZ_JBFAXU010000037.1 coordinate 2,766, forward strand.
GGACGCGTAGAGCGCGGTGGCGCCGGCGACCATGGCGTACGTGAGCGGGATGGGGCCGTCGCGGTGGCCGACGACGTGGGCGAGGAACAGGTCGCGGGCGAGGGCGGGATCGTGGGACATGGGCCGACTCTGGGCGGGGCGGAGCGGCCGGGGCGAGACCGAGGCGGCCGGACCTTCGACGTCCGGTGGAGCGGTCGTGCGCAGTGGCCGTTCGGGCGGTCGTTCTGCTCGTCCGGTGTCGGGTCCGCGCGGAACGAGGCGCGGGGCACCGTAGCGGTATGGATTCCACACGGGCGAGGACAGAGGTACGGCCGGACACGGGTGGCGCTCATCGCGCTCAGGACGCCGTGGGGAGGCTGCGGGTCGTGGCCTTCGCCGCGGTGGCCGTCTATCTCTTCGGTCAGGCCTTCGACACCTACTGGCACGCGAAGAACGTGTCGTTCGTCCCGGAGCCCCCCAATGCGCTGTGGACGATTCACCTGGGGATCTATTCGGGTGCGGCCATCATTCTGGTCACGGGTTCCGCGCTGGCCTTTCAGGCGGGTTTCCGGATTTCCGGATGGCTCTTCGCCGCGGGTGGCGCGGTGGAACTCGCGGGATTCTTTTTGGATATGTGGAAACACTCCCAGGGGACATCCGTCGACTTCTACCACGACCTCGTCTGGTATGGCTTCGGTCTGGTGGTGGTGGGTATGGTGCGCATGGAGGCGATGCGTCGCAACCGTCTCGGGGTTTCCCACCGTTCGGACTGACCGAGGACCGTGGTGCTCATGACCGGAGACCATGCCGGCAAGTTGGGCAAGTTGCTGGGCCCGCTCGGCGCCGAGATCCTCACCGTGCTGTGGCGGGCGGGCCGGCCGCTCAGTGTGCGGCAGGTTCAGGAGAGGCTGAACCAGGGGCGCGCCGACCCCCTGGCGTACACGACGGTGATGACGGTGCTGAGCCGGCTCGCGGCGCGCAACGTGCTGTGCCGTTCGGCCGTGGGCCGGGGATTCATCTACGAACCGACGGTCGCCGACGTAGCCGAACTGGCGGTGCGCGACGTCATCCGTGATCACGGGGTGGCGGCGGTCGCGCACTTCGTGGACCAGTGCCAGACGGAACCGCATCTGCGGTCCCGTTTGATGCGGCTGGTGCAGGGAGAACCCGAACCGGGCTGATCCGCCGGAGGCGATGCCGTCGATTCGATCGACATACGGGGGAATGAACTGGTGTCCGTGGTACGCAGCATTCGCAGGAGCCCTGCCTGTCTGGTGGGGCTCGTTCTCTGCCCGGTCGTCACCGTGGCGGTCACCCTGGAGCTCTGGCACATCGCTTCGGGGCTGCCGGACGAGGTCCGGCACGGCGGCGGCGCCGGGCCGGTGCGGCTCGTGGACGCGCTGGTGATCGGCTGCGCGCTCCTGGTCATCCTGGTGAGCGCGCTCGCGGGCTGCCGCAGCGTGGCGCGCTGTCTGCTGGCGTCGGCCCGGCTGGCCTCGTGGGTGGCGGAGAACACCGTGCGCCCGTCCGGCCGGCTGGTGCGGATCGCGCGCCGGGTGGCGCCGGGGACGGACGTGGTGCAGGTCCGTGCCGACTCCCCGTTCGCGGTCACGTACCGGCTGTGGCGGCCCCGGGTCGCGATCAGTTCGCGGCTGGTGGAGCGTACGTCCGATCAGGAGCTCGCCGCGGTGCTCTGGCACGAGTCGCACCATGCCCGGTGGCGTCATCCGCTGGGCCGGCTGCTGACCGAGGTGGTCTCGTCGACGCTGTGGTTCCTGCCGCCGCTGCGTACGGTCCGGGAGCACGCGGCGGTGCGTCAGGAGCTGTCGGCGGACCAGGCGGCGCTCCGGGTCGAGGGGCGCAGCGTCCTCGCGAGCGCGATGGTGAAGTCCCTCTCGGACGAGAAGGTGACCGCCGCGGGAACGGCGATGGGGGACTCGACGACGCTGGAGGCGCGCGTGCTCCAGCTGGAGCACGGTCCGAAGCGGTTCGCGAAGTCCCTGAGGTGCCGTTCCCTGCGGCGGGCGGTGCTGCTGCTCTGCTCGGTGCTCGCGCTGCTCGTCTACGGCGCGGCTGCCGTGGTCCAACGCGGCTTGTTCACGCCGTTGTTCTGAGGCACCGGCGCCCGGGGCGCGCGGCGGATCAGTGGCAGTGCTTGTCGGCGACGGTGAGGGCGTCGTCGAGTCGGGCCAGGCCCTCGCGAGCGTCCTCCTCGCTGATGTTGCAGGGCGGCGTGATGTTGATCCGGTTGAGGTAGACCATCGCGTTGAGGCCGCGCTGCATGAAGGCGCCCATCAGTTCGCCGGCCTGCGGGGTGAGCCGGTCGGGCTGTTCGTACCCGACGAACATCTCGCGGGTCTCCTTGTTCTTGACCAGCTCCACGGCCCAGATGGCGCCGAGGCCGCGGACCTCGCCGACGCTCGGGTGCCGTTCGGCGATCCGGGCGAGCTCGGGGCCGAAGACCTCCCGGCCGAGCCGGTCCGCGTGCTCCACGACGTGCTCGTCGCGCATCGTGTCGATGGCGGCGACGGCGACGGCACAGGCCATGGGGTGGCCGGAGTAGGTGGTGCCGGCGGGGTAGGGCGTCTTGCTGAAGGTCTCCACGATCTCGTCGGACACGATCACGCCGGACAGCGGCAGATAGCCGGAGTTGACGCCCTTGGCGAAGGTGACGAGGTCGGCGCGGACGTTCCAGTGGTCGGCGGCGAACCAGCTGCCGGTGCGCCCGAAGCCCACCATGATCTCGTCGAGGATCAGCATGATCCCGTAGCGGTCGCACAGGGCGCGGACGCCGGCCAGGTAGCCGTCCGGGGGGACGAGGACGCCGCTGCTGGTGCCGCCGACGGGTTCGAGGACGATGGCGGCGATGGTCCTGGCGCCCTCCAGGACGATGACCTGCTCCAGGTGCTCCAGCGCCCGCGCGCACTCCTCCTCCTCGGTGCGCGAGTAGAAGGCGGAGCGGTAGAGGTAGGGGGCGAAGAAGCGACTGACTCCGGCGGTGCCGGTGTCGTTGCGCCAGCGGCGCGGGTCGCCGGTCAGGTGGATGGCGGTGGACGTGGCACCGTGGAAGGAGTGGTAGGCGGAGAGCAGCTTGTGCCGGCCGGTGTGGAGGCGGGCGAGGCGGACGGCGTGCTCGACGGCCTCGGCGCCGCTGTTGGTGAACAGGACCCGGTCGAGGCCCTCGGGGGCGACCTCGGCTATCTTGCGCGCGGCGGTGGAGCGCTGGGCCTCGGAGAAGTGCGGGGCGATGACGCACAGCCGGTCGGCCTGCTCCTTGATGGCGGCGACGAGCCGGGGGTGCTGGTGACCGAGGTTGGTGTACACCAGCTGGGAAGCGAAGTCGAGGTAGCGGTTGCCGGCGTAGTCCCAGAACCAGGAGCCCTCGGCCCCGGCGACGGGAAGGCCGCGGTAGGCGCCCTGCTGGACCCAGCCGCGGAAGAGGTGTGCCTGGTCGTCCGCGAGGACGGCTTGTGCGGCCTCGAGGCCGCCGGTGGCGTGCACGTTTGTCATGGCCAGCACGGTAGGGCGGACGGCGGTGGGGCCCCAGTCCTGATCGGACGAGCTGATCGGGCACCTCGGGCGGGCGCGTGGGAGCGCACGGACGGACCGCGCCCGGCGGCCGGTGGGGCCGGGGGCACGGTCCGTTCGTGGGGCGCGACCGTCAGCGAGCGGGGAGGCGGCCGGCCGGTAGGAGGCGCAGCGCGGCCGGGTCGGGCCGCGCGGTCAGGCGCCGGTAGAGCGCCGTCTTGTAGGGCCAGTTGTTGGTGAGGGTGCCGTCGGCGTTCTTGAACCAGTTGGTGCAGTCGTCGGTCCAGACCGTGCGGGCGGCGCCTTCGTCGATGCGCCGCTGCCAGGCCGTCAGGGCTTCCTCGCGGGCGTCGAGGACGACCCGTTCGCCCCGTTCGGCGTGACCGGAGAGCAGCTGCACGCACTGGGCGACGTAGTCGGACTGTGCCTCGATGGTGAGGGTCACGGAGTTGTGGCCGAGGTTGGTGTTGGGCCCGTACATGAGGAAGAGGTTGGGGAATCCGGGTACGTGGATGCCCAGATGGGCCCGCGCGCCGTGGCGCCAGACCTCGTCCAGTCGCTGTCCGCCGCTGCCGGAGACCTCCATGGGGGCCAGGAACTCGGTCGTGCGGAAACCGGTGGCGTGGATGATCGTGTCGACCTCGCGCAGCGTCCCGTCCCGGGTCTCTATGCCCTTCTCGGTGACCCGGGCGATGGGGTCGGTGACGAGTTCGACGTTGTCGCGGGCGAGTGCGGGGAAGTACTCCGAGGACAGCACGATGCGTTTGCAGCCGATGGCGAAGGGCGGGGTGAGGCGGGCGCGGAGCTCCGGGTCCGGCACCTGGCCCGCCAGGTGCCGGCGGGCCATGAAGGCGAGCAGGGCGGCCGCCCTGCCGCGGCGCAGCGCGGGCAGCAGTACGGCCTCGGAGCGCCGGAAGAGCAGGCCGCGGTAGGCACCGTGGGCGCCGGGCACGGTGCGCAGCAGGGCCGAGAGCAGCGGGTGGAAGCGTTCGCCCGGTTTGGGCAGCACCCAGTTGGGCGAGCGCTGGTGGACGTAGAGCCGCCGGACGCGTCCGGCTATCTCGGGAACGACCTGGGCGGCGCTGGAGCCGGTCCCGATGACGGCCACGTCGCGGCCGTCGAGGTCGTGGTCGTGGTCCCAGCGGGCGGTGTGGAAGGCGGTGCCGGCGAACTCGTCCAGTCCGGGCAGGTCCGGGTAGCGGGGCAGGGACAGCTGGCCGACGGCGGTCACGACGGCGTCCGCCGTGTGCTCGGTGCCGTCGGCGGTGCCGAGGATCCAGTGCCCCGCGGCGTCGTCGTAACGCAGCGCGGTGATCTCGGTGCCGTAGCGCAGGTGGGGGACGAGTCCGTGGTCGTCGGCGCAGCGGCGCAGGTAGGCGAGGACCTCGGGCTGGCGCGGGTAGCGCACGGCGCTGTCGCGGTAGGGCGCGAAGGAGTACGAGTAGAGGTGCGAGGGGATGTCGCAGCCCGCGCCGGGGTACGTGTTGTCGCGCCAGGTGCCGCCGAGGTCCCCGGCCTTCTCGAAGACGGTGAACGAGTGCAGTCCGCGCCGCTTGAGCTGGACGGCGGCGCCGAGGCCGGCGAGGCCGGCCCCGATCACCGCGACCTGGACGTGCCGGGGCTGTTCGGTCACGCCGGCCCCGTCTTGCGGTACACCGACACGTGGGCCTGGCTCTCGCCGGTGAACGGGCTCCGGTCCCAGCCTCCGTACCGGTGCTCCGGGGTGAGTCCGGCGAGGCGGGCCATCAGGTCGAGTTCGCTGGGCCAGACGTAGCGGAACTGCACGGTGTGCTCGCGGGTGTCGTCGCCGCCGTCGAGGCGGTAGTGCGGCCACATCCGCTGGGTGACCGGGTCGTGGCGGTCGACGCCGAGGTTCAGGCTGTGGTCGTCGGACCGGGCGACCTCCATGAGCTGGCCGCTCTGGCGGGCCATCTCGAAGCGGGCGGTGTCGGGGACGAAGCCCTGGACCACCAGGCGGCCGTGCTCGGGCAGCAGGCGGGCGGCGTTGGTGAGGCAGCGGACCTGCTCGTCCTGGGAGGAGAGGCTGTAGAGGGTGTTGAAGACGATGTACGCGAGGGCGAAGGGGCCCTCGACGTCGAGTTCGGCGAAGTCGCCGAGGACCAGCTGCACCCGGTCGTTGCCGGGCTTGCCCCGGAGCACGTCGAGCATGTCGGGCGAGGCGTCGATGCCGGTGACGTCCACGCCCCGTTCGCTGAGCGGCAGGGCCACCCGGCCGGTGCCGACGCCCAGTTCGAGGACCCGCTTCACTCCGGTGTCGCGGGCGGCACGGTCCGCGAGCGCGGCGAGGAAGCCGACCGTGGCGTCGGTGTCGTCCTGCAGGCGGACGATCCAGTGGTCGTAGATGTCGGCGAGTTCGTCGCCGTAGCTGGTGGGTCCGTAGTTCTCCTGAGTGGCCATGCGGGGAGTCAACCTCCGTCGGTGGGTGGGGGCCAGGCGCGATCGTCCGGGCCTTCGGGGGTGGCCGTCCGGTCAGCCCGTCGCGGTGTGGCCGTGCGGGGTGGCGGGTGCCGGGGCGCGTTCGACCTCCATGCGGGCGAACAGCGGGAAGGGCAGGGTGGGCGCGCCGGTGAGCCGCTCACGGCGCACCGGGGCTCCGGTGAACTCGGGTCGGGCGGCGACGGCCTGGTTGAGCGGGCCGTCGGAGACGCCGCGGAAGTCGTAGACGACGAGCCGGCCGCCGGGGCGGAGCACGCGGGCCGCCTCGGCGACGGCCGCGGCGACGTCGGCCCAGTGGTGCATGCTGAGCGTGGAGACGAGGACGTCGGCGGACGCGTCGGGCAGGGGAAGGGCGGCGGCGTCGCCGAGGTGGAGGGTGACGCGGTCGTCGAGGCCGTGTCTCCGGGTGTTGGCCCGGGCGCGGGAGACCATGGCGGGCGAGACGTCGACGCCGTGCGGCACGAGGTCGGGCCGGGTGCGGGCGATCCGCAGCAGCAGGCGGCCCGGTCCGGTGCCGATGTCGACGACGACCCCGTCGCGCGGCGCGCGGCGGCACACGTCGGCGGCGGCCTGCCGGTGGAGCCCGCTCAGCACCCATCCGGAGAGCCGGTCGTAACTCTCGCCGCTGATTCCCATGCCGCCGGGATCCTGTGCGGCGTGGCCCTGGTGGTGGTGACCGGCGTGGCGGTCGCCACCGGCGATCCGGTGGACGGCGCGGTGGGCGGCGTGGAAGAGGGAGCGCATCATGGACTGCTTCCGGGTGAGGGGCCAGGGGCCGTTGCCTGGGAGGGTGGTGCCTCAAGGGCTGTCGTCTGGGGTGCCGTCGCGTCGGGGGCTGTGACTCAGGAGCCGTGGTCCCCGAGGCCGTGGTCTCAGGAGCCGTGGTCCCCGAGGCCGTGGTCTCAAGAGCCGTGGTCCCCGAGGCCGTGGTCTCAAGAGCCGTGGTCCCCGAGGCCGTGGTCTCAGGAGCCGTGGTCTCAGGAGCTGTTGCCTCAGGGGCTGGGTGTCCGGGCCGGCGGGACCCGCCGGGGCCCGGCCCGGCCGGGCCTCCCCTGGACGGGAGCCGGCTCCTGGTGGGCGGCGGGCCGACCCGCGCCGGGGGGACGCGGGCCGGCCCGCGGTCAGGCGGCCTCGGGGGTGGGTGCGGGTTCGGCCGGGGCGGTCCGGTGCCCGGCCTTGTCGGGCCGGGGCAGCAGGGCGATGAGCGCCGCGAGCAGAAGGGCCAGCGGCACGCCCCAGGTGAAGACCTCGGGGATGGCCGCGGCGGTGGCCTCGGGGCCGCCGGGTCCTCCGGCGACCTCCCGGGCCAGCAGGTTGCCGAAGAGGGCGACGCCGATGGCCATGCCGAGTCCGCGGATGGACAGGTTGGCGGCGGTGGTGGCCGCCAGGTCCGGGGGTGCCGCGGCGTTCTGGGAGACCACGACCAGGTTCTGCATGAGCAGGCCGAAGCCGAGGCCGAGCAGTGCCATCTCCACCGCCACGAGGGCGTACGGGCTGCCCAGGTCCAGCAGGCTGAGGAGCAGGAAGGCCACGGTGAGCAGACCCGCGCCGGTGAGGAGGTAGGGCTTGAACCTGCCGCTGGCGCCCGCCTTTCCGCCGGCGACGGCGGAGATCACCACGAAGGGGATGAAGTACGGGTTGAGCGCGAGTCCGGCCTGAGTGGCGCTCATGTCGTAGGCCGCCTGCAGGAAGGTCGGCATGAACACGATCGAGCCGTAGAGCAGCATGCCGACGACGGCGGTCGCGGGCAGCGCGACCCGCAGCGCGGGGTTGGTGAACAGCCGCAGCGGCAGCAGCGGGTTGCGGGCCCGGCCCTCCCACCACACGAACGCGGCGGCGAGCAGCAGACAGAGCGCGATCAGGCCGAGGACCTGGCCGGAGCCCCAGGCGTACTCCCGGCCGCCCCATTCGGTGACGAGCAGCAGGCTGACCACGGCTCCCATCAGCAGCGCGGAGCCCGCGAGGTCGACCGGTTCGCTGGCGGCGGCCTTGGGCAGCCGCAGCGCGTACGCGCACAGGGCGATGGACACCAGGCCGAGCGGGATGTTGATGTAGAAGATCCAGCGCCATCCCGCGCCGTCGGTGAGGGCACCGCCGGCCAGCGGACCGCCGACACTGGCGATGGCGAAGACCGCGCCGGTGAGGCCCTGGACCTTGCCGCGCAGGTGCGCCGGGTACAGCTCGGACAGCGCGACCGTGGGGATCACGAAGAGCGCGCCGGCGCCGATGCCCTGGAGCACCCGGGCGGCGATGAGCTGCGGCATGGACTGGGCGATGCCGCAGAGCAGCGAGGCGACGGAGAAGAGCACGACGGCGGCGATGAAGACGCCGCGCCGGCCGAAGCGGTCGCTGATCCGTCCGTAGAGGGTGCCGGTGGCCGTGGAGGCGAGGACGTAGGCGGTGACGACCCAGCTGAAGGAGTCGCCGCCGCCGATGTCGGCGGTGATGTCGGGCAGGGCGATGGCGACGACCGTCTGGTCGAGCACGGAGAGCAGGATGCCGAGGACGAGGCCGACGGTGGCCAGGGGGACGTTGCTGCCGTGCGCGGGGGCGACGGCGGCGCTTCCGGAGGCGGTGACGGGGGCTCCGGAGGAGGTGCTGTCGGACATGGTGGGTCACGCCCTCCCGGACGCGAAGGGGTTGGGCAGCTTGAAGTCGACACTGACCAGGTCCTGGTCGATGACGGTACCGGCGACGGTGCCGCTGGCGGCGGCGGCGACGACGGCGGCGAGCGGCACGGGCACGGTGGCCCGGCGGGCCATGTCGCCGGCCGCGTACACGCCGGGGACGCTGGTCTGACCGAACTCGTTGACCTCGACGCAGGCGTCCGGGAAGGTTTCGCAGCCGAGCCGCTCGGCGAAGTCGGCGCGCTGGCGCAGCGTGGTCTTGATGAAGGCGGCGTCCCGGTCGAGTGACGAGCCGTCGGCGAAGACGATCCGGCGCAGGTCGATGCCGTCGGCGTCCAGCCGGGCGATGGGCTGGTCGTGGACCGTGACGCCGTTGGCCTCCAGGACGCTGCGCATCACCGGTTCGAGGTCCGCGCCACCGGTGCACAGGACCATGTCGTCGGTGAAGCGGCTCAGGTGCAGCGCGAGGCGCACCCGCTCCGGCTCGGCGCCTATGACGGCGATGCGCCGACCGCTGGCCTCGAAGCCGTGGCAGTACGGGCAGTGGAAGGCTGACTTGCCCCACAGCTCGGCCACGCCGGGCAGGTCGGGCAGTTCGTCCCGCAGCCCGGTGGCGAGCAGGAGCCGGCGGGACTCGACGACGGTGCCGTCGTCGAGCACGACCTCGAAGTGGTCGTCACCGAGGCGGCGGGCGGAGGCCACCTCGACGGCCCGGTGGTCGACGGTGGGGTACGCGGCGAGGTTGTCCCGGCCCAGCTCGCGCAGGCGCTGCGGGGGCGTGCCGTCGTGGGTGATGAAGTTGTGCACGGCATCGGCGGGGGCGTTGCGCCCCTGGCCGCTGTCGGCGAGCAGTACGGTGCGATGGGCGCGGCCCAGGGTCAGTGCTGCGGACATTCCGGCGGGGCCGCCGCCGATGATGATCGCGTCCAGCATGTTCACTCCGCTCGTCTCGTTACGACGCAGGTTTCTCTTGACCTGGGGACAACTCTGCAAGTTAATGTCAACATGAAGTCAAGTGGCGACGAGAGTTCCATGACCATCGGTGAACTGGCCGACCGCTTCCAGCTGCGTCCGCACGTGCTGAGGCACTGGGAGGCGACGGGACTGCTGTCCCCCGCCGAGCGGGTCAACGGCCGGCGTTACTACACGTCACGGCACATCGCACGGGTGGCGATGATCGTCCGGGGCAAGACCGCGGGCTTCAGCCTGGAGCAGTTGCGCGGGGTGCTCGACGCGCCCGACGCGGTGGAGCGGCGGAGCCTGCTGCTCGAGCACCACGCCGAGCTGACCCGCCGGATCGAGGAGATCGAGAAGTCCAGGACGCTGATCGAGCACGCCCTGGACTGCAAGGCCGAGGACTTCACCGAGTGTCCGGGCTTCCGCCGGCTGGTGGAGCAGTTGGCGGGCGCCCCGGAGGAGTGACCGGGGGCGCCCGGGGTCCTGCGGCGGGGGTTCAGCGGATGCCGGAGAAGCGGACCGACATCCGCTCGGGCCCGCGCAGGATGACGTGCGGACGGTACTCGAGCGATTCCGGCACGAGCTCGGGGTCCGCCACCCGGGTGACGAACGCCTGGAGGGCCACGGCGGCCTCCAGCTTGCCGAGGTTGGCGCCCAGGCAGCGGTGCGGTCCGCTGGAGAAGGACAGGTGGTCCAGGCGCTTGCCGCGGGGCCGGGTGATGTCGAAGCGGTCGGGGTCCTCGAAGACCTCCGGGTCACGGTTGGCCGCGGCCGCGAGCAGCAGGACGTCGGTGCCCTCGGGGATCTCGTAGTCGTCCAGGACGATCCGCTCCTTGGTCATCCGGTGGAGCATCTGCACCGACGGCTCGTAGCGCAGGATCTCCTCCACCGCCGCGAAGGCCAGCGAGGGGTCCTCGCGCAGCATCGCCATCTGCTCGGGGTGGCGCAGCAGGGTGAGGATGCCGTGGCTGATCAGGTTGGCGGTGGTCTCGTGGCCCGCCATCACGAGCAGCGCGAGGGTGGCGAGCAGTTCCGGCTCGGAGAGCCGGTCGCCGGCCGCCTCGGCCCGGACCAGGCTGGGCAGCAGCCCGTCGCCCCGCGCTCCCCCGTCGGCGATCAGGTCGCGGAAGTACTGGTAGAAGGCGGCCCGGGTCTCGGTGTCCTCCTTGTCGATCTCCGGGGTCCGGTTGGCGGCCATCAGCGGGTCGAGGGCCCGGCCGAGGACGGTGGACCAGGCACCGAAGACCTTGTGGTCCTCGGGCGGCACGCCGAGCATCTCGCAGATCACCCGGACCGGGACGGGATAGGCGTAGACGCTCGGGATGTCGACCGGGGAGCCGGCTTCGGCGACCTGGCGGACCAGGTCGTCCACGATCTCCCGGATCCGCCCCTCCAGGTTCTGCACCATCCGCGGCGTGAACGCCTGGGTGACCAGGCCCCGCAGCCGGGTGTGGTCCGGCGGGTCGAGGAACGTCATCACCTCCTTGCGGGACGCCACGGCGTCGGTGCTGAGGATCTTCGACCGGCTGCGGTCGGCGCTGGCGGCAGGGTGGCGCAGCAGTGCGTCGACGTCCTTGTGCCGGCCCAGGACCAGCATGGCGCCGTCCATGACCGTGAAGGGCGAGGCGTCGCGCAGCCCGTGCAGCAGGGCGTACGGGTCGGGGCGGTTCGCCGGGTCGAAGTAGGCGGCCAGCTGTTCTTCCGGCGACTGCGCCGGGCTCGTCTGCGTCTGCGTCATGGCTCCGAGGGTGGACGCGCCGGCCGGGCGCGACGAGCCGCCGACGCCGTGGTCGTTCGGGCACCTCACGTGCACACCCCAAAGGAGACTCCCGGGCTCCGGTCGGCGGCCCCAGGGTTACCGTCCATGGGATCCGTTGCGCTCAGTTCCGCGATGTCCACCGCCACCGCCAAGCTGCCCAGGGGCCCGGCCTACGACCCCTGGCGGAGCTGGCGGAGCCGCGAGGGTGCCGAGGGCATCGTCGCGGCGGGAATCCTGGCGGCCAACGCCCGTAACGTGCAGCCGTGGCGGTTCGTCGTGGACGACGGCTCCGCCGCCGGACCCGCCGTGCGGGTGCACGCCGATCCGGCCCGCCGGCAGGGCGCGCTCGACCCGTTCGACCGGGAACTGTACGTCGGGCTCGGCTGCGCCCTGGAGAACATGGTGCTCGCCGCCCGGGCGCGGGGCTTCGCGCCCCGGGTGCTGCTGTGTCCCGACGCCGACGACCCCGCGCACGCGGCGACCGTGGTCCTCGAGCCGGGCGAGCCCCAGGCGGGCGAGCTGTACGAGGCCATTCCGTACCGGCACACCAACCGGGGCCCCTTCCGCCCGGAACCGCTGCCGCCGCAGCTGCTCGGCGAGATCGCCGGGCTCGGTGACAAGGACCTGGCGGCGCCGGCCCTGCGCTGGTTCTCCACCACGGCGGAGCGCGCCCGGGTGGCGGCCCATCTGACGGAGGCGACGAAGGAGATCGTCGCCGACGAGGACCAGTCGCTCGCCGGGCACCGCTGGTTCCGCGCGAACGACCGGGAGGTCGAGCGCAGCCCCGACGGGATGACCGTGGGGACGCAGGGCATGCCGCCGCTGATGAGCGCCATCGGCAAGCGGTTGCCGGCCCCTTCGCGGCGTACCGCCGACCGCTTCTGGCTGCGTCAGACGCAGAACGTGCACCTGCCGACGGCGGCGGCCTTCGGCATCGTCACCGTCCCGGACGCGACCCGCGCGGAGGACCGTCTGGAGGGTGGCCGGCTGCTGCAGCGCATCCATCTCTTCGCGACGGCGCGCGGCCTCGCGGTCGGCCACCTCAACATGATGACCGTGCGCGCCGACCGCGAGCGCCAGTTGGGGCTGCCGTCCCGGTTCGGGAAGGTGCTCGCCGACCTGGTCGGCGATCCGGAGCGGCAGGCGCTCGTCACCTTCCGCATCGGCCGGCCGGCGAACCCCGCCGCCGCGAGTCCCCGGCGGCCCGTGGCGGAGGTCCTCGCCCGGGAGACGGACCTCTGAGCCGGCGTCCCGGGCACGGCGTCCGCGGCTGCGCGTCCACGGCTCCGTGCGCGGAGCCCGTGCCGGCGGCACACCCCGCACACACCCACCGTCCGGCGGCCGCGCTGCGCCGCCGTCTGTCGAGGAGGCGTAACACACCATGTACGACGCGATAGTCGTCGGAGCCCGGGTCGCGGGGGCCACCACCGCGATGCTGCTGGCCCGGGCCGGCCACCGGGTGCTGCTGCTGGACCGGGCCCGGTTCCCCAGCGACACCATGTCCACCCACTACGTGCACCAGCCCACCATCGCCAGACTGGCCCGATGGGGACTGCTCGACCGGCTGACCGCCAGCGGCTGCCCCCCGCTCGACGTGGCCCGCTGGACCCTGGAGGACGTCACGATCACCGGCTGTGCGCCGCCGGTGGACGGCATCCGGTCCGCTTACGGGCCGCGCCGCTTCGTCCTCGACTCGCTCCTCGTGGACGCGGCCCGCGAGTCCGGGGCCGAGACGCGCGAGGGCACCAACGTGACGGAGCTGCTGTGGGAGGGCTCCCGGGTGGTCGGCGTGCGCGCCCGCGGCGAGTCCGGCGCGGAGTTCACCGCCCGGGCCCGCGTGGTGATCGGCGCCGACGGGGTGGACTCCATGGTCGCCCGCGCGGTGCGCGCCCCCCGGTACGAGGAGGCGCCGACCCTCAACTGCCTCTACTACACGTACTGGGGCGGCATGAAGGCCGACTACGAGGTCTACGTCACGGGCCGGCGGGCGATCGGCGTCGTCCCCACCAACGACGACGCGGTCATGGTCGGCATCCAGTGGCCCCGCGCCGAGTTCGACCTGGTGCGCCGGGACGTGGAGGGCTCCTACCTGAAGGCCCTGGAGGCGACGGCGCCCGAACTCGCGGAGCGGGTGCGCGGATCGGAGCGGACGGCCCGCTTCACCGGCACCGGCCGGCTGCCGAACTTCTTCCGGCAGGCGAGCGGTCCGGGCTGGGCCCTGGTGGGCGACTCCGGGTTCCACAAGGACCCGGTGGGCGCGTTCGGCATCAGCGACGCGATCCGCCACGCCGAGCTGCTGGCCGGTCTGCTCGCGCCCGCGCTGGGCGACGAGGTGCCGCTGGAGCGGGCGCTGGACGACTACGCGGAGCGGCGCGACGAGGACGCGATGCCCGAGTACTTCTTCAACCTGCAGGCGGCGCAGCTGGAACCGATGCCGGAACTGCTGGACATCCTGCGGGTGATCGCCGGCGAGCAGGACCAGGTGGACCGGTTCTTCGGTCTGATCGCCGGGATGTACACCTGGGACACCTTCTTCACCCCCGAGCTCATCGAGCGCGCAGGCGCCGGGAGGAACGCATGACCGAGACGACCACCACCGAGTCCGCGAGGCTGATCCAGCGGCTGTACGCCGAGGTGTACAACGCACACCGGCTGGACCGGATGCCCGAGTTCTACGCCCCGGACATCCTCAACCACGGCGGCCAGGGCGAGGTGGGCGTCGACAGCCTGCGGGCCCGGGTCGGGATGATGTTCACCGCGTTCTCCGACGCGGTGGCGGAGATCGAGCACATCGTCGCGCAGCACGACCGGGTGCTGGTGTTCCTGCACTGGACCGGCCACCTCAGCGGTGCTGACGACGAGTTGTCGCTGCGCACGGCGAACCTGTACCGGGTGGCCGACGGGAAGATCGCCGAGCACTGGAGCGTCGTGGACCAGTCCGGTCTCACCCGCTTCGGCATGCCGGCCGGCGACCAGACCCAGCCCGTGGGCAAGCCGGACTGGAACGCCTCCCCGACGGAGGAGGCCAACATGCGGCTGGTGCTGACGGTCTGGGAGGAGCTCATGCGGGAGCACCGGCTGGACCGGGCGGACCGGTACTACCGCCAGGACTACATCCAGCACAATCCCTTCGCGGCCGAATCGGGGGCGGGCCTGAGCGGGATGAAGGACTTCTTCGCGGGTCTGTTCGCCGTCGCGCCCGACCTCACCGGGGAGATCACCCAGATGGTCGCCCAGGACGACCGGGTGGCGGTGTTCTGCGTGTGGCAGGGCCACGAGGCCGCCACCGGACGTGAGGTGAAGCTGCACACGGCCGACCTGCTGCGGATCCAGGACGGTCTGATCGCCGAACACTGGGACGTCATGGACTACGCGGCGGTCGCGCAGTTCGGGGTGCCCCAGGGCGACTGAACCGGCGGACGCGACGAAGGGGGAAGGCCCGGGGAATCTCCCCGGGCCTTCCCCCCTTTCGTCGCGTCCGCCGGCCGGATCAGCGCCGCGGGGTGACCGTGACGGGCAGCCGGGCGAGGCGGCGCTGCATGAACAGCGGCAGCCACCGCGGGGCGTCGGCCGCCTCGGGCGCGAACTCGGCCGGCCAGGCCGCCAGGGCCTCCATCATCAGCGCCCCCTGGCGCTTGGCGAGCGCGGCGCCCAGGCAGTAGTGCAGCCCGTGGCCGAGCGCGAGGTGGGGGGTGCCGCTGCGGGTGATGTCGAAGCGGTCCGGATCCGGGTAGACGGCGGGGTCGCGGTTGGCGGCCCCGAGGAACGTGAGCACCCGGGACCCGGCGGGCACGACGCGGCCGCTCAGCTCGACGTCCTCGCTGGTCCAGCGACCGCCTCCCGCGGTGGCCAGCTGCAGCGGGCTCTCGTAGCGCATGACCTCCTCGGCCGCCGTGGCGGCCAGTTCGGGCCGGGCGCGCAGCAGCGCGAGCTGGTCGGGGTGGCGCAGCAGGGTGAGCACGGCGCTCGCGGTGAACGCCACGAGCGTCTCATGGCCGGAGATGAAGACCAGGATGGCGTTGGCGTGGAGTTCGGCGCGGCTGATCAGGCCGTCCCGCTCGGCCTCCACGAGCGACGAGAAGAGGTCGTCGCCGGGCTCGTCGCGGCGGCGCCGCGCGAGGTCGCCGAGATAGGCGTCGAACGCCTCGAAGGCCTCGACGGCCGTCTCGATGGAGCCGGGGTCGGCGGGGATGTCCGCCGCCGGCGACATCGCCTGGCCCCAGTCCTTCAGGCGCGGCAGATCGGCCCGGGGCACGCCGAGGAGGTCCCCGATGGCCTGGAGCGAGACGGGGAAGGCCAGTTCGTCGACGACCTCCAGGGAGCCGCGGCGCAAGGCCTCCGCGAGGATGCGGTCGGCTCCCTCGCGGGCCTCGGCGAGCACCCGGTGCAGCCGGGGGGAGGCGAAGGGGCGCCGGGTGAGGTTGCGCAGCCGGGTGTGGTCCGGCGGGTCCTGGAAGAGCAGCGTGGTGTTCATGGAGCGCAGGGACTCCGGGACCATCACCGCGAGCAGTTCGCTGACCGGGTCGGGCGGCTGGAGCCTCAGCCGCGGATCGGCGAGGACGGCGGCGGAGTCGGCGTGGCTGCTCACCACGTACGCGTCCAGGTAGTCCCAGTAGACGGGGCCGCCGAGCGCGCGGACACGGGCGTACTCGGGGTACGGGTCGGCGCGGAACGCGTCGGTGTAGGGGTCGAAGTCCTTCAGGATCGGCACCGCCCGGTCGTCCGTGCGGCTGTCGTGTTCGGTCGTCATGGGGTTCCCTCCGTGCCGGTCAGCTCCGCCAGCGCGTCGCCCGGCAGCCTGCCGAGCATGGACAGCAGGTTGTCGGGGGCGAAGAACCGCTCGGCCGGTACGGTGCCGGCGATCACGCCGAAGAACCGGTCGGCCTCGTCGCGGTGTTCGGCGAGCACCCGGACGAGCTGCCGGGTCATGGGGTCGAACTCGAAGCTCGCCGCCTCGCAGGTGAAGTCGTAGATGAGTTCGGACGCGGCGTTGCGGGCGCGTTCGTACGCGGACAGCGCCGTCTCCCAGTCCGCGCCGCCGCCACGGACGGTGTCCAGGGCCTCGGCGAGGAACTCGGCGTCACGCCAGGCGTCGCTGATGCCCTGGCCGGTGAGCGGGTCCTTGTGGTAGCCGGCGTCCCCCACCAGGGCCCAGCCCGGGCCGTAGGGCTTGCGGTAGAAGTTCTCGAGCGTGGCGCTGCCGCGGAACCTCTCGACGCGTTCGGCACCCGCGAGTTCCTCGGCCAGGCTCGGCGCGGCCTCTTCGACGGCCTTGAGGTAGTGGCGTTCGATGTCGGAGCGGTAGGTGCCGAAGAAGTCGTGCGGGCGGGCGGCCTGCACGAGGTAGGCGTCGTCGTGGGTGGGGATGACGCCGATCTGTTTGTCCCCCTCGAGGAAGACCTCGTTGCGGTGACGGCGTTCGGGCGACAGCCCGCGCCAGTACGTGTAGTAGACGACGGTCAGCGGCGGCCGGGTGTGGTAGGCGGCCGCGCCGGTCTGCCGGGCGACGATCGAGTTGCGCCCGTCGGCGCCGATGACGACGGGCGCGCGCAGGGTCTCCTCGGCACCGCCCTCCCGCTGGAAGCGGACGCCGGTGAGCGTGCCGTCCTCGTCGCGGACGAGCGAGCGCACGGTGCACCGTTCGCGGATCTCCGCGCCGGCCTCCCGCGCGGCGTCGACGAGCAGCGCGTCGAGGACGGTGCGGCGCGGGGCGAGGGCGAAGCCGATGTCGCCGGACGGCGGGGCGAAGCCGCGCACCGACGTCTCGCCGAACCACCAGAGGGCCTCGGTGACCGGTGGGCAGCCCGTGGCCGTGAGCCGGTCGAGCAGTCCCCAGCGAGCGAGCCGGGACAGGCCGCTGGGCTGGATGTAGTGGGTGGAGACGGTGTCGCGGGGGAACGCCGCGCGGTCCAGGACGACCACTCGGTGTCCCTTGCGGGCCAGGAGCATCGCCAGCGGCGACCCTGCGCAGCGGGCTCCGACGACTATCACGTCGTACATACGACCTCCGCGGGGGTTCTGGGGGCGCGACCGCCCCGGTGCGGAGGCTCGGCGAGCGCGCGCGGGAGCGGCTCGGCGGGGGCCGGCGCCCCGGACAGCAAAGCGGCCGTCCCCCGCCCCCGCAGCCCCCCATGGGGGTGACCGGTCGGGCGGCCCCATCGGTCAGGCCCGGCAGCCGCTCCCGGCGGGGCGCAGATCCACCGCCCTGACGGCCCTGTGCGCCGCGGGGCGCGGAACGGCAGGTTGGGGCCGTCCGACCCGCGTCGGGACGTGCGGGGCCCCGGTGGCCCCGGCGGAGCGCACGAACGCCACCACGAGGAGCGTGGGCCATGGCCCTGGACACCAGCAGGTTCGAGCAGATCCGGGAAGTCGCCGGCAGCCGCAAGGAGGAGGACGTGTTCGCCTTCGCCCGGCAGCAGGAGGGCGGGATCGACGGCCTCCTGGACGACATCTTCGCCAACATGCCCGAGGCGTTCCGCCCGGACCGTGCCAAGGGCCAGGAGGCGTCCTTCCAGTACGAGATCAGGACGCCGGAAGGCGTGCACGAGTACTTCGTGACGGTGTCCGGGGGCAGCTGCGAGACCGGCCGGGGCCGTACGGAGTCGCCGAAGCTGACGACGTCGGTGGCGCTGCCGGTGTTCCTGAAGCTGCTGACCGGCCGGCTCAACGGCATGCAGGCGTTCCTCGGCGGCAAGGTCAAGCTGTCCGGCAACACGCTGTACGCCGCGAAGCTGGAGCACTGGTTCGACCGCCCGTCCTCCTGAACCCGGGCCGACCGCCCGGTCCCCGGTACGGCGGGCCGAGCGGGACGACCGAGCAGGACGACCGAGCAGGAGAGACCCGATCAGGAGGGGCACGATGAAACTGGGCATCGCACTGCCCACGGTGGGGCCGCCCGGCCGGCGCCGCTACGTCCTCGAGGTCGCCACGGCCGCGGACCGGATGGGCTTCGACTCGGTGTGGGTGAGCAGCCACGTCGCCCTCCCCCGTCAGCGGGAGAGCACCTGTCTGTACCCGCGCGCCAAGACCGCGGACGCCTACAACTGGGGCGTGGCCTGGCTGGAGCCGATCGCCGTGATGGGCCTGGTCGCCGGCGTGACCGAACGCGTCCGGATCGGCACGCACGTGCTGGCCCTGCCGTACCGCAACCCGGTGATCCTCGCTTCCGAACTGGCCTCGCTCGACCAGCTGTCGCTGGGCCGGATCGTGCTCGGCGCCGGTATCGGCTGGATGGACGAGGAGTTCCGTACCGTCGGGGTGCCGCGCAAGCAGCGGGGCGCCCGCACGGACGAGTCGATCGAGGTGATGCGGACCCTGTGGGCGGCCCGCCGGCCCACCTCCTTCCACGGCCGGTTCACCGACTTCGACGACATGTGGCTGGCCTCCCGGCCGCACAGTGAGCAGGGCCCGCCGGTCTACGTGGGCGGGAACACCGAGGCCGCGCTGCGGCGCGTGGCCCGGCTGGGCGAGGGCTGGCTCGCCCACGAGCTGTACCCGGAGGAGATCCCGCCCGCCCGCGACACGCTCGCCCGGTTCGCCGAGGAGGCCGGACGCGACCCGGCCGGCATCGAGCTGACCGTGCGCCGGGCGCTCGTCCCGCCCTTCGAGGTCATGGACTTCATGTCCGACCGGCTCAGCATCCGCGGCACGGCCGAGGAGGTGGCCGAGCAGCTGGACGCGTACCGGCGGGTCGGCGTCTCGCTGACCGTCCTCGACCTGTCCATGCGTCCCGCCGAGATCGTCGAAACGATGGAGTGGCTGGTCAAGGACGTCCTTCCGCTGATGTGACCGGCCCCTCCCCCGCAGCACCCCGCACGTCGTCGCACACGCCCCCATCCACCCCTCGCACCCCTTTCGGAGAGCTGATGACCGCGTCGGACCCCATCGCCACCACCCCGGACGAGCGCCGGGCGCAGATCAAGGACCTGGTCTGCGACATCCTCGAGATCGACCCGGCCGAACTCACCCCGACGAGCCTGTTCAAGGAGGAGCACGGAGCCGACTCGCTGCGGGCGATCGAGATCCTCGCCGCACTGGAGCGCACCTTCGGTATCACGATCGAGCAGGCCGAACTGAGCCTGATGGTCAATCTCGAAGGCGTCGAGTCGGTCGTGGACCAGGCCCTCAAGGCCCGGTGAACCCCGTGCGCCCCGTGAGCCCGAACCGGGTCGTCATCACCGGTCTGGGCACCGTCACCAGTATCGGCATCGGCATCGGCGCGTTCCTCACGGGGCTGCGCACGGGCCGCAACGGCGCCCGCCCCATCACCGCCTTCGACACCACCGGCTTCGCGCACGCCAACGGCTGCGAGGTCACGGGCTTCGACCCTGCGGAGTGGATCAGCCGGGTCGCCCCCGAAGAGCTCGGGCGGGCCGCGCAGTTCTCGGTCGCCGCCGCCGTGATGGCGGTCCGCGACTCCGGGATGCCCCTCGACGAACTGCGCGGTCGCCGCTCCCTGGTCTGCGTCGGCACCACCGACGGCGAGTCGGCCGACCTGGACCGGCTGGTCGAGAGCCAGCTCGCGGACGGCCCGGAAGGCCTCGACCCGGTGGTCGCCCGCCGGGTCTCGGCCGGCCGGCTGACGACCGCGATCGTCCGTGAACTCGGCCTGGTCGACGTCGAGGCGACGACCCTGGCCACCGCGTGCGCGGCCGGCAACTACGCGATCGGGCACGGCCTCGACGCGCTGCGCGGCGGCGACGCCGACGTGGCGATCGTGGGCGGTGCGGACGCCATGTGCCGCAAGACGTTCACCGGTTTCTACCGGCTCGGCACCATCGCGCCCGAGGCGTGCCAGCCGTTCGACGTCAACCGCAAGGGCATCCTCACCGGTGAGGGCGCCGGTGTGCTGCTCCTGGAGACCCTGGACTCGGCGCTCGCGCGCGGCGCCCGGATCTACGCCGAGGTGCTCGGCTACGGGCTCAACTGCGACGCCCACCACCCGGTGGCCCCGGACCGGGACAGCATCGCCCGCTGCATGGAACTGGCCCACGCCAACGCGGGGGTGAAGCCGGACGAGATCGACTTCATCTCGGCGCACGGCACGGGCACCAGGGCCAACGACGTCACCGAGGCGGGGGCGATCCGCCAGGTGTTCGGGGACCGGCCGCCGGCGACGGTGTCCATCAAGTCGATGATCGGGCACACGATGGGCGCCGCCAGTTCGCTGGCGTCGGCGGCGTGCGCCCTCGCCCTCGCGGAGGGCTTCATCCCCCCGACGATCAACCACGTGGAGACCGACCCGGAGTGCGGCCTGGACTGCGTGCCGAACGAGCCGCGCCCGGCCCGGCTGCGGGTGGTGCAGAACAACGCCCTCGCCTTCGGCGGCAACAACGCGGTCCTCGTTCTCGGCAGGTACCCGGCCGACGAGCGGGACGACCCGGACGACAGCGGGACGGAGGGCTCCGCATGAGCGTGCTGATCACCGGCATGGGAGCGGTGAGCAGTGTCGGCGAGGACGCCCGCAGCACGTTCGCCGCGCTGTCCGAGGGCCGCAGCGGCCTGGCCGAACTGCGTGGCTTCGACCGCGCCAAGTACCGGGCGCGGCACGCCTACGAGATCGACGACCGCCCGGCGCCGGGCGTCGACCAGCCGCTGCGGGCCACCGGCTGGCTGCTGCGGGCGGTCGCCGAGGCGCTCGCCGACGCCGGGCTGCCCGAGGACCTGGCGGACGTGCCGGTGCTCGTGGGCACGACCCTGCGCGAGCTGCGTTCGGTGGAGCTGAGCTGGTGCGAGGGCACCGCGTTCGACGCGGCCCGGCTGCACTTCGGGACGGCGCTGCGCGAGCGGTTCGGCGCCGACCGCACGTACACCGTGGCCAACGCCTGTTCCGCGTCCCTGTACGCGCTGGGTCTGGGCACCGACCTGCTGGAGACGGGCGAGGCCGACACCGTGGTGGTCGCGGGTGTGGACACGATCACGGAGAGCACCTACGGGCTGCTCGACCGGGTCTACCGCGAAGCCCCCGAGTCGGTCCGCCCGTTCGACCGGGCGCGGCGCGGGATGCTGCAGGGGGACGGCGCCGCCGCCGTCGTGCTGCGGCGCGGGTCGGCCGGCACCTCGGCCGCCCGGGCGTACGCGCGGGTCCGCGGGGTGGGGCTCAACTGCGACGCGTACCACCCGTCGGCGCCCGACAGCGAGAGCATCGGCCGCGTCATGCGGGAGGCGCACGGGCGGGCGGGGATCAAGCCGTCGGACGTCGATCTGGTGCTGCTGCACGGCACCGGCACGCCGCTGAACGACGAGGCGGAGGCGGTCGCGCTCGCCGAGGTGTTCGCGGGTGTGCCGCGGGCGCCGCGCATGACGGCGATCAAGTCGATGATCGGCCACACCGCGGGCGCGTCGGGGCTGCACAGTCTCATCACCGCCGTGCAGTCGCTGCACAGCGGACGGGTGCCGCCGACGCTGGGGCTCGACGAGCCGATCGACGAGGTGGCGGACTTCCGGCTGGCCCGCGAGCCGGTGACCGACGCCGGTCTGTCGCTGGCGCAGGTGGATTCCTTCGGATTCGGCGGCCTCAACGCGGTGGCCGTGGTGGAGAAGGTGGCATAGGTGCGCGCACAGGATGTGGTGATCACCGGCCTCGGGACGGCCCTGGCGGGCGTCGCGGGACCGGACGCCCTGCTGCGGGGCCCCGGCCCGGCGGCCGGCGCGGACGATCCGGTGAGCCGGCTGCGGGGCCCCGGCCTGCGCTACAAGGACCGGGCGACCAAGCTGGCCCTGTCGGCCGCGCGGGAGGCGCTGGCGGACGCCGGTCTCCTGGCGGCCCTGGACGCGGCCGGCGGGGCCGGGGCGCCGGACGGTGCCGCGGGTGCGGGCGCACCGGTCGACAGCCGGCGGTTCGGCGTGGTCGTGAGCACCAACTGGGGCAACGTCGACACGGTCTGCGAGACCACCGCGACCATCCGGCGGGCCGGCTACACGGCCACCAGCCCCATGCTGCTCCCCAACACGGCGAGCAACGTCACCGCCTCGTGGCTGGCGATCACGCACGGTCTGCGCGGTGCCAACGTGACGTTGTGCAACGGCCCGACGTCCGGTCTCGACGCGGTCCACTGGGCCCGTACGCTCATCGCCGCCGGGCGGCTCGACCGCGCCCTGGTCGTCGGGGTCGAGCCGGTCAACGAGCCGGTGCGGCACGTCGTCGGCGGGAGCGCGGAGGAGGAGGGGCCCGGTCTCTTCGACGGCGCGGTGGCCCTCGTCGCCGAGTCGTCCGACGCCGCCGCCGAGCGGGGCGCGCGCGCCCTGGCCCGGATCGGCCGGTACGCGCGGCGGTCCGACCCGGACGCGGCCGTGGCGTCGGTGCGCGAGGGCGGGGCGGCGCCGGCCCTGTGGTGCGTGCCGGAAGGCACCGCGCCCGGCGCGGACGGTGCGGAGTCGCCGCCCACCCACGACCTGGGCCTGCGGTTCGGGCGGAGCTCCGGTGCGCTCGGCGTCCTGCAGTGCGTCGCCGGTACGGCGGAGTTGGCCCGCGCGGGCCACGCCTCGGTGCTGGCCTCGGCGGGCTCCGCGGACGACGACGCGTCGGCCGCCCTGCTGCTGCTCGCCGCCTCCGCGGGGGGCCGGCCATGACCGGGCCTCGCGTCGCGCTGCTGCACGGGCTGGCCGGCACGCCCGCCGTGTGGCGCGCCTGTCGCGCCGTGGCGCCCAAGGGGGCACTGCTGGTGCCGGTGGACCTCAGCTGGCCGATGAACGGCACCGCCCGACCGGACGGCGCCGGCGATCCGGCCGAGCTGGTGGCGCGTGCGGTGCGGGCCACCCGCGCGCAGGTCGTGGTCGCCCACTCGTTCGCCGCGACGGCGCTCCTGGAGTACCTCGCCAGGGAGGCGGAGCGGCCTGCGTCCGAAGCGGCCGGGCCACCGCTGCTGGGGGCCGTGTGCGTCTCGCCGTTCTACCGGACGGCCAAGCGCGACTTCGACTGGTCCACGATCGCCTACTACCTCAACCGCTTCCATCTGATCCTGGAGGAGGGGTTGGCCATGTCCTCCGGGGGACGCCTGTCCGCCGACGCCCGGGCCTCGATGGCCCTGCGCGTGCGGGAACGGATCGGCCCCTACGGCTGGATGGACTTCTTCGGCGCCTATCTGCGCACGCCCTCCCTGCCGCTCCACCGGGTCAGGACCCCCGTGCTGGCCATCGCCGGTGCGGGCGACCGCGCCGCGCGCCCGTCCGACGCGGCGGCGCTGGTCCGCGCGCTGCCCGCCGGACGGCTCGAAGTGCTGCCCGGATGCGGTCACTTCCCCATGGCCGAGCACCCGTTCCGGTTCGCCGAACTGCTGGCGGACTTCCTGCGTTCCCTGCCCGCCGCTCCCGTCGCTTCGCTGGAGATGACATGACCGACACCCGCACGTCCGGCTCCTCCGCCGCCCCGGCCGAGGTCGCCGCGGATGCCTCGGAGGGCCCGACCACGGTCCGGCTCAGGCCCCGTTTCGAAGGCTCCAACATCTGTACGTGGATCGGCTTCAAGCACGTGAACTACCTGGTCGAGGAGGCCGTGCTCGAGCACCTGCGGCGCACCGGCCGGGCGGCCGGCAGACTGTACGAGGAGCACGGCCTGTGTGTGGACATCGTGGACATCGACTCCCGCATCCTGTCCGCGACGCACATCGACGACAGCGTCACGGCACGCGTGGTGGCGGAGGAGAAGGCCGTCGACGGTGAGCTGGCGCTCGCCGTCAGCCTGCACGTGGACGGGCCGACTCCGGTCCGGACGGTGACGGCCAAGGTGCGGGTGGTGCTGCGCCTCGATCCGCGGGGCGGGTCCGCCGCGCCGGTGCCGGCCGAACTGGAGCCGTACACGGTGGAGCGGATCGACCGCACCGGTTTCGCGCGGGTGCCGGCCGCCGCGGCGCCTCCGCACCTGGGCGGGGACGCGGCGGACGGCGCCGGTGACGCGGGCGAACGCTTCCTCGCGGCGCTGACCGCCGACACCAACGCGTACGCCTGGAAGTGGCGCGTCCCGTACTTCTACTGCCACTTCACCGAGCGCCTGCAGATGTCGGGCTACCTCCGGCTGATGGAGGAGGCCGTCGACCTGTTCCTCGCCGACCGGGACATCTCCATCAAGCGGCTCCTCGACGAGCAGGACTGGATCCCGGTGGTGCCGCAGAACTCGGTGTCGATGCTGCGCGAGGTCGGCATGGAGGAGGACCTGTACACCGTCCTCACCGTCGAGAACGTCTTCAAGCGGCTCACGTACACCGCCCGGATGGACACCTACGTCCTGCGGGACGGCGTGCCGCTGCTCACGGCGACCGGCCGGATCACGCACGGCTACGCCCGGATCGAGAACCGTCGCGACTGGAGCCTGGTGGAGTTCGACGACCGGATGCTGCGCGGCCTGAACGGGCAGCGGATCTGATGGAACCGGCGCTCATCACCGGTGTCGGGGCCGTGACCTGTCACGGCCCCGGGGCGGGTGCCCTGTGGCGGGCGATGACGGCGGGCGCCGTCCGCGCGCCCGACAAGCTGCCCGACCCGTACGCCCGGATGGACCTCCCGCTGATGTACCTGGCGCCCGAGGACGGCCTGCCCGAGGTGCCCGGCCGGGCGACCTCGTTCGCGGTCGCCGCGGCCCGGGAGGCGCTGGACCAGGCCGGCCTCGACCCGGCCGCGCTTCCCGCGTCCCGTACGGCGCTGGTGCTCGGCACGTGCATGGGCGGCACCGGGGAGCAGGAGCGCCGGCGTGACCTGGGCGGCGACGCCGACGACGAGGCGTCCTGGGTCCCGGGATTCGACGTGGTGGGGCGGCTCGCCGCCGAACTCGGGCTGCGCGGCGCGCACACCAGCGTCAGCAACGCCTGCTCGGCGAGCGGTTTCGCGCTGGGCATCGCGGCCGACCTGATCCGGGCGGGCGAGGCCGATGTGGTCCTCACCGGCGGTGCGGACGCGTACGCGCGGATCGCGCTGGGTGCGTTCAACCGGATGGGGGCCGTCGACGCGCAGGGCTGCCGCCCGTTCGCCGCGGACCGGGCGGGCACGGTGTTCGGGGAGGGCGCGGCCGTGCTGGTCCTCGAATCCGCCGCGCACGCGGCCCGGCGGGCCGCGCGGCCGCTCGCGGCGCTCGCCGAGTCCGGCTGGAGCTGCGACGCCCACCATCCCACCGCTCCGGAACCCTCGGGCGAGCAGATCGTCCGCGCCATGCGGGAGGCGCTCGGCCGCTCCGGGCTGACGCCGCGGTCCGTCGGCTGCGTCGTGCCGCACGGCACGGGGACCCGGCTCAACGACCGGGTGGAGAGCGCCGCGCTGCGCGAGGTGTTCGCCGCGGAGGACGGTGAGGTGCCGGTGCTGTACAGCCTGAAGGCGCTGGTCGGCCACACCGGCGGGGCGGCGGCGGGGCTCGCGGCGGTCGCCGCGACGCTGATCGTGCGCCATGCCAGTGTGCCGCCCAACGTGCCGGTGGGCCGACGGGATCCGGAGTGCGAGGTGCGGCTGCCGGGGACCGCGGAGCCGCTGGCCGCTCCCGCCGTGCTCGTCAACGCGTACGCGTTCGGCGGGAACAACGCGTCCTTCGTGATCAGGGAGGCGGTCCCGTGCTGAGCGCGGCGGACGAGGTCGTGGTGACCGGTGTGGGCCTGGTGACGCCCTGGCCCGACCCGGCTCGGCGGCTCGGCCCGGGCCGCCCGGAGCCGGCGGCGGACTGGTTCGACGCGACCGCCGAGCTGGGTCCGCGTGGTCACAAGTACCTTCCGCCGGGAGCCCGTTACCTGCTGGCCGCCGGCCGCAGGGCGCTGCGGGCGGCCGGTGTCGACGCGGTCGGTGTCGACGCGGCCGGTCCGGACGCGGCCGGGGACCGGACCGCGGCGGCGGTCGCGGCCGACCGGCGCGGGATGGTGCTCGGCACCAACAGCGCGCTGGCCCCGCTGTTCCGCGAGATGGACCGCACGGTCGTGGAGCAGGGCGCCGAGCGGCTCAGTCCGGCCACCGCACCGTACTTCGCGATCAACGTGCTGGCCGGGCGGCTCGCCTCCGAGCAGGCCCTGAGGGGCTTCGGCCTGACGCTCACCACGCCCGCCGTCGCCGGTCTGGAGGCCGTTCTGGCCGGCACCCGCGCGCTCGCCGCGGACCGGGCCGACCTGGTCCTCGTCACCGCCGCCGAGGACCGGCTCCCGCGCGGCGAGCCCGGCGCCCGGTACGGGGAGGAGGGCGCCGTCGCCCTCGTCCTGGAACCGCGCGGTCGGGCCGAGCGGCGCGGCGCGAGCGTGCTCGGCCGCTGCGCGGTGACGACGGCGTACGTACCGCCGTCGGCCGCGCACGACGCCCCGGGCGGTGAACTCGAGCAGCGGCTGGTCGAGCTGCTCCACACGCTGTGTCCGGACTGGTCGCGGCGTCCGCTGCCGGTGCACGCGGTGCTCGACGCCTCCGGCCGCGGCCGGGCCGCCGCCCGGGTGCTCGACGGGCCGGCGGGCGCGCCGGGCCGCGTGCGGACCGTCGCGGCGGGCGCGGGCTGTCTGTCCCCGCTGCTGCGCGGGGCCGCGCTGCTCGCCGCCGGTGCGCCCGCGGCGGACGCCGGCGGCGCGCACCTGGTCGTGAGCGTGACGGCGACCGGACATCTCGCGGCGGCCCGCGTCGAGGCGGCCGCCTCCACCCACGGACGAGGAGGGCGCGATGCCGCATCCACCGCATTCCCTGCATGACGGCTGGTGCCTGGTGCTCGGCGTCTCCAGCGGCATGGGCCGGGCCACCGCCCGGGCCGTCGCCGCGGAGGGCGGCCATGTCATCGGGGTGCACTTCGACCGGGCCGAGGGAGCCGAAGAGGCCCGGCGACTCGAGGAGGAGCTGCGGGCCACCGGCGTGCGGGCGCATCTGTTCAACGCGAACGCGGCGGCCCGGCGCACCCGCGAGCGGCTGGTGCCGAAGATCGCCGAACTGACCGAAGGGGCTGGTCTGCGCATCGTCCTGCACTCGCTGGCCTTCGGGTCGCTGGTGCCGTTCCTGCCGCGGGGCGGGGACAAGACGGTCCTCACCCAGCCTCAGCTGGAGATGACGCTCGACGTGATGGCGCACAGCCTCGTGTACTGGACGCAGGACCTGGTGGCCGCGGGCCTGCTGCGCCGCGGCGCCAAGATCTTCGCGATGACCAGCGCCGGCACGACACAGGTGCTGCCCAGTTACGGAGCGGTGTCGGCGGCCAAGGCGGCGCTGGAGTCCCATGTGCGCCAGCTGGCATGCGAACTCGCCCCGCACGGGGTCGCGGTGAACGCGCTGCGCGCCGGGGTGACCGTCACCCCGTCGCTGCTGCGCATCCCCGGTCACGAGGAGTTCGTGGACCGCTCCGCGGCGGGCAATCCGCACGGCCGGCTGACCCGGCCGGAGGACGTCGCCGAAGCGGTCGTCGCCCTGTCGCGCGCACCGTCGTCGTGGCTGACCGGCGACACGATCGGAGTGGACGGTGGCGAGCTGGTCGCGGCCGGCACCACCTGGAGCACCGCCAAGGAAACGGAGGAGCAGTGATGGGTGGCGTGTCGACGGCGGCCGCGGCCGCGCCGACGGCAGGGGCGGTGCGGCCCTCCGCGGCCACCGTGATCTCGGACTGGTCGGTCCTGTCCCCGTACGGCATGGGCGCCGAGCCCTTCGCCGAGGGGGTGCGGGCCCACCGGGAGGTCGTGCCGCGGCTCAACACGGAGGTGTGGCCCGGCCCTTCGGACCAGGCCTGCCTGATCCCCGGGTTCAACGTGGTGGAGGCGCTGGGCAGTCGGGGCACCCGGACCATGGACCGGCTCACCGGCATCACGGTGGCCACGCTCGGTGCCCTCCTCGAACCGTACGGCACGAGCCGTCCGCCGCTGGCCGGCGGACCGGAGCGGATCGGCCTGGTCCTCGGCACGGGCTCGGGAAGCGTGCAGAGCACGATGGACTTCACCCGCGACTCGCTGACCGGCGCCCAGCCGTTCTACGTGGACCCGGCACTGTTCCCGAACACGGTGATGAACCGGGCCGCGGGAGCGAGCGCGATCTGGCACGGCTTCAAGGGGCCCAACGCCACGCTGGCCGGCGGCCCTTTGACGGGTCTCCAGGCCCTGCGGTACGCCGCCCGGTTGCGCGAGCGCGGCCACTGCGAGGTGGTGCTGTGCGGCGCCGTGGAGGAGTACAGCGTGCAGCGTGCCTGGCTGGACTGGCACGCGCGCGGCCCGGAGCGGGCGGACGTCGCGGTCGCCGAGGGCTGCGCCGTGTTCCTGCTGGAGGACGCCGAGTCCGCCGAGCGGCACGGGCGTCGGCCCCGCGCGGAGATCCTCTCCTCCCGGTTCAGCGCGTACGGCGGTCCCGAGGACCTGCGCCCGGCGCTGGCCCGGCTCGTACGGGCGGCCCTGGACGACGCCGCCGTGGACCCGGCCGAGGTGCGTCTCGCGGCCCCGTCGGGCACCGGCGGCGGGGCACCGGACGCGGAGACGCAGGTGCTGGCCGAGGTCCTGGCGGGTTCCGGTGCCGAACTCGTCCACGTCCGGGACCTGTTCGGGGACGCCTGCGCCGCCTCCGCCGCCCTCCAGCTCGGCGCGGTGCTCGCCCTGGGCGATTCCCCGGCCGGCCGGGACGCGGTCGCCGTCGTCACCTCCGTCGACGAGGACGGGCTGCTCGCCTGCACCACCGTACGGCTGTTCTGAATCCTTCCTTCCCACCCCGCTCGACGAAAGGAACGACCGCCATGCCCGAGGAGACCGGCACCGTCCTGGACAAGGAGGCGCTGCGCGCCTTGATCGCCGAGGTCCTGGACGTCGACGTCGCGGAGGTCACGGACGACGCCCACTTCGTGAACGAGCTCGGCGTCGACTCCCTGATGGCCCTGGAGATCGCCGTCAGGCTGGAGCAGGAGTTCACCGTCAAGCTCGCCGAGGAGGAGCTGATGGAGCTCACCACCCTGGCGGCGACCCATGCCGTGATCGACGACAAGCTGCGGACCGTGTCATGACGACGCCCTTCCCCGCGTCGCTGCTGGGGCTCACGCCCCGGCTGCTGTCCCGCACCGAGGACGGCGCGACCGCCCGGGCCACGGTCGATCCGGGGTTCGAGGCCTTCCCCGGCCACTATCCCGGCTTCCCCGTGTTCCCCGGGGTGTGCCTCGTCGAGTACGCCGACCAGACGGTCCTGGCGGACCTGGCCCACCGCGGCCGGCGTCTCGATCTGGTCGGCGTGGACCGCTGCCGCTTCCGCGAGCCCGTCTTCCCCGGCGACGAGCTGACCTTCCAGGTCCGCTACGCACCGGACGCGGACCCCGCCGACGGGACGGACGGGCTCCGGGTCGACGTCGCCGTCGAGACCTCCCGGGGCCGGGCCGCGGACCTGCGGCTCCGGTACGGCCCGCGGAACGACGACGCGCCGGGACCGGAGACCCCGGCCGAGGGCGCCGGGCAAGGCGAACCCGCCGACGCCGCGGAGCGGGCCGACACCGCGGGGATCACCCGGATCATCCCGCACCGGTACCCGATGCTGCTCGTCGACCGGGTGACGGCGGCGGTCCCCGGTGCGCGGCTGACCGCCGTCAAGGCGGTGAGCGTCGCCGAACCCCCGTACCGCAGGCTGCCGCCGGGCGCCGGGAGCGACGCCTTCCGCTATCCACGGCCCCTGCTCGTGGAGTCCTGGGCCCAGGCGGCGGTGCTGCTCGCGGTCTGGGACACGCCCAACCCCGACGTGACCACCGGCAAGGTGGAGCTCGCCGGGGCCGTGGACCGGGTCCGCTTCCACCGGCCGGTGTATCCGGGCGACGTCCTGGAGCACCGCGTCGGCGTCGTCCGGGCGGTGGGCGACACCACGATCCTGGCCGGCCGGACCCTGGTGAACGGGCGGACCGCCGTCGAGGTGGGGCACTTCATCGTCGCGCTGCGCCCGCTCGACTCCCTGGTCTCCGCGCCACCCACCGCCTGAAAACCCCCATCCCTGCCCGCGACCGCCGAGGAGGCGTTCCCCATGTCCGCACAGCACCGTCCCGTCGCCCTGGTCAGCGGCGGCTCCCGTGGAATCGGCCGCGCCGTGGTGCACAGGCTCGCGGAGGACGGGTACGACGTGGCGTTCTGCTACCACTCCCGGCCCGAGGCGGCCGAGGAGACCGCCGAGATCGCGCGGAAGTCGGGGGCGCGGGTGCTCGCCCGCCAGGCCGACGTGTCCGACCCGGCCGCGGCACGGGCCTTCGTCGCGGCCGCCGAGGAGGAGCTGGGGCCCGTCGACGCGGTGATCGGCTGTGCCGGGATCATCCGGGACAAGCCGCTGGTCCTGATGGCCCAGGACGAGTGGCAGAGCGTCGTCGACGTCAACCTCGGTGGCACGTACAACATCTGCCGGGCCGTCGCCTTCTCCATGATGAAGCGCCGGTCCGGCTGTGTCGTGACCCTCTCCTCGGTGGCGGGGGTGTACGGCAACGCCGGGCAGACCAACTACGCCGCCACCAAGGCCGGGATCATCGGGTTCACCCGGTCCCTGGCCAAGGAGCTCGGTGGCCGGGGCATCCGCGCCAACGTGGTGGCGCCGGGATTCATCAGCACGGACATGACCGCCGGGCTGCCCGAGGAGAAGACCCGGGGAATGCTCGACCGGATCGCGCTCGGCCGGTTCGGGGAGGCCGAGGAGGTCGCCGACCTGGTCTCGTTCCTGGTGTCCGACCGGGCCGCGTACATCACCGGTCAGGTCTTCCAGATCGACGGCGGCATCGCCCTGTGATCCGGCGCGCCCCGCGCCCTGACCGAACCGGCCCCACGACCGCCCCGGAAGGGGGACGACGATGGCCCTCCGCTTCTACTTCTCGCTGCGCAGCCCCTACTCCTGGCTGGCCCACCTCGACCTGATGGCCCATCATCCCCGGCTCGCCGCCGACCTGGAGTGGGTGCCCTACTGGGAGCCCGACGACCGGACCGAGCGGCTGCTCGCCGAGGCGGGCCGGCAGTTCGTGTACACCCGGATGTCGCGCGAGAAGCACTTCTACATCCTCGGCGACGTCCGGCGGCTGGCCGCCGCACGCGGCCTGACCGTCAGCTGGCCGGTGGACCGCGACCCGGTGTGGGAGGTGCCGCACCTGGCGTACCTGGCGGCCGAGCGGCAGGGTGCGGGCCCGGCGTTCCTCGACCTCGCCTACCGGGCCCGCTGGCACGACGGCCTGGACATCTGTGCCCGGCCGACCATGGCGAAGATCGCGGGCGAGCTGGGCCTGGACGCGGCCTCGCTCGGCGACGCGGCCGACGACCCGGAGCTGCGGGCGCGCGGGGCCGGGGCGCTGCTGTCGGCGGTCGAGGAGGGCGTGTTCGGGGTGCCGTTCTTCGTCAACGGCCGCGAGAAGTACTGGGGCGTGGACCGGCTCTCCGCGTTCGTGGCCTCCCTCGGCCCCTCGGACGGGCCTGAGGGCGGCCCGGCCCGCCCCGGGGCGGTGCGTCCGCCGACGGCGGCCGAGCCTCCGGCGGGGGCGCTCGGGACGACGACGGCGGGAGGTGACCTCGGCCATGGCGGCGGTTGTGGATGAGTCGACGGCACCGTACGGGTCCGCCGGCCCCGGCACCCGGGTCGAGCACGTCACCAGCGAGGACTGGGCGTTCGGTGTGCACCGGCAGGGTGCGGGCGACCCGGTCGTGCTGCTGCACGGGCTGCTCACCGACAGCCGGGTCTGGTACCCCGTGATGACCGGCCTCGCGTCGGAGGGCCGGCTGGCGCTCGCGGTCGACGCCCCGGGGCACGGCCACTCCCCCGCGCGCACGACCGCGTACACGCTGGAGGAGGAGGTGGACCGGCTCGCCGACGCCTGCCGGACGGCGCTCGGCGGGGACGCGCCGGCCGTGTGGGTCGGGCATTCGATGGGCGGGATGAAGGCCCTGCGGATGGCCCTGCGCCACCCGGATCTGGTCCGGGCCCTGGTGCTCGTGGACACCCAGCCGTACCGCGAACCCGAGAACACGGCACGTCCGTTCGAGGCGATGGTGGAGAGCGTCCTCACCGACGGGATGAGCCCCGACCTCGCACGGATGATCGCCCGGCTGAACTTCCACCGCTCCTTCCAGGGCAGCGACCGGGCGGAGTTCTGGATCCGGCACTTCGAGACCCTGACCGGTGACCGGATCACCCACGCCTGCCACTCGGTGTACCGGCGGGGCGACATCTCCGACCGGCTCGGCTCCGTCCGGGTGCCCGTGCTCGTCGTGCACGGCGCGGGCGACGTTCCGATCCGGCCCCGCGTGGCCCACCGCTACGCCGCGCAGCTGCCGTACGCCCGGATCGTCGAACTTCCCGACACGGGCCACACCCCGCCCGTCGAACGCTCCGCCGAACTCCTCGCCCTCACTTCGGAGTTCGTCCGCTCGCTCACCCGGCCGCCCATGGCCACGGCCCAGGAGGAACAGTGACCACCACCGCACCGGAGCCCGGCGCCGAGACCGTCACCACCGCCCGTCTGCGGTACGTGGACCTGCCCCGTGACGCGGGCCGCTGCGCGCTGATCGTCCTCGGCAACGACCTGCCTCCGTTCGGTCCGGCCATGCGACCGACCACCTTCGGCCCGCAGGGGCTCGCGGCGCTCGACGCCGTCCTCGACACTGTCGCCCGGGCCGCGGCGGACGGCGGCGTCACGGCCGTGGCCGTGACGGGTCGGGCGTACATGTTCAGCACCGGAGCCGATCTCGCCCTCGCGCGCACCGTCACCGACCGGGCCGAGGCGGTCGCCTCGCTGCGCCGCGGCCGGGAGGTCTTCCACCGGTTCGGCGAACTGCCGGTGCCCAGCTTCGCGTTCCTCAACGGCGTGACCATCGGCGGCGGTCTCGAACTCGCGCTGCACTGCACGTACCGCACGCTCTCCCGGAACGCGCCCGTCGTCGCGCTGCCCGAGTGCTCGCTCGGTCTGGTGCCTGCCTGGGGCGGGGCGTACCTGCTGCCGCACCTGGTCGGCCCGGACCGCGCGGTCACCCTGATGCTGGACCATCCGCTCGCGGGCCGCCGGATGCTGGACGCGGCAGGCGCCCATGGCTTCGGCCTGTCCGACGCCCTGCTGGAGGCCGGGAACTTCCTCGACCACTGCCTGGACTGGGCCGCAGACGTGCTCACCGGCCGGATCCGGGTGGACCGCCCCCGCCAGGACGACCCCGCGGCGTGGCAGGCGGCCCTCGCCCGGGGGCGCGCGCTGGTCGCCGAGCGGACCCACGGGGTGCTGCCCGCGCCGCGCCGCGCCCTGGAACTCCTGGAGCTGGCCCGGGCCGGCACCCGGGACCAGGTGTTCGCGGCGGCCGAGCAGGCCGCCGCCGACCTGTTCCTGACGGACGAGTTCCGCACCTCTCTGTACGCCCTGCACCTCACCCAGCAGCACGCGGCGACCCACCCGCACCGGCCCGATCCCGTCCGGGCGCTTCCGGTGCGCCGGGTCGGCGTCCTCGGCACCACGCACCAGGCCCGGCAGCTGGCCCTGCTGTGTGCGGAGAAGCTGCGCGTCCCGGTCGTCGTCGCCGACGAGGACGCCGTCGCGGTGGAGGCGGCGCTGGACGAGGTGCGCGAGGGACTGCGCCGGCTGACGGCCGCCGGGCGGATCGGCGCGGAGGCCGCGGAGCAGTGCGCCGCGCTCGTCACCGGCTCGGCGGACCCGACGGACGGGTGCCTGGCGGAGGCCGACCTGCTGTTCGAGGCGGGTCCCGCGGGGCGGAGCCCGCAGGCCGCCGCGGCGGCGCTGCGCCGGGCCGGGTCGGCGGTCCCCGAGACCTGCGTGATCGTCACCACCGGTGCCCCGCCCGGACCGGACGAGGTGACGGCGGCGGTGCGGCACCCGGAGCGCGTCGTCGGCCTCGGGCTGCCCTGGCCGGTCGAGTCCTCCGGGCTGGCCGAGCTGCTGCGCTTGCCGGCGACCGGCGACGCCGCGTACGCGACCGCGGGCGCGGTGGCGACGAAGCTCGGCAAGCAGTGCCTTCCGGTGACGGGCGGCTCGCCGGGCCCGGTCCTGGAGCGGCTGCGAGGCCGCTTCCTCGGCGCGCTCCTCGCCTCCGCGGACGGCGCGGCGGACGGCGCGTACGGCGACGCGCTCGTGGAGTCCCTCGACCGGGCCTGCGAGACGCTGGCACTGCCGACGGCCCCCTCGCGGCTCCTGCGGGCCCGGGAGGCCGCGGGCCTGCCGGTGACACCGGCCGGGGGAGGCTGCCCGGTCAGGAGCACGGAGCCGGACGCCGTTCGGGAGCGCGCCTTGACGGCGCTGGCGGAGGAGGTGCGCGCCCTGCTCGACGAGGGTGTCGTCGCGAGCCCGGCCGATGTGGACTTCGCTCTGCTGGCGAGCGGTGACTGGCCCTTCCACCTGGGCGGTGTCACCCCGTTCCTGGACCGCACCGGGCTGGCGGAAAAGGTCACCGGCCGCCCGTTCGGACCCCACGGGGTGCCGGTACGGGAAGCGCCGTGACCACACTGCCCGTGCCGCCCCGGTCGGCCGTGTCCTGGGCGTCTCCGGCCCCTGCCGCCGCCGGGCGGACGGCGGGCCCCGGGGCCTGGCCGGTGCTGCTGACGACGCCTTCCGGGCACGACGCCGATCTGTGGCTGCTCCGGCTGCCGCACGCCATGCCGGCGCGGCACGAGCTCGACCTGGCCGTGCTCGACGCGAACGAACAGCGGCGCGCGGACTCGTTCGTGCACGCGGCGGACCGTGCCGGGTACGCCGCCGCGCACATCGCCGTACGGAAGGTCCTCGGCGCCTATCTGGGCCTGCCGCCCACGGCGGTGCGTTTCCGCCGGGACACCTGCCCCTGCTGCGGCGGTCCGCACGGCCGGCCCACCCAACTGGCCGCGCCGCCCCCGTACTTCTCTCTCGCGCACTCCGGCGGAGTCGTGCTGATCGGCGTGGCGGGGACGCCGGTGGGCGTCTCCGTCGAGCGGCTGCCCTCGCCGCCGACGGTCTCGGCCGTCTCTGGCGTCCTGCCGACACCGGAGCGGGCCGAGGTGTCGGCCGCGGCTCCGGAGCGGCGCGCCGCGGTCTTCGCCCGGCTGTGGGCGCGGCGGCAGGCTGTGCAGAAGGGCCGGGGGGACGCGGAGGCGGAGGCCGCGCCCGGATGGTGCGTCACCGACTTCCCGGTGGACGGGGCGCACGTGGCCGTGGCGGTGCGCAGGGCGGCGGCGAAGCCCGAAGGCCGGGTCACGCTCCACGAGCTCGGTCCGCGCGGAGTGCTCGCGCGCCCCGGGCGGCACCGGGGAACGCGGTGACCGGCCGCTGGGCGGCGCGGACCGTCATGGCCCTGGCGGCGCGCTGCTGGTTCTCCGTGCTGCGGGCCCTGGTGTCGTACGGCAGCCTGTGGACGCACCGGCCGGCGGATCCGCTCTGGCCGGAGGAACCGCGGCGCGTCGCCCGCCCGCCGGCCCGCCCCGGTGCCGGGGAGGGGGACGGTCCGCCTCCCGGCCACCCCGAGCGGCTCACCCCCGACGTTCCGTTGAGCGGGGCGGAGCGGGAGCTGTTGCGACGGCTGCTCGGCCCCTGACCCGCGCACCCGCTCACCCCTGCCCACGCCACTCCGATCACCGCGCTCCCCCGCCACCCGATCCCTCTTGTCCCGCACCACCCGATCCCACTTGTCCCGCGCCAGCCACTCACGCCCGTCCCGCGCCACCCGATCACCCCGGTCCCGTACCACCCCGCTCGCCCCGACCGGCAACCAAGACCACCGCACCACGAAGGGAACCAGGCGATGTCTCCTGCCCCGACCGCGTCCCCCCAGCGGCCCGCCGTCCGGCCGCCCGACGCCGCCGTGACCGCGTGGGCGCTGGCCGGCCGCGGAGGGGACGCCGCGGCGATCGACCGGTTCGTCCGCGCCCTGCACCGTGACGTGTGGCGGTACGTCGCGCATCTGAGCTCCGACGCCCAGACCGCCGACGACCTCACCCAGGAGACCTTCCTGCGGGCACTCACCGCGTTGCGCCGTTTCGAAGGCCGCTCCTCGGCCCGTACGTGGCTGCTGTCCATCGCCCGCCGCGCGGTGGCGGACAGCATCCGCCACCGTCTCGCGCGCCCCCGGTCGGCCGACACGGCCGACTGGCAGGCGGCGGCCGAGCGGGCGCAGGTGCGCGGCCTGCCCGGCTTCGAGGACGGGGTCGCGCTCCTCGAACTGCTCGACGCGCTGCCGGTCGAGCGGCGCGAGGCGTTCGTCCTGACCCAGCTGGTCGGACTGCCCTACGCGGAGGCGGCGTCGGTGAGCGGCTGCCCGGTCGGCACGGTGCGCTCCCGGGTGTCCCGGGCCCGGGCCTCGCTGGTGACGCGCCTGCACGAGGCGGAGGGAGCGGGTGACCTGCACCGGCCCGGTGTCCGACCGGCACCCTGCTCGGTGGCCGGGGAGCGGTGACGGGGCCTTTGGCCGCGCGTTCCCCGGCGTCCCCCGGGCCCGGCCCGCGCCCGCGGCCGGGCAGCCGGAGCCAAGGTCCGGCACCCCGGCGGGCCCGCCCCCACGGCCATGCTCGCCCACCGGCGTGAAGAGGAACGCCCGGCGTGGTGACCCCGCCGCCGGGAGGCCCAGCTCGCGCGGGCGGCGGCCGGCAAAGTCCGCGACGGCTGCTCGGCGGTCGGCCGTAGGCGATCGACCGTAGGCGATCGACCGTAGGCGGTCGGCGGCAGCCAGACAGCGGCAGGCGATCGGCAGTCGGCGATCGGCAGTCGGCGATCGCCAGCCGCCAGTCGGCAGTCGGCAGTCGGCAGTCGGCGAGGGCATCGACGTCCACCGCGCGACGATGTCCCCACCACTGCGTCCCGGGCGCACGGCACGGACCCCGCGCGCCGGGCGCCGTTGAGGTGACAGAGGATGCGCTCGGCAGGGATGAGCCGGGGCATAACCGGCGCAAACGCCTATCGTCCGAGCATGCCAACGGCGAACCCTTCTGTCAGCACGCCCCCGACCCCGTACGCACCCGCCGAGCACGGCGCGTCCGCTGCCGCCCCTCCGCGCAGCCGCCTCGCGGCCGCGGGCGCGGTGTCCGTGGCCGCTGCCGTGATGCTCGGCGTCGGCCTGTGGGGGCTCGATCGCGGCACCATGTGGCGCGACGAGTCCGCGACGTTCCAGATCTCCCGCCGGTCGGTGCCGGAGATCTGGCGCCTCCTGGGCGAACTCGACGCCGTCCACGGCCTCTACTACCTCCTCATGCACGCCGTCCTCGCCGTCCGCGCCGACGAGGTGATGCTGCGGCTGCCGTCGGTGCTCGCCGCGGCCTGCACCGCCGGACTGGTCGCCGCGATCGGCTGCCGGCTGGCCCGCCCCCGGGTGGGCCTGTGGGCCGGTCTGCTCTACGCGGTCTCCCCGTTCGCGTCGTTCTACGCGCAGGAGGGGCGCTCCTACGCCCTGGTGGCCGCCGGCGCCGCGCTTGCCACCTGGTGTCTGGTGAACGCCGTCGAGCGCGACTCGTTCGGGCCGTGGGCCGGATACGCGGCGGCCGTCGCCGGTACGGCCCTGCTGCACGAGTTCGCCCTGCTGGTGCTGGTCGCCCACGGGGCCACGGTGCTGATGGCGCGGTCCCGGCCGGGGGTCCGGCGGCGGTGGACGGCGGCCTCGGCCGCGGCGATCGTGCCGGTGGCGCCGCTCGCCGCGGTCTCCTCCGACCAGGCCGGCCAGATCTCCTGGATCCAGGAGCCGGGGGCGGAGGAACTCCGCCTGCTCGCACTGCAGTTCGCCGGCCCGGACGTCCGGGTGTTCGTGGCCGTGGCGTTGCTCGCCGGGCTCGCGGTCCTGTGGCCGCTGCGGCGCACCGGCCCGGTCGGCACCACCGCGGTGGCGCTGCCGCTCGTCGTCCTGCCGGTGGCGGTCCTCTTCGCGGTCTCGTCCGTGA
This sequence comes from Streptomyces sp. NPDC051921, assembly GCF_040680975.1. NCBI lineage: Bacteria > Bacillati > Actinomycetota > Actinomycetes > Kitasatosporales > Streptomycetaceae > Streptomyces > Streptomyces sp. NPDC051921. The sequence goes on from NZ_JBFAXU010000037.1 coordinate 40,806, forward strand.
AGCCCCTGTTCGTCGACCGCTACCTGCTGTTCGCGTTCGCCGGAGTCCCGCTACTGGTCGCCGCCGGACTGGAGCGGTCCCTCGGCGCGCTGCGCGCCGCGCCGTGGCGACCGGTGGTGGCGGCGGTCGGCATCGTGGCGGCCGGCGCGGCGTTCTGGTGCCAGCTGCCCTTCCACCAGCAGGAACGGGGCAGGGACGGTCGCATCGACGACCTTCGGGAGGTCGCCGCGTACGTCGCCGCCGAGACCCGGCCGAACGACGCCGTGCTCTTCGTCCCCTCGTACCAGCGGCACATCTTCCTCTCCTACGACCGGGAGTTCGCCGGTCGCCGCGACATCGCCCTCAGGACGAGCGCGGCCGCCTCCGGCACCTTCTACGGCGAGGAGGTCGACGCGGCTCGGATCGAGCAGCGCATCGGCGCGGAGCAGCGGGTGTGGGTGGTGGCCTGGCCCAGCGCCTGGAGCGAGCAGTGGTTCGACCAGGACCCGAAGGTGACCACCTTGCGCAAGGGGTTCGCGCTCGTGCGCAGCACCCAGTTGAAGAGCGGTCTGGTGCAGCTGTACGTGCGTGAGTGAGCCGGCGCCCGCGCGCGGGCGAGCCGGTCGACACGGGTGGTCCGGGACGGACCACCCGTTCGCGCTTTCCCGACGCGGGGCGGGAACCGCGCGCCACCCCACCTCGCTTCTTCGAACGCGCGAGCCGGGTACACGTGTCCACGCATGCCGCCCGCCCTCCGGGCACACGGGGCCCGCGCTCACACATGCGTGTGACGCTGACGGGGCCGACCGCGCGACGGCGAACGGCCCAGGACCGGGGAGCAGCGCCGGGACACGACGTTCGCGGACATCGTCCGAACGGCCGAGCCCCCGTATGACCTGCACGGAAATCAGTACATACAGCCATACCATTTTGCTGAGTTTTTCCGAGAGTGCTCTGTTTGTCGGTTCGTCCGGCCTGCTTTCCGGGCGTCCGCAGCAGCAGGGGGTCAGCTCGTTCCGCTTCCCATTCCTGGAGAATCAAATGCGCGTTGCCGTGACCGGTGGCGGTGGGTTCCTTGGCTCGCACCTGTGCGAAGCGCTCTTGCGGCGCGGCGACTCCGTGGTGTGCCTGGACAACTTCTCGACGGGCGACCCCGAGAACATCGCCCCGCTCCTGGGCCACCCTGGATTCGCGTTCCAGCACAGCGACGTGAGCGAGTCGGTGGAGGTCGCCGGCCACCTCGACGCCGTCGCGCACCTCGCCTCGCCGGCCTCACCGCCCGACTACCTGCGCCAACCACTGGAAACCCTCGCGGTCGGCAGCCGCGGCACCGAGAACGCACTGCGCCTGGCCCAGCGTCATGGCGCGCGCTTCGTCCTCGCGTCGACGAGCGAGATCTACGGCGATCCGCTGGTCCATCCGCAGGAGGAGTCGTACTGGGGCAACGTGAACTCCATCGGCCCCCGCAGCGTCTACGACGAAGCGAAACGATACGCCGAGGCGGTTTCGGCCGCGTACCGCCGTACCCACGGCCTCAGCGTCGGTATCGCGCGCATCTTCAACACGTACGGACCGCGGATGCGCCCGCACGACGGCCGGGTGGTGTCCAGCTTCATCACGCAGGCCCTGACCGGCGAACCCCTGACGATCTACGGCGACGGCAAGCAGACCCGCAGCTTCTGCTACGTCGACGACCTCGTCCGCGGCCTCGTGGCCCTCCTCGACTCCTCCGAGATGGGTCCGTTCAACCTGGGCAATCCCGTCGAGCGCACCGTCTCCGAGCTCGCCGAGGCGGTGCTCGCGATGACCGGGTCGTGTTCCGAGGTGAAGCACCACCCGCTGCCGGTGGACGACCCGGTCCGCCGGCGACCGGTGATCACCCGCGCGCAGGAGGTGCTGGGCTGGCAGCCGGAGATCGACATCACCGAGGGCCTGCGCAGGACCGTCGCCTACTTCGCGAACCGGCGGGACCGGCTCGGGGCGTCGGCCGCGGCGATCCGCGGCGGTCAGGACGAGACCGTGCCGCTGGCCGCGGTGACCGGCGTCGCGCTGACCGGTGCCGCGTCGGCGGTGCAGACGATTCCCGGCCCGGCGACCGCGGGCGGAGCCACGCCCGCGGCGGCTTCCGGTCCGTCCGGTTCGATCGGCTGATCCGCGCGCGACGGGCGCGCCGGCCTCGGGACCGTCGGTCTGCCGGCACCACGCGCCGTGCCGCCCGTCCGCGCCTTCCCCACACCTCGACCGCCGCGACCGCACTCCCCGACCACCCCGACCACCCCGACCGCCCCGACCGCACTCCCCGCCGCGACCGCACTGCCCGCCGGCGGCCGCCCGCGCCGAGCCGCGCGCGCCTCGACGCCCCTGCTGCCGCTGCCCCTTCCGCATCCCACGGTCCGCTGACACGCCGCCTGGAGAAATCGCCGACATGACGTCGTTGGAGCAAGGTCCCGCCCCCGCAGTCGGGACCGTCCAGCATCCCCCACTCGTCTCCCCCGCCCCCGGCTCACCAGAGGAATGGGAGGCCCTGGGCGCGGAGATCCGAGCCCTGTCGGACGGCTCCGTCGCCTCCATCGGTCCGGACGGCCCGGTCCTCGCCGGGCCGGCGCGCCGCCTCGGCACCCGTCCGTCGAGCTTCGTGCGGGCCTTCTCCGGCCCCGACCGCCTCCTCGTCGTCCTGATGTCCCTCGGCTGGGCGGCCTGCCTGGTCTGGTTCTGGGCCTGGTGGCTGGAGCCCTCCCACCGCATCGGGTGGCTCGGCCTCGTGGTGAACAGCGCGCTGCTGCTCTATCTGACCTATCTGCCGGTGCACTTCCTCGTCGCGCTGCTCCGGATGCGCCGGTTCGACCCGGCGGGCGCCGTACCCGCGCTCCGCACGGCCTTCGTCGTCACCCGCGCCCCTTCGGAGAGCTGGGACCTCGCCCGCACCACCCTGGAGGCGATGCTCGCCCAGGACTTCCCGCACTCCTACGACGTGTGGTTGTGCGACGAGGACCCGACCGACGAGATCCTCGACTGGTGCCGTGACCACGGCGTCGGCGTCTCGTGCCGGCGCGGCCGTGCCGACTACCACCGGGCCGAGTGGCCGCGGCGCACCCGGTGCAAGGAGGGCAACCTCGCCTTCTTCTACGACCACTGGGGCTACGCCCACTACGACGTGGTCGCCCAGCTCGACTGCGACCACGTCCCCGGCCCCCGGTACCTGACCGAGGTCGTCCGCCCCTTCGCCGACCCGGCCATCGGCTACGTCGCGGCACCCAGCGTGTGCGACTCCAACGCCGCAGGCTCCTGGGCGGCCCGCGGCCGGCTCCAGCGCGAGGCCATGTTCCACGGCCCCGTGCAGCTGGGCCACTCGGCCGGCCTCGCTCCCGTGTGCATCGGCTCCCACTACGCCGTGCGCACGAAGGCCCTGCGGGACATCGGCGGCCTCGGGCCCGAGCTCGCCGAGGACTTCTCGACCACGTTCCTGCTCACCTCGGCGGGCTGGCACGGCGCGTTCGCGATCGACGCGGAGGCGCACGGCGAGGGCCCGCTGACCTTCGGTGCGATGATCACGCAGGAGTTCCAGTGGTCCCGCAGCCTGGCGGTGATGCTGCTGGGCATGCTGCCGCGCCACCTGGGCCGGATGCCCCTGAAGCTGCGGATCCGCTTCGCCGCGGCGCTGATGTACTACCCGCTGCTGGCCGCGGCCACCGTCATGGGCATCGTCCTGCCGCCGATCGCCGCGTTCACCGGCGTGCCCTGGGTCAACGTCAACTACGGCGAGTTCCTGGCGCACTTCTGGAGCATGTCCGCCTGGCTGATCCTGCTGACGCTGCTCTGCCGCCGCCGCGGCCTGCTGCGCCCCCACGACTCCGCCGTCTTCAGCTGGGAGATCTGGCTGTTCGGACTCTCCCGCTGGCCCTACGTGGCCTGGGGCGTGCTGGCCGCCGTGCTGCAGAAACTGCGGCCCCGTCAGATCACCTTCAAGGTCACCCCGAAGCGGCGGGACGGCCTGGAGCGGCTCCCGCTGCGCACCGTCGCCCCGTACGTGCTGATCACGACCTTCCTGTCCGGCTCGGCGCTCGTCGGCCAGCTCACCGGCCCCGCCGTGGGCTACGTGTTCCTCTGCCTCGTCGGCGCCGCCTCGTACGCCGCCGTGACGCTGGCGATCGGCGTGCTGCACGTCAAGGAGACCGCCCGGGCCACCGGCGTCCCCGCCTTCCGGGCGCTGCGCACGGCCGCCCTCCCCCTCGGCTGCGGCCTGCTGTGCCTGCTTCCCCTGGCACTCGCGGTCGCCCTCTTCCCCACCTATCTCACCGGCTTCTACGCCTGGTGACGGCCCGGCCCCATGGCCCATCGTGAAATGAGGATCCCCGTGCCCCGTACGGTCCTTGTCACCGGCGGCGCCGGTTTCATCGGCAGCCACACCTGTGTCGAGTTGCTCGGCTCCGGTCACGAGGTCGTCGTCCTCGACGACCACTCCAACAGCTCCCCCGAAGCCCTCGAACGCGTCGTCAAGATCGCGGGCCGCCCGATCGCGGCGGTCCACGTCGGGGACGTGCGGGACCGGCGGGCCCTGGACGCGGTCTTCTCCGCCCACCCGATCGACGCGGTGATCCACTTCGCCGCGAAGAAGGCAGTCGGCGAGTCGGTGCGCAGCCCGCTCACGTACTACGACATCAACGTGGGCGGCACCACGGCCCTGCTCTCGGCCATGCACGCGCACGGGGTGCACCGGCTCGTGTTCTCGTCGTCCTGTTCGGTCTACGGCGACGCCACGACCGTCCCGCTGACCGAGGAGTCCCCGGTCGCGCCGACGAACCCCTACGCCACCACCAAATGGACGTGCGAGCGCATCCTGGCGGACGTGTGCCGGCACGTGCCCGAACTGCGAGTGCTGGCCCTGCGGTACTTCAACCCGACCGGTGCCCACCCCTCCGGGCTGCTCGGCGAGGACCCGCGCGGCGTGCCGAACAACGTCATGCCGTACCTCGCCCAGATCGCCGTGGGCCGCCGCGACGAGCTGAGCGTGTTCGGCGACGACTACCCGACGCCCGACGGCACGGGGATCCGCGACTACATCCACGTCGTCGACGTCGCCGAGGGGCACCGCGCGGCCCTCGACCACCTCGACGACGCGACCGGCCTGCGGGTCTTCAACCTCGGCACGGGGCGCGGCGCCTCCGTCCTGGAACTCATGCGCACCTTCGAGCAGGTGTCGGGGCGGCCGATCCCGCACCGCGTCACCGGACGCCGCCCCGGCGACGTCGCGGAGCTCGTGGCCGATCCGTCCAAGGTCACCGCGGCCTGGGGCTGGACCGCCCGGCACGACCTGGCGGCGATGTGCCGCGACGCCTGGCGCTTCCAGCAGCAGAACCCGGGCGGCTACGCCTCCTGAGCCCTCACCCGGTCCGCCGCCTCCGTTCCCCCTCCCCACGACCCCCACCCGCCTCGGTCCCTACCCGCTTCTCCTCCCCGCCCCCGGGGCCCCTCGCCCAGACAGGATCACAGCGCATGCGATTGACCGTCATCGGTACCGGATATCTGGGAGCCGTGCACGCCGCGTGCATGGCCGACATCGGACACGACGTCCTCGGTGTGGACGTCGACGCAGCGAAGGTGGCCGACCTCGCCGAAGGCCGACCCCCCTTCTACGAGCCGGGGTTCGAGGACGTCCTGACCCGGGCCCTCGACTCCGGACGCCTGCGCTTCACCACCGACCTGCGGGAGGCCGCGGCGCACGGCGAGGTCCATTTCATCTGCGTCGGGACCCCCCAGCAGGCCGGCTCCCGGGCCGCCGACCTGCGGTACGTGGACGCCGTCGTCGACGGTCTGGCCCCCCATCTGTCCGCGCCCTGTCTGGTCGTCGGCAAGTCCACCGTCCCGGTGGGCACGACCGCGCGCCTGGCCGCCCGGGTCGCGCACCTGGCGCCTCCGGGAGTGCGCGTGGACGTCGCCTGGAACCCTGAGTTCCTGCGCGAGGGCTTCGCCGTCGACGACACGCTCCGACCGGACCGGATCGTCGTCGGGGTGACCGGTGGGGAGGCGGACGAGACGCTGCGCCGCGTGTACGCCCCGATGCTCGCGGCGGGCGTCCCCTACATCGACACCGACCCGAACACGGCGGAGCTGGTCAAGGTCGCGGCCAACTCCTTCCTCGCCACGAAGATCTCCTTCATCAACGCGATGGCCGAGGTCTGCGACGCCGCGGACGCGGACGTCGTCACGCTCGCCGATGCCCTCGGCCACGACACCCGGATCGGCCGGCAGTTCCTGAACGCGGGGCTCGGCTTCGGCGGCGGCTGCCTGCCCAAGGACATCCGGGCGTTCAGTGCCCGCGCGCAGGAGCTCGGCGCCGGGCCCGCGGTGGCGTTCCTCGACGAGGTCGACGCCATCAACCAGCGGCAGCGGACCCGGACCGTCGAGCTCGCCCGGCGGCTCCTCGGCGGCGACCTGACCGACCGGCGGGTGACGGTGCTGGGCGCCACCTTCAAGCCGGACAGCGACGACGTCCGGGACTCGCCGGCGCTCGCCGTCGCGGCGGAGCTGCAGCGGCAGGGCGCCCAGGTCCGGGTGCACGACCCCGAGGGCGCGGCGAAGGCCGGGCTCGCCCACCCCCAGCTGCGCTGCTCCGCGGACCTGCTGACGGCCTGCCAGGGTGCGGAGCTCGTGCTGCACCTCACCGAGTGGGGTCTGTACCGCACGTTGGATCCGGTCAAGCTGGCCCGCGTGGTCCGCACTCCGCTGCTGGTCGACGGGCGCAACGCGCTCCCGCACGACGTCTGGCGGGCGGCCGGCTGGACCGTGAAGGGGCTCGGCCGCCCGGCGCCGCGGCCGGAGCCCCGGTCCGCCGCTCCCACCACGGAGACCCTGCGGACCGTCATCGCCTCCATGGCGGCGGCCGGTCCCGACGCGTCCGCGGTGCCGGCCTCCGCGCTGCACGTCGGCCCGGTCGGCGGAAGGTAGCGGCACCGCGAGGGCAGCAGGCGCCGCCCGGAACGCCGGACCCGACCGGCGGACCGGGCGGCGCCCCTTTCGCGGCCCGGGCCGGCGGACCGGCGGTTTCCGGCGAACGGTGACCGGCGTTCGGCTCAGTCGTCGGCGGGCCGCTGGACGGCCCCGACCACCGGGGTGGCCGACACCCGGTTGCCGAAGTAGTCCACGGGACCCATGTCGATGCCGAGGGACCGCGGGGTGAGGCCGGCGGGCACCTCTCCGTCGCAGCGGGGCACCAGGTTCTCGGCGCCGGCGCCGTCGGTGACCGGTGCGGTGAGGCCGCTCAGGCACGGGTCGTCGTCGAGTCCGGTCGGGCCGCCCTTCAGCGTCTCCTGGCCGGACTCCGTGCGCCAGCCGGTCAGCGACGTGTAGCTGGTCGCACCCCAGTCGAGAGCCCACCGGCCCGTGCTGTAGTAGTCGTTGCCCTGGAGCCGGACGGTGCTCGGACCGTACGACGACTGGGCCTCGACCAGGGGCCCGCCGTCGGTCGCGAAGATGTTGTTGGCGATGCGCACGCCCACCATGCCGTCACGCAGCCGCAGGGCCGGCGGCCGACTGCCCGCGGCCTTCGCCGACGCGAGGCCCTGGGTGCGCATGACCACGGTGTTGTGATGGATGTCCAGGTTCTTCATGCGGGTGCCGTAGGCGACGATGCCTCCGTACTCGGGCAGCTTCCTGGCGTCGTCCCAGCTCATGTTGAAGCGGACGACGTTGTTCTGGTGAGCACCGGTCGGCTGACCGGAGTAGACCAGGAAGCCGGGACCGTCGTTGCCGTAGGCGAGGTTGTACTGGACGACGGAGGAGGACACGTTGTTGTCGAGGCCGAACCCGCCGCCGTCGACCTGTGAGCCGGTGCGGTTGCGGTAGGACCTGTTCCGCTCCAGGAGCACGCGGGTGGAGTCGTACACCCAGATGCCCTCGGGGCCCTCCTCCGCGTCCGCGGAGGAACGCGCGCCGTTGTCGTGGGCCACCGAGCGCACCACCTTCGCGTCCGACACGCTGCCGAGCGAGATGCCGCTCCCGGTGTTGCGCTCGTCGCTCTCCGGATCACCCGCGTTGGCGTAGGCCCTGACGCCTTCGACGCGGAGTCCGGTGTGCGCGTAGACGGGGTGCTCGGCGCGGAAATCGGGCCCGTAGACGACGAGTCCGGTCTCCAGGTTGTCGTGCACGGAGACGTCGGTGATCCGCACGTCGTGGTAGCCGGCCTCGGCCTCGTCCTCGGCGCCGACGCTGATCCCGTTCTGGAAGCCGCTCGCCTCCACGTTCGTGATCCGGACGTGGTCGAGCCGCCGGGCCCCCGGCAGGCTGTTGCGGAGCGCGATGCCGACTCCCTCGCGGCGCGACCTGCGGTCGCCGACCAGGGCGATGTCCCGGATGTCCACACCGGCGGTGTTGCGCACGGTGATGCCGGACGTCCCCCGTGGTGCGATCGTGGCGCGGCCCACGCCGTACGACTCGATCACGACCGGCTTCTTCTCGCTGCCGGCCTCGTCCTCGTCCAGGGTGATGCTCCCGGCGAACCGCTCACCGCCCTTCAGCCGTAGCCGGTCGCCCGGCTGGAACCTTACGTCACTCGCGTGGTCCAGGGTCCGCCACGCCTTCTCCGGCGACAGGCCGTCGTTCCTGTCGTCACCGTCCGCGCTCACGTAGAAGGTGAACGGACCGCCGGTGGCGGGGCGGGCCGGCCGGTAGACACCGGGGACGTCACACCCTGTCAGCAACAGAAGCACTGCTGCCGAGACTCCAGCGGCGGCCCGCACTGTCCGACTCCGGTTCTCCGCGTTCACGCACACCCCTTAAGGACTGTTTTCGCATGACATGCCCCCGCACGCGGACAGACTGCCAGAAAGGGCGCGCGAAACGCCGACGACGGCACGGCAACCGAGTCACCCTGCCCGTTTCGTCCGGGTGCGGATACGGCCAATCGGAGGGAGCCGCTCCGACCACGCGGGCGCCGGTCCGCGAAAAGCGCGCGGCCTGCCCAGGAGGGGTGGGGTGGCGTCCGGCAGGGGCGGGGCGTCGCGCGCCCGGTCCGGCCGGACGCCCGACGGCGGCCGGCGTGCGCCTCCGTCAGCGGACGGGCTGTTGCTGGGTCACGCAGTGGATCCCGCCGCCACCCGTGCCGAGGCGGTCGATGTTGAGCTGCTCGATCACCCGGTCCGGGTAGAGCCGGGCCAGGGTGGCCCGGGCGGCCGTGTCGGCCGAGGTGTCGCCGAACTGGCCGGAGATCACCGCCCCGTTGCACACGTAGTAGTTCGCGTAGGAGGCGAGGAAGTCCCGGTTCGTGGAGCGGATCCTGTAGTAGTCGGGGCCCTGGATCTTGCTCACGGCCATCGGAGCGCCGGTGGCCGTCGTGGCGGCGGACAGGACCTGGTACTGCCGGCGGGCGTCCTTGGCGTAGACGTCGGTGTCGGTCGACAGCGGCATCTGCACCACGGCACGGCCGGGGGCGAGGAAGCGCGAGGTCGCGTCGACGTGGTCGTCGGTGATGTCCTGGTTGCGGACGCCGTCGAACCAGATGACCTTGGAGGCGCCGTAGGCGGCGCACATGGCCGTCTCGATCTGGCGCTCCGTCATACCGGGGTTGCGGTTGCTGTTCACCAGGCTGCTGCGGGTGGCCATCAGGGTGCCGGCGCCGTCCTGTTCGATGGCGCCGCCCTCGCCGACGAGGTCGGCGCAGGTGAACGGGACGCCGACGTAGGCGGCGATCCGCTCGGCGACGAGGGCGTCCCTCGCGTGGGTCTGCTTGTTGCCCCACCCGTTGAAGTTGAGGCCGACCGCGTCGAGGCCGCCCGCCCCGTCGGTGCGGAAGACGGGGCCCGTGTCGCGCATCCAGCAGTCGTCGACGGGGACGGAGCTGATGACGGTGACCGTGGAGCCGCACAGCGAACGGGCTCTGGCGGCACTGCCGGAGTTGGCGCACATGACGACGGGTTCGTACTTCGCGATCGTACGGGCGATCAGCGCGATGTCCGCCTGGACCCCGCTCAGCTTGTTGCCCCAGATCGACGTGCTGTCCGGGAAGGCCATCCAGGTCCGGGTGTGCCGGACGTCCTCGATCGGGACGGCGAACGCGCCTGCCGCCGTGGTCCGGTTCACCAGCGGCGTGACGCCGGCGTGGGCGGCCTCGGTCCCGGCCAGTGCCGTGCCGACGGCCGCGAGTCCGGCGACCTTCAGGAACCGGCGCCGCCCCAGGCCTCCGCCGCTGCGCGGGCTGCTCTCGGCGTGATCGTTCACTGTTGCCTCCTGTGTCAACTCCCCGCGGTATTCCCGCGGTTGTTCCGAAAACGTAGAACTGACCGAGCGCTCGGTCAATATTCTGGACGGCAGGGTGCGCTCTCGTCGGCCCCGCCCGGCGGCCGGCACCCCCAGGCCCCCCGAAGATGGGCGGAAGCCGCAGGTGGCGGCCCCGGTGCCTGGCTAGAGTGAGGCCATGGCAGCATCCGCGAAGGACTCCCGGAACCTCACCGCATCCCCGCCCCCCACGCCCGCGGCACCGCGGTCGCGGGCCTCGGTGAAGGGCGAGCAGACCCGCGCCCGCCTGATCGCGGCCGCCCGCACGCTGCTGGCCGGCGAGATGAGCGAGCGGTTCACCACGCGCAACGTGGCCGCGCTGTGCGGGGTTTCCCACGGAATGTGCCATTACCACTTCAAGGACAGGACCGACCTCGTCCTGGCCGTCGTCGCCGACATCCGGCCCGAGTGGATCCTGCCCCTGGAGGAGGCGGTCGCCGCCCCCGGCACTTTCGCCGAGCGCGCCGAACGCGTGCTCGCCCTGCTCGGCGCGCCCGAGGGCACGGACCTCGCCCACCTGCACTCCGCGCTGCACTGGCACGCCCTGAACGACGACCGGGTACGGGAGTCCCTGGCGGCGGAGTACCGGCGCTGGCGCGCCTGCTTCGTCTCCCTCTTCCAGGTGCTGGCCGACGAGCGCGGCGGCGCCTTCGACCCGCGGCCGCTCGGCGAGGCCGTCGCCGCGGCCGTCGACGGACTGGCCGCGATCGAGTCCCTGGACGCCGACGCCGACGGCGGAGCGGTGCTGCGGACCCTGGTCCACACCCTCGCGGCCGGGGCCTGAGCCGACCGCGAACCACGGGTCGCGGACCACGGACACGGGCCGCGGGCCACGGCTTGGGCCTGGGCCGACCGCGCACCCGCGCACCGCGCGCCGGCTACGGACCGCGCGCCGGCTCCTACAGCGCCCGACGCGCCGCCGCGATCCGCTCCGGGTCCCAGCCGGGACGCGGCTCCGACTCCAACAGGAGCCGGGTGTACGGGTGTTGCGGAGCGGCGAGCACCTCGGCGGTGGCACCGGACTCGACGACGGCGCCGTGGCGCATGACGATCACGTCGTCGGTGACGCACCGCACCACGCCGAGGTCGTGGGTGATGAAGAGGTATCCGATCGAGGTCTCCTCCCGGATGTCGGCGAGCAGGTTGAGGATCTGCGCCTGCACCGACACGTCCAGCGCCGCGACCGCCTCGTCCAGCACGAGCACGGCCGGCTCGACGGCCAGGGCCCGCGCGATGGCCACGCGCTGCCGCTGCCCGCCGGAGAGGTGACGCGGCAGCGCGTCGGCCGCGCGCGTCCCCAGACCCACCTGGTCGAGCAGTTCCCGTACCCGCCCGGCGTGGTCCCGCTCGGGAAAGTGGAGCCGCAGCGTCTCGCGGAGGGCCGCCTCGACACTGGTCCGCGGATCGAGCGACGAGTACGGGTCCTGGAAGACCATCTGGACCTCACGGGCGCGGGCGAGACGCCGCACCCGGCCACGCCCGCGTGCGGTCCGGGACCGGCCGCGCACGTGGACCTCGCCCTCGTCCGCCCGCTCCAGGCCGACGACGATCCGCGCCGTGGTGGTCTTGCCGGAGCCCGACTCGCCCACGATGCCCAGCGATCCGCCGTGCGGCAGTGTGAACGACACGTCGTCCACCGCCTTCACGGCCCCGAAGGTGCGGCGCAGGCCCCTGACGACCAGCACGTGCTCGGCGTTCTCACCGTACGAGGTGCGCTCGGCGCCCTCCGCGTCCTTGACCTGCGAGGCGTTCTCAGGCATCGACTGCGCTCCCTTCGAGCCGGTCGCTGTGGTGGCAGGCGGCCCGGTGTCCCGGCCGCCCCGGGGCGGACAGCGACGCGGGCGCCCGCAGGTCGCACACCTCGGTGGCCAGGAGGCAGCGGGCGGCGAAGGCGCAACCGGTCAGCTCCACCCGGAGGTCGGGAGGCTGACCGTCGATGGCGGCGAGCCGGCCCTGCGGGCCCTCCATGCGCGGGGTGGAGGCCAGGAGGGCGGCCGTGTAGGGGTGGCGGGGGTGCGCGAAGATCTCCTCCGCGGGCCCGCTCTCGGCGATCCGGCCGGCATACATCACGTAGACCCGGTCGCTGATGGCGGCGGCGAGGTCCAGATCGTGGGTGACGAACAGCAGCCCGGTGCCGAACCGCTCACGCAGCTTTGCGAGCAGGGCGATGACCTCCGCCTGGGTCGTGACGTCCAGGGCGGTGGTGGGCTCGTCGGCGAGCAGCAGGGCCGGATCGCCCATCAGCGCCGCGGCGATCATGACGCGCTGCAGCATGCCGCCGGACACCTGGCCGGGGTACTTGGCCAGGGCGGTGCCGTCCAGGCCGACCGCCTCCAGGAGTTCGACGGCCCGGGTCCTGGCCTCGGCGGCCGTCATCGTCCTCGTCAGGCGGACGCTCTCGGTGAGGAAGTCGCCGATGCGCCGCAGCGGGTTGATGGCCGGCCGCGGGTCCTGGAAGACCATCGCCGCGGTGCCGGTGCGCACCGTGCGCAGCCGGTCGGCGTCCAGGGTGAGGACGTCGTGGCCGTCGACGAGCACCGAGCCCTCGGTGACGGCGCCGGGCGGCAGGAGGCGCAGGGCGCTGCGTGAGGTGAGGCTCTTGCCGGAACCCGACTCGCCGACGAGCGCGACGGTCTCGCCGGCTCCGACGGTGAGGTCGATCCCGTCGAGGACGGGGCGGGCCGTGCCGGGCAGGGTGATCCGGAGCCCCCGGACGTCGAGTGCGGGCCTGTCGGTGGTGTTCATCGGTCTCTCCTGGCGACGCGGTCGGCCCAGCGCTCTCCGACCACGTTGAACGCGACGACCGTCAGCACGATGAGCACACAGGGCAGGATCGCGGACAGCGGGTAGCCGTGCTGCACTGCGGTCTGGCCGTCGAAGACCATGCGGCCCCAGTCGGGGGTGAGCGCCGGGACGCCGAGCCCGAGGAAGGAGAGGCCGGCGAGGTCCATGAGGGCGTAACCGAAGTTGATGGTGGACTGGGCGAGGACGACGGGCGCGATGTTGGGCAGGACGTGGCGCAGACAGATCTGCAGCGCCGAGTGGCCCTGGACCTGGTAGGCGCTGACGTAGGGGCGTGCGCGTTCGGCGAGGGCCAGGGAACGCGTCAGCCGGCTGACGTAGGGCAGGTAGGCGAGGGCGAGGGCGAGGACCGGGGCCGACAGCCCCTCGCCGTAGATCGAGATGATGAGGATCGCCAGCAGCATGCCGGGGAAGGCGAAGACCAGCTCGGTGCTGCGGGAGAGGACCGAGTCGAGCCAGCCGCCCCGCCAGGCCGCCGCCATGCCGACGACGACGCCGGCGACGGTGGAGAACAGGACCACGCCGAGCGGCCCGAGCAACGAGGTGCGGGCGCCCAGGAGCAGGCGGGAGAGGGTGTCGCGGCCTGCCGCGTCCACGCCGAGCGGGTGCTCGGGCGAGGGTCCGGCCAGCGCGTTGCCGAGGTCGACCGCGTTCGGGTCGTACGGCACCACGAGCGGGGCGAGCAACGCCCCGGCAGCGACCAGGAGGACGAAGCCCAGACAGCACAGGTGGAGCGGTGAGCGGACGGCACGGATCCTGGCGAGGCCGGGCCGGCGGGTGAGGACGGCGGTCATGCGGAGGACCTCCTCGAAGCGAGGGTGATCCGCGGGTCGACCAGCGGGAGCAGGAGGTCGACGATGAGGTTCACGATCATGAACAGGGCGACGATGATCAGGGAGATGGCCTGGACGGTCGGGAAGTCCTTGGTGGAGGTGGAGAGTTCGAGGAGCTGGCCGATGCCGCCGATGCTGAACGCGGTCTCCACGAGGATCGTGCACACCAGCAGGGTCGAGACGATCAGACCGCCGGTGGTCAGGACGGTCCCCAGGGAGTTGCGGAACACGTGGCGGCGGATGACCTGTCGCTCGGGCACGCCCCGGCTGCGGGCCACGGTGACGTGCTCGCTGCCGAGGGCTTCGAGCATCGCCGAGCGGGTGACCCGGGCGAGCATGCCGATCAGGTAGAGGGCGAGGGCGATCGCGGGAAGGGTCAGGTGCCAGATCCGGTCGAGGATGCCCTCGCCGGCGCCGCCGCTCGGGAACCAGCCGAGCTTGACGGCGAACAGGGCCTGGAGCAGCACGGCCGCGACGAACGAGGGCGTGCCCACGGCGAAGGTGGTGCTGACGAGGACCGCGGAGTCGGTGGCACCGCCGCGCACGGCGGCCACCCGGCCGAGCACGAGGCCGACGACCAGGACGACGGCCAGCGCCATCACCACCAGCAGGAGGGTGGTGGGCAGGCGGTCGGCCAGCAGCCGGGAGACGTCGGTGCGGTAGGTGATGGACCGCCCGAAGTCGCCCTGGACCACGTCGCCGAGCCAGCGGAGGTACCGGACGAGGAAGGGGTCGTCCAGGTGGTACTGGGCGTTGATCGCGGCGAGCGCCTCGGGCGAGGCCGAGCGGCCGGAGAGCAGGAAGCTCGCGGGGCTGCCCGGCGCCAGGTACATCGCACCGAAGACGACGAACGACGCGCACAACAGGGTGGCGCCCATCTCCGCGAGACGCCGGGCGGCGAATCCGAGGAAGCTCACCGCGCGGCCCCCACGTCGGCGGCCCACGGGTAGTACATGTACGCGATGGTCGTGGGGGCGCCGGTGATCCTCTTGTTGAGGAAGACGGCGGTGGGCCACTCGGCCACCGGGATCCACAGCAGCTGCTCGGCGGCGTGCTTCTGCAGCTCCGTCTCGATCACCAGGCGCTTGTCCGGGTCGTACTCGGCGGTCGCCCGTTCGACGCCCGCGTCGTACGTCTTGTCGCTGTAGCCGGCGAAGTTCAGGTACGCGCCGGTCTTGAAGCTCGTGAGCAGGTCCAGCGGGTCGGTGATCGAGTCGTAGTAGGTGAGCGGGAACATGTCGATGCCCTCGCGCGCCTCGGGATCCGTGAACAGTGCGGTGAACGCGTTCGGGGCGATCGTCTTGAGCCGGACGTCGAGGCCGATCTGGGCACCGGCCGACTGCACGGCGGTGGCGAGGAGGGAGACGTCCTGGCCGATGGAGCTGGTGGCGACGGTGAGCGTCTTGCCGGTGGCGCCGGCCTCCTTGACCAGGGCCTTGGCCTTCGCGAGGTCGGGAGCGGTCGGGGGCAGGGCGTCGAGGGCGGCCTTCCTGGTCTGCTCCGATCCCGCCGCCCAGGCGGCGCGGGTGGTGAGGGAGGGGGTGACGGTGCCCGCGCCGCCGAGGCCGGCCTTGACGAACCCGCCGCGGTCCAGGGCCAGGGAGAGCGCACGGCGGACGCGTACGTCTCCGAGCGGGCCCTTCATGTTGGTGATGTTGACGTTGACCGTGCTCAGGCCCTCGCCGAAGTAGAGGGTGCCGACGCCGCTGCTCCTGAGGCGCCCGTAGCTCTCGGTCGGTATGAGGTAGCCTCCGTCGGCCTCCCCGCTGAGCAGGGCGTTGGTACGGGCCGAGGGATCGGTCATGAAGCGGAAGACGACCTTGCCGGACTTGGCCTTCGTGCCCCAGTAGCCGTCGAAGCGGCCGAGCTCGACGGACTGGCCCTTGTTCCAGGTACCGAGCTCGAACGGGCCGGTGCAGGCGAGGCCCCCGGAGGTGCCGTAGTCCTTGCCCGCCGCCTCGACCCCGGCCTTGGACGCGACGACTCCGGCGGCGGTGGCCATGTACTGGGGGAACTGGGAGTCGGGCTTCTTGAGCCTGACGGTGACCTGCAGCGGACCGGTCTTGCTGACGGTGGCGACGTTCTGGAACACCTGGGCCCACGCGGCGGCGTTGTTCGGGTCGGTCTGCCGGCCCAGGCTGTACACGACGTCGTCGGCCGTCATCACCTTGCCGTCGTGGAAGCGCACCCCGGGGCGGAGGTCGTAGACCCAGGTGGTGGGGTCCGGGTTCGACGCCTCGCGGGCCAGGCCGGGCTCGACGGTGAGGCCCGGGGTCCAGCGCATCAGGCTCTCGCACACGTTGGACAGGATGGTGTTCTGCGGGTAGTCGAACGCCACGGTGTAGTCGAGCGTGGGCGGCTCGGCGTAGACGGCCCAGCTGAAGGAGTCGATCTCGCCCTTGGCGGCGGGCGTGCCCTTCGACAGGGAGACGCCGCCGGCGTCGCCACCGGTTCTGGGCGGCCCCGAACAGGCCGCGAGCAGTGCTGCGGACGTCAGGAGGGCGGCCGCGGCGGCGAGCGGGCGGCCGGACGCGCGCCCGCGCAGCGCGCCTGCGCGTCTACTGGTGCGGAGTACGGGTGTGATCATCGTCGCGCTCTCTTTCCGTACGGTCTGTGCGTACGCGAGGGGGGAGGCTGCCGGACCGCGGGGACGGTCCGGCAGGAGCGGTCGGGGCCGGTCCGGTTACGGCAGGGGGCGCGCGACGGGGATCTGCTGCGTGATGCAGTGCACTCCCCCGCCGCCGAAGGCGATCGCGATCGCCCGCACGCCGACCACCTTGCGGCCGGGATGGGCCTCGGCGATCACCGCGAGGGCCGCGTCGTCCTGGGGCAGGCCGGCGACGGGCACGACGACACCGCCGTTGGCGACGTAGTAGTTCAGGTATGACACCTCGACCTCGCCGTCGGGCATGTCGACGAACGCGGCCTGGGGGACATCGATGATCTCCAGCGACCGGCCCTGGGCGTCGGTGGTGACCTCCAGTACCGCGCGGTTGGCCCGCATCCGGGCGTGGTCGGGGTGCGCGGGGTCGTCGGGGAGGGAGACGACGACCTTGCCGGGGGCGGCGAAGGCACAGACCCCGTCGACGTGGCCGTCCGTCTCGGTGTCGAGCAGACCACCGTACGGGAGCCAGACAACCTTACGGACGCCCAGCTGGGACTTCAGCTCGGCCTCGATCTCGTCCCGGCTCATGCCGGGATTCCGGTTGGGATGCAGGAGGCACTGCTCGGTCGTGATCAGCGTGCCCTCGCCGTCGACCGTGATCGCACCCCCTTCGAGGATCATGTCGGAGGCGATGCGCTCCACCCCGAGCCGGTCGAGGAGCAGGGCGCTGACCCGGTCGTCGGAGTCGTAGGGGTGGTGCTTGCGGCCCCAGGCGTTGAAGCGGAAGTCGACGCCGGCCCGGCGCCCGTCACCGTCGAGGACGAACAGCGGGGCGGAGTCCCGGAACCAGGAGTCGTCGAGCGGCAGTTCCACGACCGTGATCTCCGGGCCGCACCAGCTGCGGGCCTCGTCGCCGTGGCCGGGCGGGGCGACCATGGTCACCGGCTCGAACTCCGCGATGGCCCGGGCGACGTTCGCGTACTCCTCCTTGACGTCCTCCAGGACGCTGCCCCAGAGGTCGGGGCGGGTGGGCCAGGCCATCAGACAGCCCTCGTGTTCGGACCACTCGGCAGGCATACGGAATGCGGTCATCTGAGCTCTCTCTTCGGTGAACGGAATCTTCCTCTTAACTAAAATTTCAGTCAAGAGGCAGTCCAGGGGTGGATCGAAGCCCGCGCGCCATGGCGAGCATCAGAGGAAGTGCAGGCCGGACGCGGCGGGTGATCGGCCCAGGAGGCGAGCGGGGCGGCGTGGCCCGCAGGGGGCCCGGAAGGCACGTGAGCCGCGGCGGACGCACATGTGGTCCGTTCTCGGCGGTTCGCACACTCTGACACTGACTGAAAAGACAGTCAAGGTCTCGGGTGTGAGGCCGCCCGCCACTCACGGAAGGGGAGTGCGGGCCAGGATGCGTCCCGGTCACGCCGCGCGGAGCGCCCCTTTCCGTGACCAGCAGCTCGAAGCGCCCCTTTCCCTGACAGAAGGGGCGCAGAAAGGGCGGCGTCCGGCACGAGGAGCGGACGAGCCGGGTGTCGACGCGCCCGGGCCCCGCGCGGGTGACGCGGGCTCAGCGGAGGCCGGCCAGCTCCGCTTCGATGGCGCCCCGCAGCAGCGCTCGCGCGTGGTCGATCCTGATCCCGCCGCCGAGCCATCGCATGCTCAGCCCTTCCAGCAGGGCGGTGAGCCGCTCCCCCGCCGCGGCGAGGTCGGAAGCCGACGCCATGGGTTCCACCTGGCCGAGCAGCGCGGCCACCTCCTGGGTCCACACCAGGGTGGCCCTCGCGAGATCCTCGCGCAGCAGCTCGTCGAAGACGGCGCTGGCCCGCAACTCGCCCCAGGCCGCGCTGTTCTCCCGCACCTCGACGGTGTCCTGGAGCTCCAGGAGGAGCGTCTCCTCCAGCTCCTCGCGCGGGGTCAGCGGCGGGGCGTCCGGGTCTCGGTCGGTCGTGTAGCGCTCGGCGCGGTCGTTGATGTACTCCAGCGTGTGACGCAGGATCCCGGCGCGGTCCTTGAAGTAGTAGTAGATGAGCGCCGTGGAGACACCGGCCTCGGCCGCGAGCTCCTCCACCCGCAGCCCGCGGATCCCGCGCCGGGCGATCACCCGCGCTGCGGCTTCGAGGATCTGAGTACTGCGAGTTGCCATGTCCGCACCCTACCTGGCGGCTTCCCGGCCCCGCTCACGCCCTCGGCCCGCACCCGGCCAGACGCGCGGGCCGTCGGCGGCGAGCAGGACGTTGGCGGGCTTGAGGTCCCGATGCACGACGCCCACGCCGCGGATCCCCTGCAGGGCCTCGGCACGTCACCCGCGCCACGGGCGCCACCCGCACCACGCCCTCCGCCGCCCGGGCCGCCCGCACCTGACGGCGGACCCCCGCTCGACGGCCGCCCGCCGGACCGCGACCGACACGACGGCGCCGCGCGCGACGGGCGCGGCACGCAGCGGCGGTTGGACTGCGCACCCCCGTTCGTTTGACTGAAATTCCAGTCAGTGTCAGTGTGGGACACGAGGCCGTTCCCGCCGTCGCGGCCAGAGGCGCTCGGGGTTCGCGTCACGCACTCTTGAAGCAGGACTCTCACGGCGCCTCGCGCCTCCTCCCCGTGCCCCCACCCCGGCGGGACGCCTCCGTCCTGTCAGTCCACGATCGGAGTCCACCGTGACCTTCCTCCCCTCCCGACGCTCCGCCCTCCGCTCCTTCGCCGGAATCAGCGCGCTCGTCCTCGGCGCCTCGGCCTGCGGCCCCGCCGACCCCGGTCCGGCCGACGCGCCCGGCAGCACGGACACGGACGCCGAGAAGGGCGGGGAGCGCCGACTGGGCGCCGAGTGGGAGAGCCACACCCGCACCTTCATGTCCTGGCCGGCCCTGGAGGCGGTCTGGGAGGACGACCTGCGTTACGTGCGCGAGGACATCGCACGGATCGCGCGGGCCGTCGGGGAGTACGAGGCGGTCGTGATGATGGCCCGTCCCGACCAGCTGAAGGCGGCCCAGCGGGCGTGCGGATCCCAGGTCGAGGTCATCCCCCTGGAGGTCGACGACCTGTGGGCCCGCGACACCGTCCCGGTGTTCGTCGAGGAGGACGGTGCCGTCGTCGGCGTCGACTTCAACTTCAACGGCTGGGGCAACAAGCAGCAGCACGAGAACGACGCCCTGGTCGGCGAGACCCTGCTCGGGAAGTACCGGATCCCCCGCGTCGAGGCGCCGCTGGTCGCCGAAGGCGGCTCCTTCGAGACCGACGGCGAGGGCACCCTGCTCGTCACCGAGAGCTCGATCGTCAACGACAACCGCAACCGGGGCAGGAACCGGGACCGGATCGAGGCCGAGCTCAAGGAGACCCTCGGCATCGAGAAGGTGATCTGGCTGGCGGGCGTCCGCGGCGAGGACATCACCGACGCGCACGTCGACAGCCTCGTCCGCTTCACCGCCCCCGGCGTCGTCCTGCTGGACCGGGCGTTCCCCGGCTCCCCCGCCGACTCCTGGTCGCGCTCCGCCGACCAGGCGAAGTCCGTGCTGTCACGGGCCACCGACGCGCGCGGCCGGCGCTTCGAGGTCATCGACCTGCCGCAGCCCGACCTGGACAGGATCACCGGCGAGGGCGACGACTTCGTGTCCACCTATGCCAACTTCTACGTCGCCAACGACGCCGTCTTCATGCCCGAGTTCGGCGACCGGAAGGCCGACAACCGGGCGAAGGGCATCCTCCAGGAGCACTTCCCCGAGCGCGACATCGTCACGGTCGCGATCGACACCATCGCCTCGGGCGGCGGCGGCATCCACTGCTCCACCCATGACCAGCCCGGCAAGCCCGCCGCCTGACCCGACACACCGGCCGCACTGCCCGAACCACCGCCCACACCGCCCACACCGCACGCACGCGCGGAAGAGGGGGAGAGGGGAAGCGAACTAAAGATTCAGTCAACATGGGACACTCGGGGAATCGACAAGGAGGATGCGTGGCCACGGACCGCCGCACGGCAATCCTGGAGGGGGCCGCCCGGGTCATAGCCCGGCGGGGGGTCCGCGGACTGCGGGTGGAGGAGCTGGCCGCCGAGGCGGGAGTGTCCACCGCGCTGATCTACTACCACTTCAAGGACCGGGCAGGGATCCTGCGCCACACGCTCGAGTTCATCAGCGACCGGGCCGACCGCTACACGGCCGACCAGGAGGGGACGGGCGGGGCGTTCGACCCGCATCAGGAGCTGGAACGGTCCCTGCTGCTGGAGTTCCAGGACCTCGCCGAGGTGCGGGAGAACAGCACGGCCTGGGGCGAGCTGCGCGCCAGCGCGGTCTTCGAGCCGGAGCTGCGCACGGACCTGGCCAGGGCCGGTCTCACCTGGGTGCACGAGGTCGCGGCGCTACTGGCCCAGGCCTGCCCGACGGCCCCGGCCCCGACCCTCACCGCGTCGGCGGAGCGTCTGACGGCCCTCCTGGAGGGGCTGAGCACGCGATGGCTGACCGCCGCCCTGACCGTGGCCCACGCCCGCGAACTGATGCGGGAGGCCGTCGCCCTGGAGATCGGCCACCTGCGTCGGACCTGGGCGGCGGACGGCGACCCCGCCGCCCTGGGCACGGACGTCTGACGCCCTCGGCAGGCGTCGCGCCCACCACCCGGCCGGAGGCCGTCCGCCCCGCCCGCCGACCGCCCGAAGGCCGCCGCCCCGCGCGCCGCTACGGACGGACGCCGGTGATGACGTAGTAGTCGAGGAGGCCCTGCTCCCAGGCGTGCCGGAAGTTCCTCGGCCAGGTACCCGGCTTCCACTGCGCCGAGAGCCAGTGGTCCCAGCCGGGCCAGACCGAGGGGCCGATGGACTCGCAGCGCACCTCGGCCAGTCCCGAACGGGCCAGGGCGTCGGTCAGTTCGGCGGGCGGGCGGGCGATGTCCAGTCCTTCGGAGAAGGTGTCGAGCAGTTCGGCCAGTCGGGGAGCGGCTCCGGGGTCCCGGGCGAAGAAGCTGGTCACGGCGGCCCGGCCGCCGGGGCGGAGCACCCGCGCGGTCTCGGCGGCGAACAGCCCCAGGTCGTCGAAGTGCTGCGCGGCCTCCACGCTGTAGACGCAGTCGAACTCGGCGTCCCCGAACGGCATCCGCTCGGCGGCCCCGCGCACCAGCCGCAACCGCTCGCGCCCGGACCCGTCCAGCAGGCCGGCGTTGGCCCGGCGGGCCCGGTCCAGCTGCTGGGGGTGGATGTCCATGCCGGTGACCCGGGCCGGCCCGTACTCCTCCAGGGCCAGGGCGCAGCCCATGCCCAGTCCGCACCCCACCTCCAGCAGCAGGGCGCCGTCGAGCGCCCCCGCGCTGTCCAGCACGCGCCGGTAGAGGTCCTGCTGACTGCGGATCCGGTCGTCGACGGTGGGCGGGCCGTCGAGGTCCTCCGGCCGCCAGTAGCCGAAGTTGATGAAGCCACCGGCGAAGACCGGGACCGCGCTGAGATCGGCCGGGCCGTACGTCTCCCGTACGGTGGCCCGCATGCCGTCGGGCCGGTCGGCGTGGGTCATGTAACGCACCTCCGCACCCAGTGTGACGGCGCACTGACGGTCTGTCGACGGCCGCGCCCCGCGCGCCGTTCCGGCGCGGACGCCGGATCGCCGGGCCCCCGGTGCGCCGGGCATCCGGGCCGCCGGATCGCCGGGCCCCCGGTGCGCCGGGCATCCGGGCCCCCGGGCCGCCGGATCGCCGGATCGCCGGATCGCCGGCCCGCCGTCCGGCCGCGACCGTCGCGCGGGCGCGGGCCCGCTCCGCAGTTCCCCTACAGTCTGGCTGTTCGCAGCCTCCGCGGAACACGGGGAGGCGGGAAGACAGGGGTGGGACGTGAAGGTGCAGGAAGCCGACTGGAAGCTGAGTGACGACGAGGGAGGGGAGCTGGCGGCCCGCTGGTACAAGTGGGCGAGATCGGCTCCTCCGTGGCTCGATCCGATCAAGGACCGGGAGGGCAAGCACGCGAGCCGCCGCCAGCCGAAGGACGTCTGGTTCCTGGCAGGCACCTTCGGCGGCAGGGCCGTCCGTCACTGCACCGTCCCCGCGGGAACCCCGGTCTTCCTCCCCGTGATCAACTCGTGGTGGTCGCTGCCGGTCAAGTGGCACTCGACGCCGGAGGTCGTCACGGCCACGGCGCATCTCGACGGCGTTCCCCTGGAGGTGCGCGAGTTCCTGTCCCCCGCGTTCCACCACCGGCTCTGGTTCCACCGTTGCTGGGGCATGTGGTCCGCGATCGCTCCGCTGCCCCCGGGCAAGTACGTCGTCGACTTCAGGGCGGAGGCGGACTACGGCTTCGTCCTGGACGTCGTCTACCACCTGACGGTGGAGTAGCCCGGACCTCGGGGAATCCCCGCCGTCCACATACTGGTGTGCGATTGTCGGACGCGCGTGATAGTCACTACTCCACCGGGCGGGGTGATCGATGACCTGCCCGTTCGAACATGGCAAGGGGTGGGGACATGGCGTTGCTCCGGGACTGGGGGCTCACGCTGGGGAAATGGGTCGGCCGGCCTCCCGTCAGGCTGCAGCAGGACTCCGGGGATCCCGAGGTGCGTCGGGTGCGCGAGGCCGCCGCCGCGGCGGACTGGGCGACCGTGCGGACGGTGCTGGAGGCGCGGTCCGAGAGCGAGGACCGGACGGAGCTCCTGTGGGCCGTGGGTGACACCGCGGGGGTGGAGGAGTGGATCGCGCCCGTGCTCGAAGCCGAGCCGGACGCGCCGCTGCCGCGCCTGGTGGCGGGGATCCGTCACATCAGCTGGGGGTGGGAGGCCCGGACCGGCGCCCGCGCCAAGGACGTCTCGCGTGAGCAGTTCGAGGTGTTCCACGCGCGTCTGCGCACGGCCGAGCGGTGGCTGTACGAGGTGGCGGAGCAGGAGCCCGGGTGGACCTCACCCTGGTACGGCCTGCAGATCACCGGCCGGGGGCTCCAGGTGGGCCAGGACACGGCGCGCCGCAGGTTCGAGGCGACCGTGCGCCGTGACCCCCACCACCTGGGGGCGCACCAGCAGCAGTTGCAGCAGGTGTGCGAGAAGTGGAGCGGGTCTCACGAGGAGATGCACGCCTTCGCACGGGAGTCGGCCTTCGGCGCGCCCGGCGGCACGTCGCTCGGACAGCTCGTCGCGGTCGCCCACCTGGAACACTGGCTCGCCCTCGACCGCGGCGCGGACGCCCGCTACATCCAGCGCCCCGAGGTGGCCGCCTCCCTCCAGAAGGCCGCGGACCACTCGTACCGGCACCCGGACTTCGTGCGCCGGGGCGGCTGGCTCCAGGTCTACAACACCTTCGCCATGGCGTTCTCGATGACGGGGGACGTCGCCTCCGCGCGGGAGTGCTTCCGGGCCACGGAGGGGCGGGTCACCGAGTTCCCCTGGTACTACGTCAACGGATCCGACCCGGCCAGGGCCTACAAGCAGCACCGCGCGTTCACCGGCAGCTGACCGACCGCCCGACGGCTGCGCCCGAGGCGCCCGTCCCGCGCGCCGCGCGTGCCCGCCCGTCCCCACGCGTATCCACCCGTTCGCATCCCGCCCGCGCCCCCGTGCGCGTGGGCGCGCCACCGAAAGACTGTGCCAGGTGTCCCACTCCGAGACCGCACACACCTTCCAGGTCGATCTGCGCGGCCTGGTCGACCTGCTCTCCCACCACCTCTACTCGAGCCCCCGCGTCTACCTGCGCGAGCTGCTGCAGAACGCCGTCGACGCCATCACCGCCCGGCAGGCCCTCGCCCCCGGCACGCCCGGCACGATCACGGTGCGGACCGGTGACACCCTCACCGTCACGGACACCGGCGTCGGCCTGACCGAGGCCGACGTCCACCGGTTCCTCGCCACCATCGGGCGCAGCTCCAAGAGGACCGCCGGAGGTGCCCTCGACGGGGCCGGCCTGGACGCCGCCCGCGGCGAGTTCATCGGCCAGTTCGGCATCGGCCTCCTGGCCTGCTTCGTCGTCGCCGACGAGATCACCGTCCTCAGCAGGTCGGCCGCCGACCCGGCCACGCCCGCCGTCGAGTGGCGGGGCCACTCCGACGGGCGCTACACCATCCGCACCCTGCCCGCCTCGGCCGTGCCCGAGCCCGGCACGACCGTGCGGCTCGTTCCCCGGGCCGACAACGCCGAGTGGACGAGTCCCGAACAGGTCGTCGCCCTGGCCCGGCACTACGGCGGCCTGCTGCGGCACGAGGTCACCGTCGTCGGGCCGCGCGGCGAGAGCCAACGGATCAACGAGACCCCGCCGTGGGAGCAGACCCATCGCTCTCCGCTGGCCCGCCGCGAGGCGCTGACCGCGTACTGCCGCGGACTCTTCGACTTCACCCCGCTCGACACCATCGAACTGGACCTGCCGGCGGCCGGACTGCGGGGCGTCGCGTACGTCCTTCCCACCGCCGTGAGCCCTGCCCAGCGCGCGGGCCACCGCGTCCACCTCAAGGGCATGCTGCTCACCGACCAGGCGCCGGAACTCCTCCCCGACTGGGCGTTCTTCGTGCGCTGCGTGGTCGACACCACCAGCCTGCGACCGACCGCCTCGCGCGAATCGCTGTACGAGGACGGCACCCTGTCCGCCGTACGGGACGCCCTGGGCGAACGGATCCGCGACTGGCTCACCGGGCTCGCCGCCAGCGACCCGGCCCTGCTGCACCGCTTCATCGACACCCACCACCTCGCGGTCAAGGCACTCGCCCGTTACGACGACGAGTTGCTGCGCATCGTGCTGCCGTGGCTGCCGTTCGAGACCACGGACGGGAACGTCACGCTGGAGGAGTTCGCCCGGACCCACCCGACCGTCCTGGTCACCCGGAGCGTCGAGGAGTTCCGCCAGGTCGCCCCGATCGCCGCGGCCGCGGGTCTCGGCGTCGTCAACGGCGGCTACACCTACGACCGGGATCTCGTGCACCGGCTCCCCGAGGTCCGCCCCGGCACGGCCGTCACGGACCTCGATCCGGCCACGGTCACGGCCCATCTGGACGCCGTGGACCCGAGCGCCGAGCTGCGCGCGGCGGCCTTCCTCGCGGTCGCCCGGGAGACGATCGGCGTCCACGACTGCGACGTCGTGCTGCGCGACTTCCAACCCGTGACCGCCCCCGCGCTCCTCCTCGACAACCGCGAGGCGCGCCACGAGCGCACCCGGTCGAGTCTCGCCGCCGACAGCGACGGCCTGTGGGCCGACATCCTGGGCTCCCTGCGTCACGAGACCCCGCGCGCCCAGCTCGTCCTCAACCACCTCAATCCGCTGGTCCGTCAGGCCATCACCATCGCCGAACGCGGTCTCGCCGTCACCACCGCCGAGGCCCTCTACGGGCAGGCCCTGCTGCTGAGCCGCCGCCCGCTGCGCGCGAGCGAGAGCGCGCTGCTCAACCGGGCCTTCATCGGCCTGCTCACCCACGCCATGCACCACCCCGGCACGGCCGGCCCCGGCTCCGAGCCCCGGAAGGAACTGTAGATGCTGGACACTCCCGAGGCCGTCGTCGAGGCGCTCCGCGAGAACCACGACCGCCCGCACGGACTGGCGCGCACCGTCACCGCCGAGGAGCTGGTGGAGGCCGCCGAGGCCGTCGAGAAGCCGGACGTGCTCGTCACCGCGCTCCTCGAACTCATGGGGTCGTACGAGTTCACCGGTGAGCACCGCAAGTCGCCCGTCGCCTTCGCCCGCATCCTGAAGCTGTGGGACACCGACCCCGGGTCGTTCAGCGACTGGGAGGCCCACCAGGTCTTCTGGCGTTTCAAATGGGTGACCACGTCCCTGCTGCAGGTGCCCGAGGTGCCGCTGGCGGCCGTGCACGGCTGGATCGACCAGATGCGCAGCCGGTACGAGGCGGCCGACCACGGCCTGCAGCCCGTCGCCGCCATGCGCTACCACGTCGCGCGGCAGACCGGGACGGGAGTCGCCGACGCCTACGACCTCTGGGCCACCCGGCCGCGCACCGAGCTGAGCGACTGCGAGGCCTGCGAGACCCGGCACCTCGCCTGGCACCAGGTGGCGGGCGGTGACGACGCCGGGGCGCTCGACACCTGGCGGCCGGTCCTGGAGGGCGCCCAGAGCTGCAGCGAGGAACCGCAGATGAGCCAGGCGCGCGCCCTGCTCCCGCTGCTGCGCGCCGGCCGCACGGACGAGGCCCGCTCCCATCACCTCACCGGCTACCGACGGGTCCGCGGCAACACCGGCATGCAGGAGGAGGTCGGTCTCCACCTGGAGTTCTGCGCCCTGTCCCGCAACGAGGGCCGTGGGCTGGAGATCCTCGCGGAGAACCGCCCGCTGTTCGAGGCGACCGGCGCCCCGCTCGACCACCTCGGCTTCCTCACCGGTACCGAGGTGCTCCTCACCCGCCTCGCCGAGGGCGGCCACACCGGCACGACGGTCGCGGGCCCGGCCGGCCGCACCTGGACGGTGGGCGAACTCCTCGCCCACGTCCGCGCCGAGGCCGAACCGCTCGCCGCCGCCTTCGACGCCCGCAACGGCACGAGCGCGGTCAGCGAGCTGCGGCGCGCGCGGCTCGCCGGGCGCCCGCTGCTCGACGAGCCGTTGCCGCTCGGCCTCCGGGCGTCCGCCACCAGGGCGGCCGCGGTTCCGGCGGTCGCGCCGGCCGCCGTCACGACCGAGGTCCCGGAGGACTTCGTGGCCCTCGTGCGGGAGGCCCGCCGCCTCGACCGCCAGGGGCACCCGGGCGCGGACCGGCTGTGGGACCGGGTCGCCGAACGCCTCTCCGCGGGCACCGGCGCCCTCGACGACCGGCTCGGCCCGCCGGACCTGCTGTCCGCGGAGCTCGCCGAGCACCGCGCGTCCCGTCTCGGCCGCGAGGAGCGGGGCGTCGAGGGCGTCGCGGAGCTGCGGCGGGCGGCGGAGCTGTTCGAACGTCTGGAGATGCCCTGGCAGGCGCTGTCCGCACGCACCCGTGCCGTCGCCTGGACGACGGACCCCGACGGGGGCGTCAGCCACGACGCGGCCGCGGTACGGGCCGCCCTCGACGAGCTCATGGCCGAGGCCGAACGTCTCCGGGACGCCGCCCCGTTCACGGGTGAGTCCCCCGGGGCGGGAGAGGCCGTGGCCTTCGAGGACGTGGGGCTGGAGCGCCGGCTCGAGTACGTCATCGTGCTGAACGCCCGCGCCTACGCCGCCTACCAGGAGCTCCTGGCCGAGCTCCCGGAACCGTCGGACGGCGCCGTGCGGCGGTTCGACGAGCTCGCCCGCACCCTGCACACCGAAGCGGAGCGCCTCTCGGTCCCGCACCAGGTGGCCGGTGCCCGGCAGTACGTCGGCGACATGGCGCTGCGCCGCGGCGACGTCGTGCGCGCCGAGACGGAGCTGCGTGCGGCCCTCAAGGACGTGGAGGCCTCGGAGCGTCCCTGGCGCGGCTCGCGGGCCCGCGGCCTGCTCGCGCAGATCCTGATGACCAAGGACGAGCCGGCCGAGGCGGTGGAGCTGCTGCACCAGGCGATCGCCGACGCCGTGCGCTACGACGACACGGACTTCCCGATGGCCCCGACGTACGCCCTGCTGGGTCATGCCGCCTCGCACACCGGCGACATGGGCGGTGCCGTGCGGCACCTCTCGGAGGCGGCGGCGCGTTTCGACCAGGACGAGGCTCACGACGACGCGACCCAGACGCGGCTCCAGCTGGCCGACGTCCTCGCGCGCAGCGGGCAGCAGGCCGACGCCGTCGCCGTCCTGGAGTCGGTCCTGAACGACGAGACGGCGTCCTCCCTCGACGAACGCCTGCTCGCACAGGCGCGCCTGACGCTGGCGCGCGGTCTGCGGGAGCTGGAGGAGCACCTGCCGGCGGCCGAGGAGTTCCTGCGTCTCGCGGACACCGTCGCCGCCTGGGAGGACGACGGCCCCGTGCGGACCCTGGTCGCCGCGGAGGCCGCCGTCACCCTGGCCCTGGCCGACCGCTGGGACGCGGCGGGCGCGGCGTACGAGCGGGCCGTCGCCTCCCACGCCGAGGCCCCGAACCCGACCCTGATCACCCACATGATGTGTGAGTTCGCCCGGCTCACCATGGCGGCCCGGGAGGCCGAGGGCCTCGACACGGCTCTGGACCACCTCGTCCGGGCCGACGCCGTCCTGGCCGCCGTTCCGGCGGACACCGAGGGTTTTGCCCGCTGGTACGAGAACGGCTCCGTCCACTACCGCCGCGCACGCGTCCTGGCGGAGGCCGAGCGCTTCCCCGAGGCGTTGGCGGAGGCGGAGGCCGCCATCGCCGCCTACGAGCAGGGCGGGGAGGACGGCGAGGTCCCGCGCGCCGAGTCGGTCCGGATCGCCGCGCTGATCGAGGGCAACGGTCTGGGCCGTCACCACGACGCCATCACCCGCCTGACGACGGCCGTGGCACGCTGCCGCAACGCGGGTCTCCCCGAAGCGGCCCACATCCTCGACGCGCTGCGGCAGGACTACCGGGCACGCTAGGTCGTCTCGCCGATCGGCCGGGACCACCTGGCACGCTGAGCCGTCCTGCCGATCCGGCGGGGCTCGCGCCGCTCGCCCTCCGGCCGCACCGGGCCGCGGGAGGGGACGAGATGACAGGTGGTCAGGTAGAGAATACCGAGGCGTTCGGGTGAACTATGGTTAAGGAACTCGGCAAAATGCCCCCGTAACTTCGGGAGAAGGGGG
>NZ_JBFAXU010000038.1:0-62950 GCF_040680975.1 Streptomyces sp. NPDC051921
TTCGGCCTGATCGACATCGCCGCAGGAGTCTTCCGGCGGTTCCGCGGGGGGCCGTCCCGACCACCGCTGGGACCGGGGCTACTTGCCCTTGCCGCCCTTGTCCTTGTCCTTGTCCCCGCCGGAGCCCATGGACTCGTAGATCTCCTTGCACATCGGACACACCGGGTACTTCTTGGGGTCGCGCCCCGGTACCCAGACCTTGCCGCACAGTGCCACCACGGGAGTGCCGTCGAGGGCACTCGCCATGATCTTGTCCTTCTGGACGTAGTGGGCGTAGCGCTCGTGGTCGCCGTCACCGTGGGACACCTGCGGCGTCGGCTCCACGAGGGTTCCCGTACCTGCCCCGCGCTCGGGCTCGAGAGTGCTCATGGGCTCCAGGGTACTGAAAGTCCCCGGGCCCGGGCGCCCGCCGGCCCCCTCAGTTCAGCGAGGGATCGTCCGGGTACGTGGCGACCATCGCGAGGTCGCCGCGCTGGCGGCGGAGGACCTGGCGCCAGAGGGTTTCGGGGCGCGGGGAGGAGACGTCGCCGGGCTCGGACTCGACGACGTACCAGGCGCCGTCGCCCAGCTCGGACTCCAGCTGGCCGGGGCCCCAGCCCGCGTAGCCCGCGAAGATGCGGAGGGCGCCGATGGCCGGGCCGAGGAGTTCGGGCGGGGTCTCCAGATCGACCAGCCCGATCGCCCCGTACACCCGGCGCCAGCCGAGCGGACCCTCGTCGCCGGGGATCACGGCGAGGCCGAGGGCCGCGTCGAGGGAGACCGGGCCGCCCTGGAAGACGACGCCCGGTTCGCCCGCGAGGTCGGCCCAGGGCGCGAGGATGTCGCCGACCGTCACCGGGGTCGGCCGGTTGAGGACCACGCCGAGGGAGCCCTCGTCGTCGTGGTCGAGCAGCAGGACCACCGCGCGGTCGAAGTTGGGATCCGCCAGCGCGGGCGTGGCGACTAGCAGTCGTCCTGTGAGCGAGGACACCTCGGTCATGCGACACATGATCCCGCATCTTCGGCGATTGCGGGGGTTGTCCGACCGGGTTCGGGGTAGGCGTGCGCCACCGCAGGTCAGCCCGGGCTCCCGGCGGGCGATCGGAAACAAGCGGACGGTGACGCTCCGCAAGATCACGGGGACGGAGGGTGTTGTGCCGAATTCATTACATTCGCGAGGCACCCTCAGCCATACAAGTGGGGTCTCCTTGCCCCTTACCCTTTTCTCTGGCCACCCGACCGACGACCCGGAACGCGAGATTCATGACCGGCACAGACGATGTCCTGCTTGTCCACGGCGGTACCCCGCTGGAGGGCGAGATCCGCGTCCGCGGCGCGAAGAACCTCGTGCCCAAGGCGATGGTCGCCGCCCTGCTCGGCAGCGAGCCGAGCCGCCTGCGCAACGTGCCCGACATCCGTGACGTCCGGGTGGTCCGCGGACTGCTCCAGCTGCACGGCGTGACGGTCCGCCCCGGCGAGGAGCCGGGCGAGCTGATCATGGACCCGACGCACGTCGAGTCCGCCAACGTGGCCGACATCGATGCCCACGCCGGCTCCTCGCGCATCCCGATCCTCTTCTGCGGCCCGCTGCTGCACCGCCTCGGCCACGCCTTCATCCCCGGCCTCGGCGGCTGCGACATCGGCGGCCGGCCGATCGACTTCCACTTCGACGTGCTGCGCAAGTTCGGCGCGACGATCGAGAAGCGCGCGGACGGGCAGTACCTGGAGGCCCCGCAGCGGCTGCGCGGCACGAAGATCGCCCTGCCGTACCCGTCCGTCGGCGCCACCGAGCAGGTGCTGCTCACCGCCGTCCTCGCCGAGGGCGTCACCGAGCTGTCCAACGCGGCCGTGGAGCCGGAGATCGAGGACCTCATCTGCGTGCTGCAGAAGATGGGCGCGATCATCGCCATGGACACCGACCGGACCATCCGGATCACCGGTGTCGACAAGCTCGGCGGCTACAACCACCACGCCCTCTCCGACCGCCTGGAGGCGGCGTCCTGGGCGTCCGCGGCGCTCGCCACCGAGGGCGACATCTACGTGCGCGGCGCGCAGCAGCGCTCGATGATGACCTTCCTCAACACGTACCGGAAGGTCGGCGGCGCCTTCGAGATCGACGACGAGGGCATCCGTTTCTGGCACCCGGGCGGCTCGCTCAACGCGATCGCCCTGGAGACGGACGTGCACCCCGGCTTCCAGACCGACTGGCAGCAGCCGCTGGTGGTCGCCCTGACCCAGGCCTCGGGCCTGTCCATCGTGCACGAGACGGTGTACGAGTCGCGGCTGGGCTTCACGTCCGCGCTGAACCAGATGGGCGCGCACATCCAGCTGTACCGCGAGTGCCTGGGCGGCTCGGACTGCCGCTTCGGCCAGCGCAACTTCCTGCACTCGGCGGTCGTCAGCGGCCCGACCAAGCTGCAGGGCGCCGACCTGGTCATCCCGGACCTCCGCGGCGGCTTCTCGTACCTGATCGCCGCCCTGGCGGCGCAGGGCACGAGCCGCGTGCACGGCATCGACCTGATCAACCGCGGCTACGAGAACTTCATGGAGAAGCTCGTCGAGCTCGGCGCCAAGGTCGAGCTCCCGGGCAGCGCGCTCGTCTGACGCGACCGGAGCCCCTGGAGGCGGCGCACGCCTGCCGCCTCCGGGGCCCCGCGAGGCGCACGGGCGCCCCTGAGGGCACACGAGAGGGCGGCCACCCCCTGACAGGGTGGCCGCCCTCTCCGCTTGCCTCAGGCCGCCTGGGCGGCCTCAGCGCGCCTGCAGGCCCTTACTTGCCCTTGGCGGCTTCCTTGAGCTTCGAGCCCGCGGAGACCTTCACGCTGTAGCCGGCCGGGATGTTGATCGGGTCGCCGGTCTGCGGGTTGCGCGCGGTGCGAGCGGCACGGTGGGTGCGCTCGAAGGTCAGGAAGCCGGGGATGGTGACCTTCTCGTCACCCTTGGCGACGACCTCGCCGACGGTCTCGGCGAGCGCGGCCAGAACGGCGTCGGCGTCCTTGCGGGTCACCTCGGCGCGGTCGGCCAGGGCGGCCACCAGCTCACTGCGGTTCATTTCGTTACTCCCGTGTTTCTTCTTGCCTGTGAGGCGGGTTGCCTGTGAGGCGGGCCACGCGGCGGGGCCGCGTGATGGGCACTGCGAAGCCGATGCTGCCAGGGCCCTCGGACAGTGCCCGGACCCGGGTCTGGTGACAGACCCTCGCGCCCAGACCGCATCCTGCCCCCACCAGCGGCGGGAACGCCAATCCGGCACCCTCTGGGGTCACACGAAAAGCGCCAGTGCCCCTCAGTGGTGACGTAGCGTCGACTCCGCACGAACCGTGCGGAGCCGGACTACCACCCTAAAGGCGGGTTTGGGGTGCCGCGACCCGCGACACGCGCCGCGCACCGCCCGGGGGCGCGTCAGACCAGCGTGCCGGCCCCGTCGTTGGCGCCCGCGCCGGCGGCCTTCGCCGCGGTGCGGACGGCACCGGCGACGGCTCCCGCGACCTTGTCGTTGAAGACCGACGGGATGATGTAGTTCGGGTTCAGCTCGTCCTCGGTGACGACGTCGGCGAGGGCGCTCGCGGCGGCCAGCATCATGTCGGTGTTCACGGTGCGGGACTGCGCGTCGAGCAGACCGCGGAAGACGCCCGGGAAGACCAGCACGTTGTTGATCTGGTTCGGGAAGTCGGAGCGGCCGGTGGCGACGACGGCGGCCGTCTGACGGGCGATCGCCGGGTCGACCTCGGGGTCCGGGTTAGCGAGCGCGAACACGATCGCGCCCTCCGCCATGGCGGCCACGTCCTCGGCGCCCAGCACGTTCGGGGCGGAGACGCCGATGAAGACGTCGGCGCCGACGACGGCCTCCTTGAGGGTGCCGGTGACGCCCTCGGGGTTGGTGTTGTCGGCGATCCAGCGCAGCGGCGAGTCGGGCGTGGCGTCGACCAGGTCCTCGCGGCCCGCGTGGACGACGCCGTGGATGTCGGCGACGACGGCGTGCTTGACGCCGGCCGCGATGAGCAGCTTGAGGATGGCCGTACCGGCGGCGCCGGCACCGGACATGACGACCCGTACGTCGCCGATGCCCTTGCCGACCACGCGCAGGGCGTTGGTGAGGGCGGCGAGCACGACGATGGCGGTGCCGTGCTGGTCGTCGTGGAAGACGGGGATGTCCAGGGCCTCGCGCAGCCGGGCCTCGATCTCGAAGCAGCGGGGTGCGGAGATGTCCTCCAGGTTGATGCCCGCGAAGCCCGGGGCGATGGCCTTGACGATCTCGACGATGGCGTCGGTGTCCTGGGTGTCGAGGCAGATCGGCCAGGCGTCGATGCCCGCGAAGCGCTTGAACAGGGCGGCCTTGCCCTCCATGACGGGCAGGGCGGCCTTGGGGCCGATGTTGCCGAGGCCGAGGACGGCGGAACCGTCGGTCACGACTGCGACGGAGTTGCGCTTGATGGTGAGGCGGCGGGCGTCCTCGGGGTTCTCGGCGATCGCCATGCACACGCGGGCGACGCCCGGGGTGTAGACCATGGACAGGTCGTCACGGTTGCGGATGGGGTGCTTCGACGCCATCTCGATCTTGCCGCCGAGGTGCATCAGGAACGTACGGTCGGAGACCTTGCCGACGACGACGCCCTCGATCGTCTTCAGCTGCTGGACGATCTCGTCGGCGTGCGCCGTGGAGGTGGCGGCGATGGTGACGTCGATGCGGAGCTTCTCGTGGCCGGAGGCGGTCACGTCGAGGCCGGTGACGGAGCCGCCGTGGGTCTCGACAGCCGTGGTGAGCTGGGAGACCGCGGTGCCGCTCGCGGGCACCTCCAGGCGGACCGTCATCGAGTACGAGACGCTGGGCGCCGTTGCCATGGCCGTGTTCCTCTTTCCCTAGCTTCGTTGCTACGCCGGCCCGGCTGGTTGCCCGGCGGCGCCCTCCGATCGTCGCACCTACCCGCGAGTAGCAGGTAATACGGTCCTTTAGTTTTCGGAAAGTAGTTTCCACCATACGAGAGATGGCGAGGAAACAGAAGAGGCCCCCGTCACCCGAAGGTGACGAGGGCCTCCACACGTGAGCGGCACCGACCCGCCATGCTCGCCTCGCGGCAAGTGGTCCCTCTGAGGGACGAAGGTTGGGCCCGGGGGCTTGGATCGAGCCGGTGCCACGACCAGGCTAACAAACCCCTCCGGCAAGTGATTCCTCCGGCGCGAGTTGACTCGAAATCAGACCCGGGCCGCCCCCGGGATCAGTCCCGCAGCAGGTCCGGCACGCCGGCCGCGTCCGGCAGGTCACGGTCGCCCGCGACCACCGTCAGCGCCTGCGTGGACCGGGTCAGCGCGACGTAGAGCACCCGCAGGCCGGCCGGCGACTCATCCGCGATCTCCGCGGGCGAGACCACGACCGTGGCGTCGTACTCCAGGCCCTTGGCCTCCAGGGAGCCCAGCGCCACCACCCGGTCGCCGAGTCCGGCGAGCCAGCCGGCGGCCTCCGCGCGCCGGTCCATGGCGACGACGACGCCGACCGTGCCGTCCACCTCGGCGAGCAGCCGCTCCGCCTCCAACCGTACGGTTCCGGCCAGCTCGCCCTTCTCCCCCACCGGGACGAACCGGGGCTCGACGCCCGTCGACCGGACCGCCTTCGGAGACTCCTTGCCCGGCATCGCGAGCGCGAGGACCTTGGCGGCGAGCTCGGCGATCTCGGCCGGGTTCCGGTAGTTCACGGTGAGCTCGAAGCGACGGCGCGGGCGGGTGCCGAGGGCCTCGTCCCGGGCCTCGGCGGCCTCGTCCGGGTCGGACCAGGAGGACTGGGCCGGGTCGCCGACGACGGTCCAGGTGGCGTGCCGGCCGCGGCGGCCGACCATGCGCCACTGCATGGGCGTGAGGTCCTGCGCCTCGTCGACGATGACGTGGGCGTACTCGGTGCGCTCGGCCGCGAGCCGCTCGGCCCGCTCGCGCTGGGTCTCCTCCCGTACCGGCATCAGCTCCTCCAGGCCGGTGAGCTGGTCCAGCGGGTCGTACTCGCGCTTCCTGCGCGGCCGGGCCGGCGTGCCGAGGAGCATGGCCAGTTCGTCCAGGAGGGCGACGTCGTGCACGGAGAGGCCGGGGCGGCGGAGCGATCGGGCGAGCCGGCGCACCTCGCCCGGGTTGAGGATCCGGCGGGCCCAGCGGCCGAGCCGCTTCTCGTCGGCCATGGCGTCGAGGACCCGGCGCGGCGTGAGTTCGGGCCACCAGGCGTCCAGGAAGCCGAGGAAGGAGTCCTCGCTGGACACGTCCTCGTCGAAGGAGGAGCGCAGTTCGGCGGCGAGCTCGGGATCGCTGTGCCGGCCGGCCGCGCCCGACTTGGCGTACAGCGCGTCGAGCAGCAGCCGGCGGGCGCGCGGGCGGAGCAGGTTGACCGGGGCGGTGCCGCCGAGGACGTTGTGGCGGATGCGCCTGAGCTCGTCGGCGCCGAGTTCCAGGCGGCGGCCGAAGGCGACGACGCGGAGCAGGGTCGGGGTGCCGGCCGGGGCCTTGGGGGCCTCGTCCTCGTCCTCGCCCAGGGCGA
Organism: Streptomyces sp. NPDC051921; assembly: GCF_040680975.1. Classification (NCBI taxonomy): domain Bacteria; kingdom Bacillati; phylum Actinomycetota; class Actinomycetes; order Kitasatosporales; family Streptomycetaceae; genus Streptomyces; species Streptomyces sp. NPDC051921. The sequence goes on from NZ_JBFAXU010000038.1 coordinate 6,491, forward strand.
GCTGTCCGGCGCCCCGTCCGTCGCGGTGTCCGTCGGCCGGCGTCCTCGGCGCGGGGGTCTCCAGCGCGCCGCGGGCGGCCTTGCGCAGCACGGCGACCATGCGGGAGGAGCCCTTGAGCCGGGAGACGGCGGGCTCGTCGTACGCGTCGGCCTCGGCACCGTCGACCAGCGAGCCGAGGGCCCGGATGGCGACCTGGCCCTCCTCGCCCAGCGAGGGGAGCACGCCCTCGGTGTACGAGACGAGCAGCGGGGTCGGGGAGACGATGAGGATGCCGCCGGAGTAGCGCCGCCGGTCCTGGTAGAGCAGGTACGCGGCACGGTGCAGCGCGACGGCGGTCTTCCCCGTGCCCGGCCCGCCCTCGACGTAGGTGACGGAGGCGGCGGGGGCGCGGATGACCAGGTCCTGCTCGGCCTGGATGGAGGCGACGATGTCGCGCATGGTGTGACCGCGGGCCTGGCCGAGCGCAGCCATGAGGGCACCGTCGCCGATGACGGGGAGCGCCTGCCCGTCGAGGGTGGCCTTGAGCTCGGGGCGCATCAGGTCGTCCTCGACGCCGAGGACCTGCCGGCCCTTGGAGCGGATGACGCGGCGGCGCACGACCCGGCCGGGGTCGACGGGCGTGGAGCGGTAGAAGGGGGCGGCGGCGGGGGCGCGCCAGTCGATGACGAGCGGGGCGTAGTCGGCGTCGAGGACGCCGATGCGGCCGATGTGCAGGGTCTCGCCGATGTCCGCCGTGTTGTCGGGGCGTACGGCGTCCTCGGCGGGCTCGACGGAGGTGTAGGCGCCGTCGGGCCCCTTCTTGCCGTCCTTGCCGAAGAGCAGGTCGATCCGCCCGAAGAGGAAGTCCTCGAACTCGTTGTTGAGCCGGTTGAGGTGGATGCCGGCCCGGAAGACCTGGGCGTCGCGCTCGGCGAGGGCGCCAGGCGTGCCGACCTGGCCCCGCTTGGCGGCGTCGTTCATCAGGAACTCGGCCTCGTGGATCTTCTCCTCGAGACGCCGGTAGACCCGATCAAGATGTTCCTGTTCGACACCGATCTCGCGGTCTCTGACCGTGTCGACGGCTTCCTGCGCGGCCACCTGGCCCCCTTCTCACGTGCTGGGCAGCCTTCGAGGCTACGCCACCGGGGGGTGCCGTGTCAGGCCTGGTGGCGGCCGGGCCGGGGGTGGGCGGCGCGGTGCCGGGCGACCCGGGCCCGGTTGCCGCAGACCTCGCTGGAGCACCAGCGGCGGCGCCGGCCGCGGGAGGTGTCGAGATAGCAGCGCCGGCAGCCGGGGCCCTCGCAGCGGCGCAGCAGCGCGCGGGCGGCCGGATCGGTGAGCAGGTCGACGGCGTCGCGGGCGACGGCGGCGAGCAGGGCACGGCAGTCGGGCTCCCCGCTGAGGGTGCGGACAAGTGCACCGGAACGGGTGCGTACGGCACGGGGCGCGGGCGGCGCGGAGGCGGCGGCGAGGGCGTTGAGGAGCTCCAGGGCGGCGGGTCGGGCGGGCCGGCCCTCGACCTGGGTGCCGACCAGTTCGCCGACGCAGTCGCGCAGTTCGCGGAAGGCGTCGAGGCAGCGTGCGTCGAGGGCGCGCAGGCGGGTGCCGGGCGGGACGAGGCCGGCGCCGCGGAGGAAGCGGACGAGGTCCTCGGGGCGGCCGAGGGGCTCGTCGGCGAGGTCGAGGCAGACGCGTCCGGAGTCGAACCGCACTGTCATGCTCCTGCCACCCCCCGATCCGGGAACGTCCCGACCAGAGTGCCCACGGACGGGGCGGGTGGCTAGGGGTGCTTCGCAGGGGCGGGCGGGAAGGAGCCACCGCCGCCGGGGAACGGGTCGGCCCGGGCGTACGGGGGAGCCGCCCGGGCCGACCGGAAACCGGACCGCTCGGGGGAGGGCTGTCCGGTTGTCCGGGTGCGTCCGTGCAGGTCAGCACGGGGCACCCACAGCATTAACGTTCAACTGTTTATTATCTACGGACCGTTTTTCCTACCAATTCACACACGGACTTATCGGGGGTGCGGTGAACAAGACGGCGCTACGGGCCCTGCTCATGGAACGCCGCGAGCTGATCGCCCCCGAGGCGCACGGCCTGTCCCGGCCGACCGGCCGCGGCCGGCGCGCCCGCGGGCTGTCCCAGCACCAGGTCGACGAGCTCACCTGCCGCGCGGTCGACACGTACAACCGCCTGGAGACCGGCCGCTACCCGAACCCGCCGGCCGACTACCTGCGGCAGGTCGCCCGCCTCTTCGGCCTGAACGAGCAGGAGTGGGTGCTGCTCTGCCGGTACGCGGGGATCGGCGACCCGCCCGGTCCGCTGCACGCCTCGTCCGGCCTGGAGATCCCCGGCGTGTGGCAGGAGGCGGTCGACGGCATCGGCCACATGGCGTACGTCACCGACGCCTCCTGGAACCTGATCGCGCACAACCGGCACTTCGCCGACATGTACCCCGGCGGCCTGGCCCCCTCGAACACGATGCGCTGGATGCTCCTGGACAAGGAGGCCCGCGGGACCACGATCATCAGCTGGCGCACCGTGTGGGCCCCGCTGATCCTCCCCCAGTTGCGCGCCGCCCTGGCCGTGCGCGGCGAGGACGAGACCCTGCGCGGCATCGAGCGGGAGGTGCGCGACGACCCCGACCTCGGCCCGCTGTGGGCCGCCGGCGGCGTCACCGTCCACCCCGACGGCGACGAACGCCCGCTCCACCACGCCCTCCTGGGCCCGGGCCACGTCTCGATCTGCGCCGCCCAGCCCCTCACGGCCCCGGGCGCCCGGCTGATCATCATGATCTTCCGGCCGGGCCTCCAGAAGTCCCACGCCCGGACCCCGATGCTGCGGGCCCGGTGACCGGGCCGGTCGTTCCACCGGACGGTCGTTCCACCGGACGGTCGTTCCACCGGGCGGTCGTTCTTCAGGTACGCGGCGGCGGGTCGTCGTGGAGGATCCGCTGGAAGAGATGGTGGTCACGCCAGGCGCCGTCGATGTGGAGGTAGTGGGGCGCGGTGCCGATGCGGGCGAAGCCGCACTTGGCGAGCACGCGCTGCGAGGCGTGGTTGCGGAGGAGGGTGCCCGCCTCGACGCGGTGCAGGCCCAGTTCCTCGCGGGCGGCCCGGCAGACCTCCTCGACCAGGGCGGTGGCCAGGCCCCGGCCGGCGTACTCCTCGTCGACCCAGTAGCCGAGCGAGCCGCTGCGGAAGGGGCCGAGGGCGATGCCGGAGAGGGTGGCCGCGCCGACGATCCGGTCGCCCTCGGCGCCCTCGACGACCGCGAACCAGCGGCGAGCGCCGTCGCCCAGCCGGGCGGCCTGCGCCTCGACCGTGTAGTAGGCCCCGGTCCGGTGCGGCTCCCAGGGCCGCATGTACGCGCGGTTGCGCAGCAGGGCGGCGGCGAGCGCCGGGGCGTCGGCGGCGCCGGGACCCGCGGGTCTGATCGTGACGGTGGCCATCCGCGTACCGTAGACGCCCGCGTATGCCGGTGCGACGCGAAACGATGTCGCACGCCCAACTTCCGTTCTTGAATGGGCACATGACACAGAGCAGCACGGGCGGAAAGGGAGCCGGGGCGGTCCTCGGCACGGCGACGGCGGCGACCGGTCTGGTCGCGGGGATCTGGTTCGCGTACGGGTGCTCGGTGATGCCGGCACTGGCGCGCAGCGACGACCGGGTCTACGTCGAGGTGATGCGGAACATCAACGACGTCATCCAGAACCCGGTGTTCTTCACCCCGTTCTTCGGGGCGCTGCTCCTCACGGCGGTGGCCGCCTGGCAGCACCGCACCTCCCGCGCCCGCGGATGGACCTGGACCGCGCTCGCCCTCTACACGGCCGTCTTCGTCGTGACGTCCGCGGCGAACGTCCCCCTCAACGACGCCCTCGCCGCCGCCACGGACCCGGTACGGGCCCGCGCGGACTTCGAGGGGCCGTGGGTGGCCTGGAACCTCGTCCGCGCGGTCCTCACGGTGGCCGGATTCGGGTGCCTGCTGCGCGCCCTGGCCGTACGGAGCGCTCCGGACCCCCGGCGGGACGCGCGCTAGGCGTGGCTCCCGTCCTCGCCCCCGTACTTGGTGTCCGCCACCGGGTCCAGGGCCAGCCGGTAGCCGCGCTTCACCACCGTCTGGATCAGCTTCGGGGTGCCGAGCGCCGCCCGCAGCCGGGCCATCGCCGTCTCCACCGCGTGCTCGTCGCGGCCCGCGCCCGGGAGCGCGCGCAGGAGCTCGGGGCGGGCGACGACCCAGCCGGGGCGGCGGGCGAGGAGGCCCAGGAGGGCCATGCCGGCCGGCGGGACCGGCCGCAGGGCGCCGTCGACGAGGACCGCGTGGCCGCGGATCTCGATCCGGTGCCCGGCGACCGGCAGGACCCTCGCCCGGGCGGGCAGCTCCTGGCAGAGCAGCTGCACCAGCGGGCCGAGCCGGAAGCGTTCGGGCTGGTGGGTGTCGACGGCCAGGGCCTGCAGCGGCAGCGCCGTCACCGGACCCACGCACACCGCGAGCACGTCGTGCCGCAGCGCCGCCAACAGCTCGTCGAGCAGCCCGCGTTCACGCGCCCGGTCGATGAGCGAGGCGGCGGCCGGGGCGCTGGTGAAGGTGACCGCGTCCAGCGCGCGGCCCACGGTCGCGTCGAGCAGCCGGTCGAGCGGGCCGATGTCCTCCGGCGGCATCCAGCGGTAGACGGGGACGGGCACGACCTCCGCCCCGCCGGCCGTCAGCGCCTCCACGAAGCCGGGCAGCGGCTCCCCGTGCAGCTGGAGGGCGACGCGCCGCCCGGCGACGCCCTCGTCGAGCAGCCGGTCGAGGACCTCGGCCATCGACTCGGACGACGGCGACCAGGTCTCGGTGAGCCCGGCCGCCCGCACCGCGCCCTTCACCTTGGGCCCGCGGGCGAGGAGTTCGACCCCGCGGAGCCGGTCGAGCAGCTGCTCGCCGTGCCCCCAGCCGTCGGCCGCCTCGACCCATCCCCGGAAGCCGATCGCCGTGGTGGCGACGACGACGTCCGGGGCGTGGTCGATGAGGTCCTTGGTGGCGGCGAGGAGTTCGGTGTCGTCGGCGAGCGGCACGATCCGCAGCGCGGGGCCGTGCACGACACCCGCGCCCCGGCGGCGCAGCAGCGCGATCAGCTCGTCCGCGCGCCGTGCCGCCGTGACTCCGACGGTGAAGCCCGCCAGAGGGCCCCGTTCCTGCAGCTCGTCCATGTCGCGCTCGCCCCTGTCGTACTCGTCGCTGTCGGCCGAGACTGCCGGGGTCGCGTGTCGGTCTCGGTTCACGCGTATTTCCTGGTCGTTACGGCCGTGCGGGGCCACTGTGACTCATACCTCGGCGGCTTCGCGCGCACCGGACACCGCCGGCTCCACCCCGGCGGCCGTGTCGGGCACGGGGGCCACGGCGGCGGGCCGGCGAAGGTATACCGCCCAGGTGACGAGCATGCACGCCGCGTAGAAGGCGAGGAAGGCGACGAAGGCGCCGGTGCCGGAGCCGACCGTGAGGAAGGACTGGCGGAAGGCGAGGTTGATGCCGAGGCCGCCGAGCGCGCCGACCGCGCCGATGAGGCCCATGGAGGCCCCGGACAGGCGCCGCCCGTACGCCTCGGCCGCCTCGCCCGACAGGCCCTTGTGGTGCCCCTGGCTGAGGAAGATCGCCGGGATCATCTTGTACGTGGAGCCGTTGCCGAGGCCGCTGAGCGCGAAGAGCCCGATGAAGCCGACGAGGAAGATCCCGAGGGACTCGGCGACGGAGGCGTAGAGGACGACTCCGGCGGCGAGGGCCATCGCACCGAAGGTGGCGAGGGTGATGCGGGCGCCGCCGTACCTGTCGGCGAGCGCGCCGCCGACGGGCCGGACGAGGGAGCCGAGCAGCGGGCCGATGAAGGTGAGCGAGGCGGCCTGCAGCGGCGTGCGTCCGAACTGGGTCTGGAGGACCAGTCCGAAGGCGAAGCTGTAGCCGATGAAGGAGCCGAAGGTGCCGACGTAGAGGAAGGCCATGATCCAGGTGTGACGGGCCTTCACGGCCTCCTTGACGGCACCGGTGTCGTTCCTGACCGGGCTCAGGTTGTCCATGAACAGCGCGGCGCACACGGCGGCGACGACGATCAGCGGGAGGTAGACGCCGAGGACGATCCGCGGGTGCAGGGCGCCGGCGGTGCCGATGACGAGCAGGCCGACGAGCTGCACGACGGGAACGCCGATGTTGCCGCCGCCCGCGTTCAGGCCCAGCGCCCAGCCCTTCTTCCGGAGCGGGAAGAAGGCGTTGATGTTCGTCATGGAGGAGGCGAAGTTGCCGCCGCCGACGCCGGTCAGGGCGGCGACGAGCACGAAGGTGCCGTACGAGGTGCCCGGCTCCATGACCGCGTAGGCGAGGCCCGTCGGCAGCAGGAGCAGCAGGGCGCTGACGATCGTCCAGTTGCGGCCGCCGAAGCGGGCGACGGCGAAGGTGTACGGGACGCGGATGAAGGCGCCGACGAGCGTGGCGGTCGCGATCAGGAAGAACTTGCCCGCCGGGTCGACGCCGTACTGCGGCCCCATGAAGAGCACCATGACGGACCACAGGCTCCAGACGGAGAAGCCGATGTGCTCGGCCAGCACCGAGAACCACAGGTTCCGGCGCGCGATCCGCTCGCCCCCCTCGCGCCAGAAGGTCTCGTCCTCGGGCTCCCACCGTTCGATCCATCGGCCGGCCATCTCGCACCTCCACGGGTGTCGGGCCCTGGTGAGCGAGTGCTCGGGTCCCTTGCGGCAGACGCTAGAAAAGCCGCGTTTCAGGGCGGTGGCGGGAGGTGACGGACACGGAACCTTGCTCTCACCCGGAGCGCGCGCCTGCTGTGAGCGCCCCCGCCGGGTCGTGTCCGGAGAGTGGCGCCGTCCGCCCGCAGGGCCGGGCTCGCGGCGTCCGGTGCGTGCGACCGCCAGGCGGAGGGTCGCCCCCGTAGGGCCGTACTCGGGTGATCCCGGCGGCGCTGCCGGCGTGCGTACCCGGCGTCGCGCGCCGGACGGGACTTCACGGGCTCGGCCTACGGGGTGCCCGGTTCCCCGTCCGGCAGCCAGGAGCCGGGCGGCCGCTCGTGCCAGCCCTCCTGGGCGCCGAGCTCGGCGGCGGCCCGGCGCAGCGCGTCGAGGCCGGGGTGCCGCAGGCCCTTTCGCCAGACGAGGCTCACGGGCGACAGCGGTACGGGGTCGACGAGGGGCCGCAGGACGCTGCCCGGCATCGGCGGGAAGTCGACGACGGCGAGCACCGGCGTCGGGGCCTTGGCCATGACCCGGCGGAACTCCTCCTTCCCGACGACGAGCGGCGAGGGCGGGGCGACGCGGACGCCCCGGTCGGCGAAGAGCCGGGCGGCGAGGTCGGTCCACTCGGGCGTACGGTCGTTCCCTGCGCCCGCGTAGACGTCACGGCCGGCGAGGGCGCCGAGCGGGACCTCGGGCAGCGCGGCGAGCGGGTCGTTCTCGGGGAGCAGCACGGCCATCGGCTCGTACCGCACGAACTGCGCCTCCAGCCGGGCCCGCAGCCCGGGCGCGAGCCCGCCGTAGCGTCCGAAGGAGGCGTCCAGGCGCCCGGCGAGGATCTCGCGGACCGCGCCGGTGAGACCGCTCTCGTAGCGGGCCATCAGCTCCAGTTCCGGGGCGAGTGCGCGGGCGCGGCGGATCACGCGTTCGTGGCCGAGGCCCGCGCTGTTGAGGTCGACGAGCAGGGGGCGGGGCTCGGCGCGGAAGGCCTCGGCGAGTTCGCCGTGCGCGGCGAGCACGGTGTGCGCGTACGGCAGGAGCCGCTCACCGTCCGGGGTGAGCGCGACCTGCCGGGTGGTGCGCACGAACAGCTCGGCGCCCAACTCCCGTTCGAGCCGCCGGATGTCCCGGCTGAGCGCCTGCTGGGCGACGAAGAGCCGTTCGGCGGCGCGGGTGAAGTGCAGGTCCGCCGCCACGGCGACGAAGGCGCGGAGGAGGCGGGGATCGAGGTCGTACGAGGAGGCCACGGCCGGTATCTAACAACGCGGGTGCGTGAATCACCACCGAATAGGTGTTGGACCGCCGGGGACATGCCAACAGACCCTTGCCCCATGCCCCACCCGGACCTGATGCTCACCCCCGCGGGCCCTGCCCTGGCCCCCCGCTACGAACCCCACGAGGCCCGCCGCCCGGACGGCGCCGGCGGCCCCGCCGAGCGCGGGCCCGCCGGACGCGACCCCGCCGAGCGCGGGCCCGCCGGACGCCACCCCACCGAAGGCAGGCCCGCCCACGCCAACCCCTACGTCCGCCTCTTCACCGTCCCCGGCGCCCGGGCCTTCACTCTCGGCAACCTGATCGCCCGGCTGCCCGTGGGCATGTTCAACGTCAGCTCCGTCGTCATGATCGCCGGCACGTACAGCTCCTACGCCCTCGCCGGCACCGTCAGCGCGGCCGGCCTGGTGGTCGGCGCGCTCACCGCGCCCTGGATCGCCCGGCTCGTCGACCGCCACGGACAGGCCCGCGTGGCGGTGCCCGCCACCGTCTGGGCGGTCCTGGGACAGCTGGTCCTGCTGCTCTGCGCGCACGCCCAGGCCCCCGTCTGGACGCTCTTCGCCGCCACCATGGCCACCGCGACCGCCCCCAACACCGGCGGCATGTCGCGCGCCCGCTGGGCCCACCTCCTCAAGGACGACCCGGACGCCCGGCACACCGCCAACGCCTTCGAGCAGGCCGCCGACGAACTGTGCTTCATGCTCGGCCCGGTCCTGGCGGCGTTCCTGTGCTCGGCGCTGTTCCCGGAGGCGGGCACCCTGGCCGCCGCCGTCCTCTTCCTCACCGGCGTCCTGCTCTTCGCGGCGCAGCGCGCCACCGAGCCCCCGGTCGCCCCGCGCACCGCGGCCCGCTCCCCGCTGCGCGCACCCGGCATGCCGGCGCTGCTCTCGGTCCTCCTCGTCACGGGCACGGTCTTCGGCTCGATGGAGGTGGTCACCCTCGCGCACCTGGACGGCCCGATCGCCGGCCCGGTGCTGGCCCTCCAGGCCGCGGGCTCCTGCCTGGCCGGCCTGGCCTACGGGCACGTCCGCCGCTCGCCCGGGCTCGCGAGCTGCCTGGCGGCGATGGCGACGCTGATGACCCTGCCCCTGCTCGCCGCCCTCACCGGCTCGACGGTCCTCCTCGCGGGCGCGCTCCTCGCGGCGGGGACGTCGATCGCCCCGACGATGGTCACGGGCACGACCCTGGTCCAGCGCCTCACCCCGCCGACCCAGCTCAACGAGGGCATGACCCTCGCGGTGACCGCCCTGCTCGGCGGCGTCGCCGTCGGCTCGGCCGGCGGCGGCTGGCTCGCCGAGCACGCACCGGCCACGACGTACGGCTACCTGGTCCCGCCCACGGCGGCGGCCCTGGCGCTCGCGCTGTGCGCGGCGGCCCGTACGGGCCGCCGCGCACCGCACTGATCAGCTCTGCCGCAGCGGCCCCATCGGCACCTGCACGCCGAGAGCGGTCGCCCCTCCCCCGACACCCCCCTCGCAGCCGTCCGGCTCCTGGGTCCCCAAGCCCCGCGTCGACGGCTTCTCCGCCGCCCAGAACATGTACCCGAGCAGCCCGGCCGTCGTCCCCGCCCCCTTCGGCGCCGCGTCGCGCACCCAGTCCGCCGTCGCCTTCTGCAGCGAGTTCGCGTAGTCGGTGCACTCCGGCAGGGGGCTGCGCCCGTAGGCGACGTAGAGCCCCGCCGTGAACTTGGCCGGGGCGAGCGGGGCGACGGGCGGGGAGTACTGGGGCTTGCCGTCGAGGTGCTCCTGCCAGTTGGCGATGTGGGAGCTCGCCGAGGTGGGGCGGGCGGTCACCATCGCGTTGGCGTAGTCGAGCACCGGCTTGTCCGTACGCAGCCAGTCGGCGGTGGCCTTGCGGTTGATGTCGATCAACCAGCGGTCGCCGGCGGCGGTGTCGAGGGTGAGCCGGGCGGCCGGGTCCGCACCGGTGGCGTCGTACGGGTGGACGGAACGGTAGGCGTCGATGAAGGTCTGCAGTCCGACCAGGTTCGGGGCGGTGTTCTGCTCGTAGTCGATCTCGATGCCGACGCCGAGATCGGCGGCGACGGCCGCCGCGTTCCGCCCGAGCTGCCCGGCGTCCTCGGCGAGCGCCGCGTCCCACTCGTCGGTGTAGGTGACGCCGCCGATGGAGAGCATCACGCGGATCCCGTGCGAGGTGAAGTACTGGACGATCTCCCGGCTCATGCCGACGGGCAGGCCGCCCGCGGTGCCGGCGTCGCTGGTGCGGTGCAGCAGCTTGAGCGGCTCGACGAAGCTGAGGACGACCAGATTGACCGAGGGCCGCCCGTCGCCGCGGTCGATCAGCCAGTGGTTCTTGGCGTCGAACTCGGCGACGTCGCGGACCGTGGACCAGGTGCAGTAGTCGTCGCCGCAGTGCCAGGCGCCGTACACCTGGACGGGGGCGGCGGCGGTGGCGGGAGCGGCCGTGGGGACCAGCAGGGCGAGGAGCATGAGCAGGACCGAGAGGAGTCCCTTGTGGCGCATACGTACCTCCGGGGATGCCGTGGCATGGGGGGCGGCGACCGAAGGGTGTCAGGTCCAGACCAAGTCGACAAGGGGGCGGAACGCGGGAGGCGCCGACGACATGACGAAGGCCCGGCGGTCGCGTACGACCACCGGGCCTTCGCCCACATGGGATGAGGTGTCCGAGCGGGGCACGCCCCCTCGGGCTCTCGGTGGAGATGGCGGGAATCGAACCCGCGTCCAACGGTGCGGAATCAGGGCTTCTCCGTGTGCAGTCTGGTACGCGTTTCTCAGCCCTCCGGATCACCCAGACAAGTCCGGAACGGGCTCAGTCACTGTGTGGTTTCCCTCTTCACCCCGTGACCGGGATCAAGGTTTAGTCCCCTTGATGATGCCAGGATCCGGGTCGGGAACAGCCCCGGGCTGACACTTCGCAAGTCGCTACTTAGGCAGCGAGGGCGAAGGAATCGCGCTTGGTGTTGGCGATTATTGGTTTCGGCGCGTGGTTAACGAGATCATTGCCGCTTCCTCGACACGCTTCCCCTGCTTCGACATCCGCTGTCGAAACCGATCATCCCCATGTTGATTTATCAATCCGCGCACCCTCTGTGGGGCGCGTGGTCCATCGTACGTGACCAACGCGTACGGTTGCCAGCGCATTCCTGGCAGCTGTCGCCAGGGTTACCTGGCCTCCGCCGCCCGCTGCCGGCGACGGGCCGCCGCGATGGCGCGGCTCGCCTCACGCGTGTCCTGCTTCTCCTTCAGCGTCTGCCGCTTGTCGTACTCCTTCTTGCCCTTGGCCAGCGCGATCTCGCACTTCACCCGGCTGCCCAGGAAGTACAGCGCGAGCGGCACGATCGTGTGACCGGTCTCGGAGGCCTTCTGCTCCAGCTTGTCGATCTCGGCACGGTGCAGCAGCAGCTTGCGCTTCCGCTTCGCCGAGTGGTTGGTCCAGCTGCCCTGGGAGTACTCGGGCACGTGGACGTTGTGCAGCCAGGCCTCCCCGCCGTCGATGTGGACGAAGCCGTCCACCAGCGACGCCCGGCCCATGCGCAGCGACTTCACCTCGGTACCCATGAGCACGACACCGCACTCGTAGGTGTCGAGGATGTGGTAGTCGTGGCGCGCCTTCTTGTTCTGCGCGATGAGCTTGCGCTCCGGCCCCTTGTCCTGGGCCTTCTTCTTCGCAGGCTTGCCCTGCACGTTGACGAGTCCCTTAGCCATAGTGCGGTCATTTTCGCACTACGGGGCCCCTCCGAGGCCACTCAATACCGTGCGGGCCCGCTCCTCGGCCCGGTCCCCGACCGCGCCGCCGACCGCGACGTCCGGCGTGATGCCGCGGCCGTCCACCGCGTGCCCCGCGGGAGTGCGGTAGTGGCCGACCGTGAGCTCCGCGACGGAGCCGTCGGGCAGGGCGCTGGGCATCTGCACGGAGCCCTTGCCGAAGGTGCGCGAACCGACCGTCACCGCCCGGCCCCGGTCCTGCAGGGCGCCGGCGAGCAGCTCGGCCGCGCTCATGGTGCCGCCGTCGACGAGCGCCACCAGGGGCCGCGCGGTGTCGCCGCCGCCCTCCGCGTACACCGCGCGCTGCTCGCCGTCGACGTCGTACGTGGCGACCAGACCGCCGTCGAGGAAGGCGGAGGCGGCGGTGGCGGCCTCGGCGAGCAGTCCGCCCGGGTTGCCGCGCAGGTCGAGCAGGACTCCCGCACCGGGCGGCGCGGCCCGCACGGCCGCCCGCACCCGCTCGCCGGTGCCCTTGGTGAAGGCGGCGACCCGGATGAGGACGGTGGCGCCGTCGAGCCGGCGGACGGTGACGGGGTCGGTGGCGAGCCGGGCCCGGCGCAGGCGCTGGGTCCAGGCGGCGCGCCCCCGCTCGACCCCCAGGGCGACGGTGGTGCCGGAGATGCCCTCCCCGCGCAGCAGGGAGACGATCTCGGAGACCGAGAGCCCGCCGATCCGGCGCCCGTCGACGGCGGTGAGCCGGTCGCCGGGGCGCAGTCCGGCCCGCTCGGCGGGTCCGCCGGCCTGGACACGGCTGATCTCGACCCGGTCCGGACCCGCCTTGCGGGCGGACAGTCCGACACCCGTGTACGCGCCGTCGAGGGCCTGCTCGAACTCGGCGTACTCCCGTTTGTCGTAGACGGCGCCCCAGCGGTCACCGCTGCGGCTGACGAACTCCTCGGCGGCCTTCTTGCCGGACTTGCCGTCGGCGATGGCCTCGGCGGCGGCGCGGGCGAGCGCGGCCCGGTCGACGGTGGCGCGGGTGGCGACCGGGGCGGGCGCGGCCTCGCGCGCGTCCTCCCGCCGGGGCAGCGAGCCGGTGGCCGCGGCCGTACCGAGCACGCCGGCGAAGACCAACGTCAAGGCGGCCCCACGGAGAACTCCGCGGGGCCGTCGACAGAATTCGGAGCCGGCACCGGCACGCATGTCGCCCACTCTAGGACAAGCGAACGGCGCCGTACGGTGGTTGGCCGTACGACGCCAGGTGCTCACGCCGAGTGAACTGTCACACCTTCAGGTACTTGCGCAACGCGACGAAGGCGGCCAGAGCGGGCATCAGGAGGCCGATCGCGATGACGAGCGGCAGCTTGGCGAGGACGGCGTCCCAGCCGATGAAGTTGACCAGCTGCATCTTGTCGGCGAGCGCGATGCCGTGGTCGATCAGGAAGTACCGGCCGACGAGCAGCATCACGCAGGCGACGGCCCCGCCGAGCAGACCGGCGAACGCGGCCTCCATGATGAACGGCATCTGGATGTAGAAGTTGGTCGCGCCGACCAGCCGCATGATGCCGGTCTCGCGGCGCCGGCTGAAGGCGGAGACGCGCACGGTGTTGACGATCAGCATCAGCGCGATGACCAGCATGAGGCCCATGACGCCGAGGGCGGCGATGTTCATGCCGTTCATCAGGTCGAAGAGGTTCTGCAGGATGTTGCGCTGGTCCTGCACGGACTCGACCCCGTCCCGCCCGGCGAACGCCGTCGCGACCACCTTGTACTTCTCCGGATCCTTGAGCTTGACCCGGAAGGACTCCTGCATCTGGTCCGGCGTGACGACCGAGGCGATCGCGGTGTCCCCGTACTGCTCCTTGTAGTGCTTGTAGGCCTCGTCGGCGGACTCGTGGTGGACCGTCTCGACGATGTCCATCTTCTTCAGATCGGCCTCGATCTGCTCCTTCTGCTGCCCGGTGACGGCACCCTTGGCGCACTTGGCCGAGGTGGCGCCGTCGCTCTTGTTGCAGAGGAAGATGGAGACGTTGACCTTGTCGTACCAGTAGTCCTTCATCGTGCTGACCTGCTCGCGCATGAGCAGGGCGCCGCCGAAGAGGGCGAGCGAGAGGGCCACGGAGACGATGACGGCGAAGGTCATCGTGAGGTTGCGCCGAAGACCGACACCGATCTCGGAGAGCACGAACTGAGCGCGCATGGGTCTGCTTTCTCCTACTCGCTACAGGCTCAGTGCTGGTATCCGTAGACGCCGCGCGCCTGGTCGCGGACGAGGCGGCCCTTTTCCAGCTCGATGACGCGCTTGCGCATCTGGTCGACGATGTTCTGGTCGTGGGTCGCCATGACGACGGTGGTCCCCGTCCTGTTGATGCGGTCGAGCAGCTTCATGATGCCGACGGAGGTCTGCGGGTCGAGGTTGCCGGTGGGCTCGTCCGCGATCAGCAGCATCGGGCGGTTCACGAAGGCCCGGGCGATGGCGACGCGCTGCTGCTCACCGCCGGAGAGCTCGCCGGGCATGCGGTCCTCCTTGCCGCCGAGGCCGACCAGGTCGAGGACCTGGGGGACGGCCTTGCGGATCTCGCCGCGGGGCTTGCCGATGACCTCCTGGGCGAAGGCCACGTTCTCGGCGACGGTCTTGTTGGGGAGGAGGCGGAAGTCCTGGAAGACCGTCCCCAGTTGGCGGCGCATGTGCGGCACCTTCCAGTTGGACAGCCGGGCGAGGTCCTTGCCCAGGACGTGGACCTGTCCGTGGCTGGCGCGCTCCTCGCGCAGGATCAGCCGCAGGAAGGTCGACTTTCCGGAGCCGGAGGAACCGACGAGGAAGACGAACTCCCCCTTCTCGATCTCCAGGGAGACATCCCGGAGCGCGGGGCGGTTCTGCTTCGGATAGGACTTGGAGACGTTGTCGAATCGGATCACGGATGCACCACGGTCGGCCGGGAGTAGGTGTGCGTGACCATACGCGAACGGGCATGGCCTGCGCAGTCGCGGTCCGGGCTTGTGTGCTTTATCCTTTTCGTCCTCCCGATCCCACTCCCACGGGGCGCGCCGAAACGCCTCGGAGCTGGCACAGTGGTAGGGGAACGCGCGGCTCACCCGGAGCGTTCTTGAGGTGAGGACCCGTGCGGGAGGAGGAGAGCGCATGACCTATGACCGACTGGTGTGCGCCAACTGCGCGGCCCCCGTCGCGGAGGGCCGCTGTCCCGTCTGCCGCGCGAACCGCGAGCGACTGCCCCAGCCGACGGGCGTGACCCCGGCGATGCTGCTGACCCTGGTGATCGCGCTGGTGGCGACGATGGCCCTGCTGGCGGCGCTGAAGGGTACGTAGACCGCGTAGCAGTACGCAGGAGGGCCGGACACCCCACAGGGGTGTCCGGCCCTCCTCCATATCTCTCTACGCCTCTGGATGCCCCTACAGGCCTCAGACGGCGGTGCGCCCGCCGCCGACGAGACGCGGCAGGAAGCGGAAGCCGATGCCACCGGCGATCATGGTGGCGGCGCCGACGATCAGGAACGAGGTCTCGGCGGCGCCGGTCTCGGCCAGCTCCTCCTTGGCCTTGCCCTGCTCGACGGGCTGCGAGCCGGCGTTGTTGGTGCCCGGGTCGTTGTCCACGCACTCGGCACCGTCGAGGTCGACGGTGCAGGTGCCGGCGCCGTTGTCGTCGCTGTCGTCGTCACCCGGGGTGGTGGGCTGACCCGTCGGCTTCGGGTTGCCCGTGGGCTTCGGGTTGTCCGTCGGCTTCGGGTTGTCCGTGGGCTTCGGGTTGTCCGTCGGCTTCGGGTCGTCCGTCGGCTTGGGGTCGTCCGTGGGCTTCGGGTCGTCCGTCGGCTTGGGGTCGTCCGTGGGCTTCGGGTCGTCCGTCGGCTTCGGGTCGTCCGTGGGCTTCGGGTCATCCGTGGGCTTCGGGTCGTCCGTCGGCGTCGGGCAGAGCGTCGGGTCGATCTCGCAGGGCGGCTCGTCCTCGGTGCCGAGCGTGACGCTCACACCCACGGCCTGCGCGGCACCGGCCGCCGTCAGCGACGCACCGGCGGCGATGACCACACCGGCGGCGACCCGCGCAAAGCGGACCCGCGTCTTCTTCGTCATCTGGCTGCTACCCCCAGTAGCTCA
The DNA here is from genome assembly GCF_040680975.1 of Streptomyces sp. NPDC051921. Lineage (NCBI taxonomy): Bacteria > Bacillati > Actinomycetota > Actinomycetes > Kitasatosporales > Streptomycetaceae > Streptomyces > Streptomyces sp. NPDC051921. The sequence goes on from NZ_JBFAXU010000038.1 coordinate 22,250, forward strand.
AAATCGTCTGTAGAGCTGCGCTCGGGGCTTCGGGCACCGGGGGCGTCACATGCACTGGACCTGCCCCCGTTTCACACGCGCCCCAGAACACGCATGCCGCGTATCACCCTTCCGAGTTTCCGATGGCGCGTCAAGGTCGTTGCGCGTGCGATGCCCGAAAGATCCATTTCTGCCCGCCATGCGGGGATGCAACTGTGACGTAAACCCGGAACTCCCGCCCCCGCAGAGGCGGTTCCCATGTCGACAAAGCGTCAGAATCGCCGATGGGTCGCTTGCTGCAGCGAATCCGCCAGGCTTGCGTCACGCGCCGTCACATGCTTCCCGGTCCGACAGAAACCCATCTCGGGCGAGACGGTCGCCCCTTCCCCCTCGCCCGCCCACAAGCACCGCCCGGCGTCGCGCAATCTGTCACGCGCATGACGACCTCGGGCCCCGCTCACCAGAGGTGAGCGGGGCCCGAGCGGGTGTGTCTGCAGGCGGGGCGGGGGTCAGCCCTGGGCGCCCTGCTCCTGCTGCTTGCGCCAGCGGATGCCCGCCTCCAGGAAGCCGTCGATCTCGCCGTCCAGGACGGACTGCGGGTTGCCGACCTCGAACTCCGTACGGAGGTCCTTCACCATCTGGTACGGGTGGAGGACGTACGAGCGCATCTGGTTGCCCCAGGAGCTGCCGCCGTCGCCCTTGAGGGCGTCCATCTTGGCGCGCTCCTCCTGGCGCTGGCGCTCGAGGAGCTTGGCCTGGAGGACGTTCATGGCGCTCGCCTTGTTCTGGATCTGGGAGCGCTCGTTCTGGCAGGAGACCACGATGCCGGTCGGGATGTGCGTGATGCGCACCGCCGAGTCGGTGGTGTTGACGCCCTGGCCGCCGGGGCCCGAGGCGCGGTAGACGTCGACGCGGAGGTCCGAGTCGTCGATCTCGACGTGGTCGGAGGACTCGACGACCGGGAGGATCTCGACGCCGGCGAAGGAGGTCTGGCGGCGGCCCTGGTTGTCGAAGGGCGAGATGCGGACCAGACGGTGGGTGCCCTGCTCGACGGAGAGGGTGCCGTAGGCGTACGGGGCCTTCACCACGAAGGTCGTGGACTTGATGCCCGCCTCTTCGGCGTAGGACGTCTCGTAGACCTCGGTCGAGTAGCCGTGGCGCTCGGCCCAGCGCAGGTACATGCGCTGGAGGCGCTCGGCGAAGTCGGAGGCGTCGACGCCGCCGGCCTCGGCCCGGATGTTCACCAGTGCCTCGCGCTCGTCGTACTCGCCGGAGAGGAGGGTGCGGACCTCCATCTCGTCGAGCGCCTTGCGCACGGCCACGAGCTCGGTCTCGGCCTCGGCCCGGGTGTCCGGGTCGTCCATCTCCTCGGCCAGCTCGAACAGGACCGCGAGGTCGTCGATACGGCCGCGCAGCGCCTCGGCCTTGCGGACCTCGGCCTGGAGGTGGGAAAGCTTGCTCGTGATCTTCTGCGCCGCCTCCGGGTCGTCCCAGAGGGACGGGGCCGCGGCCTGCTCTTCGAGCACGGCGATGTCTGCCCTCAGCTTGTCGAGGTCCAGGACGGCCTCGATCGACCCCATGGTCGAGGAGAGGGACTTCAGCTCTTCGGATACATCGACGACTGCCACGCGTCCAGCGTAACGGCTCGTGGCAAGGACCCGGACCCCGCGACTACGGCCGGGCCGACGGGCGGCTGTCCTGGGGCGGGGTCCCGGCGTCCCCTGAGGCCGCCAGATAGCCGCCGGCGCCCAGTGCGCCCGCGACGACCACGGCCGCCACCGTGAGCGTGATCCGGCGTTTGCGGACGGCGTCCGCCTTGTGCCGGGCGGAGCCGGGCCGCCGGGCGCCGGCCGGGCGCGGGGCCCGGGCGGTGCCGAGGGGGCCGCCGGAGAGCTCGTCGGGGCCGGGGACCCGCATGGAGGTGTGCGTGTCCCGGTTGGAGTCGGTGGAGGCGCCGGGGACGAGCGGGACGGCGGCCCGGCGGGGGGCCTGCTCCCCCGCGCTCGTGGGGTAGGGGTCCTCCTCCGGTTCCGCCACCGGGTCCGCGTCCGGCTCGTCCACGTCGAGCGGCGGGATGCCCTTGAGCAGCGGCAGCACGTCCCGCAGCCGGGTCCCGAGCTCGGAGGCCCGCAGCCGGGAGGCGGGGGCCTTGGCGAGGCACTGGACGATCAGCTGCCACAGCTCCTCGGGGATGCCGGGGAGCGGGACGACGGTCTCGGTGACGTGCCGGCGCAGGACGGCGCCGGGGTGGCCGCCGCCGAACGGGGTGAAGCCGGCCAGCAGCTCGTACAGGACGGTCGCGAGGGCGTAGATGTCGACGGCGGCGCGCGGCGGCAGGCCCTCGACGATCTCGGGGGCGAGGTAGTCGGGGGTGCCGATGATCCGGGTGGCCTTGGTGCGGCCGGGGGTGTCGATGAGCTTGGCGACGCCGAAGTCGGTGAGGAGCGCCGGGTGGGCCCCGCCCGGGCCGAGCGGGCCCTCCATGTCGAGCAGGATGTTCTCGGGCTTGACGTCCCGGTGGACGACGCCGGCCTTGTGGGCGGCGGCGAGGCCGTCGGCGACGTCGGCGATGATCGCGACGGCGGCCTCGGGGGCGAGCCGGCGCTCGCGGTCCAGGCGGGTGCGCAGGTCGGTACCGCGGACCAGGTCCATGACGAGCGCGAGGTCGTTGCCGTCGACGACGAGGTCGCGGACGGAGACCACGTTCGGGTGGTCGAGTCCGAGCAGCGCGGTGCGCTCCTGGACGAAACGGCCGACGAGCTCCTGGTCGGAGGCGAGGTCCTCGCGCAGCAGCTTGATGGCGACGGGGCCCTCGGGGCCCTCGCCGAGCCACACCGTGCCGGCGCTGCCCCGCCCGAGGATCTGGTGGGCCGTGTAGCGGCTGCCGATATTCCGTGCCAAGACTGCTCCCTCAGCGGCTGCGGTTCGCGTCAAAGTTACGCGGCCGAGGGCGCCGACCGGCACTTCCGAGGGGAAATCACCCCTCGGAAGTCGACAAAGCGACAGAATCGCCGGTCTTTACCGGCCCTCACTGCCCCGTGCCGCCGCCGGAACCTCCGGTGCCACCGGTGCCGCTGTCGGCGCTGTCGGCGAGCGAGGACACCCAGTCCGTGAAGGAGCTGATGCCGTCGCCGATCGCCTGCCAGTAGCCCTTGCCCGAGGCGACCCAGTCCTGGAGCGGGGTGAGCTCCCAGATGAGCCAGCCCGCGATCACGAACAGCACGATCGTGAACAGGCAGCCCTTGAGGCAGCCGAGGCCCGGGATGTGCATCGGGTTGGCGCTGCGCTGGCGGGGCGGGCGCGGCTCGCGGGCCGCCGGTGCGGGCGCGGGGGCCTGCGGCGGCGGCTGCGGGGGCGCGTACTGCTGCTGGGGCGGCTGGGGCGCGTACTGCTGCCGCTGCGGCTGCTGCTGCGCGTACGGCTGGGGCTGCGGGCCCTGCTGGTACGGCTGCGGCGGACGCTGCTGGTACTGCGGAGGCTGCTGCGGCTGCTGGTACTGCTGCGGCGGCGGCTGCTGCCGGTACTGCTGCGGCCCGCCCTGCGGCGGCTGCTGGCGCCGCTGCGGACGCCGGCGCAGCGGGTCCTCGCTGGGGTCGAGGTACTGCACCTGGGTCTGCTCGTTACGGTCCCGGGCCGCGCGCAGCTGTGTCTGCCACGGGTGCGGCTGCTCGGCCGGCGCGTCCTGCGGTACGGGCGGCATGACCGCGGTCGGATCGGCGGCGTCCACCGGGCCACGTCCGGCGGCCGGCAGCACGGCGGTCGGGTCGGCGGCGCCGGCCGGGCCGCTGGTCGGCATCACGCCGGTCGGCGCGGCGGGGTCGTACAGCGGCGGCTGCGGTGCGCCGCTCGGCAGGACCTGGGTCGCGCCCGCCGGGTCCACGCCCGGGACCTGCGGGACCGGGGCCGGGGCCGGGTCGGGGGCGAGCAGCGCGCCGACGCCGTCGGCGGCCTCGATCTGCGCGGGGGTCGCGTGCACGCCGACGCCGGCGGCGACCGTACGCAGTGCGCGGGCCAGGTTCTCGGCGCTGGGCCGCCCGTCCGGGTTCTTGCTGAGGCAGCGCTCTATCACCGTCCACAGCGGCCCGGGCACGGTCGAGGGCCGGCGCGGCTCCTCGCTCAGGTGGCGGTGGAGGACCTCGAGCGCCGTGCCGCCGGCGAACGGCGGCTGCCCGGTGACCAGCTCGTAGAGCAGGATGCCGGCGCCGTAGATGTCGACGGCGGAGGTCTGCGGGCGGCCCTCGGCGGACTCGGGGGCCACGTACGCGGGCGTGCCGACGAACTCGTGGGTGCGGGTCAGGCCCGGGGAGTCGGCGAGGCGGGCGATGCCGAAGTCGGTGAGCATCGGGAACATCGCGCCGTCCCGCTCGGCCAGCAGCACGTTCGCGGGCTTGAGGTCGCGGTGCACGACGCCGTCGGCGTGGCTGGCGGCGAGCGCGTCCGCGATCTGCGCGGTGAGCAGCGCGGCGGCGACCGGGGTGAGCGGGCCGTTCTCGCGGATGTAGCGGTGCAGGTCGGGGCCGTCGACGAGGTCCATGACCAGGGCGAGGACGTCACCCTCCACGACGAGGTCGCGGGTGCGCACGATGTTGGGGTGGGTGAGCCGCAGGAGCACGGACCGCTCGCGCAGGAAGCGCATCACGATGTCCGCGTCGTTGGCCAGCTCCTCCTTGAGGACCTTGATCGCCACGGTCTCGCCGGGCTGGCCCGGCACGGCCGCCTCGGGGCCGGCCGTATCCCGCTGGCGGGCTCGCCAGACGGTGCCCGTGGCGCCGCGGCCGAGCGGCTCCTCGAGCAGGTACTTGCTGCCGATAGGCCGCACGTCACGCGCTCCCTGCTGATCGTGGTCCTGGGGTCCCAGGTCCTGGGGTCCGGGGGGTGCTTCGTCGAAGTGTCCCCGCGGTCCCTGTGTGTTCTGTGACCCGTCCGGGTGTCCGACCCACTTTAGTGCCGCCGAACGGGTCATCGACCGTCTGCGGGACGGCCGATCACGACGCCGTACGTGTGCCCCGTGCGCACCCCGCGCGCGCCCCGCGTGCGCCGTACGCGTCCTGGAAGAAGACGCCGGGGGCGCTCCGCGGGTTGCCGGAAGCACCGCGAGACGTGCGCAACCAGGCGAATTCCCGTCCGGTGGGGCTTCGAGCGCGACCGAACAAGATCACTTCTGGACGACCCGGGGGCGGGTTGTCAGTGGCAGGTGCGAGGATGCCTACAGCACGTCGTGTCGGGGGTCGGGAGCCCCCGCGCCGTGCCGACCTGTACCGGACGACGCGTCCGTGCCGGGTGGGGGGAGCGAGTGGGATTCCCCTGCCGGGCGCGCCGCGCAGAAGGGACCGCTGACGGCGATGCAGATCCGGCTGACCGTCCTCGCGCCGCACGCCGGCCACGGCGCCGGGCGCGCCTGCGACGTGCTCGTCACCGCGCCCGCGGGGACCGAGCTGGCCGCCGTGGCCTCGTCCCTCGCCGCGGCCGTCTCCGGCCCGGACACCTCGTCCTCGGGGACCACGGTGCTGTACGCGGGCGCGGAGCGCCTCGACACCCGCCGCTGCCTGCTCGGTGTGCCGCCGCTGGTCGACGGCGCCGTGCTCTCCCTCCAGGTGCCCGGCGCGGACGAGGGCGTCGACGAGGGCGCCCCCGCCCGGCTCCACGTGGTGGCCGGACCGGACGCCGGAGGGGTGCATCTGCTCCATGGCGGAGCGATCAGAATCGGCCGTTCCGTGGACGCGGACGTGCCGCTCGACGACCCGGACGTGTCCCGCTCCCACTGCACGGTGACGGTCGGCGCGGACGGCCGCGTCACGGTCGCCGACCCGGGCTCGACCAACGGAACGAGCGTCGACGGCGTCCCCGTCGGCCCGCAGCCCGTCCGCTTCCCGCCCGGCGCCCTGCTGCGGGTCGGCGAGTCCGCCCTGCGCCTGACCGGCCCCGGCGAAGCCGCCGGCGCCGACCGGGTGCTGCCGACCGCCCCCGACGGCGAGGGCCATCTGCGTCTGGCCCGCCCCGAGACGGCCGGGCCCCCGGAGCCGACCGGCCCGGTCCCCGCGGTCCCCACGCGGGCGTACGCGACGGGCGCGGCGCCCCAGGACGCGACGCACGGCGCCGGCATCCCGCTCACCGACGGCGACGGACACGGGCACGCGCGCGCGGAGGAGGCCGCCGAGGCCCAGGGCGAGGTCGAGGCACACAGCAGGACCCGGCAGACCCGCAAACGAGGGCTCGGCGCCTGGGCCCGGCGGCTCGCCGGCGGCCGCGAGGAGGCCGGCTCCGGCGAGTACGGGGTGGAGCCCGTGCCCGCCTTCGCCGGAGCCGTCCCCGGGGCCGCGCCCGGCCCCTCGCCCGACAGCTGGCCCGACCCCGCCGCCGTGCTGCTCACCGCGCTCGGCCCCGGACCGCGCCTGTGGGAGCGGGGCCCCGGGCACCCGGAGAGCCTCGTGGTCCGGCTCGGCACCACGGACCGCGCGGAGCTGTCCGGCGTGCCGGTCACCGTCGGACTGCGCGAGGCCGGCTCGCTCGGTCTCGCCGGACCCGCGCCCCGGCTCGCCGGGCTCGCCCGCTCCGTGGTCGCCCAGCTCGCCGCCCTGCACTCCCCGGCCGATCTGGAGATCGTCCTGGTCAGCGCCGACCGGAACCGCCCCCTGGAGGAGCGGCGCCGGGCCTGGGGCTGGCTCGGCTGGCTGCCGCACGCGCGGCCCGCGCACGGCCAGGACTGCAGGCTGCTCCTCGCGTACGACCGCGACCAGGCGCACGCGCGCCTGACCGAGCTCACCCGGCGCCTCGACGACGGCCCGCTCGGGCCGGGCTGGCCGAGCGCCGACCGGGCGGCCGTCGCCGAGGCCGCCGCGCGGTACGAGGGGCCCGCGACGGTCGTGATCGTCGACGGTGACCCGGGCTCCGCCGCGCTGCGCGAGACGGCGGCCCGGCTGGCCGGAGCGGGCGCCGCCGCCGGCATCCATCTCGTCTGCCTCGCCGAGGCGCCCGCCGCCTCGCCCGCCTCGCCCGTCGCGGCGACGTACGAGGAGGCGTGCGCGGCCTCCTTCGCCTTCCGCGAGTGCGGGGCCGCGGCGCTGCTCAGCGGTGACGTGGCGACGGCGCTGCGGCTGCTGCGCACGGCCGGCGGCCGGGCCGCCGGGCACGGCACGGTCGGCGTGGTGGACGCGGTGTCCGTCGCGTGGGCCGAGCGTTTCGGGCGGGCCCTCGCCCCTCTGCGTACGGAGGCGGGCGGCGGCCCCGGGCAGGGGCGCGCGGCCGCCGCGCTGCCGCCCTCGGCCCGGCTCCTCGACGAGTTGGGCCTGGCCCGGGCCACCCCCGCGTCCCTGATGGCCCGCTGGGCCTCCTCGTCGGACGGCACGGCGATCCTGGGTGCCGGGCCCCGCGGGCCGGTCGCCGTGGACCTCACGCAGGAGGGCCCGCACCTGCTGATCGAGGGCCCGGCGGGCAGCGGCCGCACCGAACTGCTGCGTTCGATCGCCGCCTCGCTCGCGGCCGGGGGCCGCCCCGACCGGCTCGGCCTGCTCCTGGTGGACGGCGCGGGCGGGGAGCGCGGCGAGGGCCTCGGGGCCTGCACGGAGCTGCCGCACGTCACGGAGCACCTGGTCGCCTCCGACCCCGTACGCATGCGGGAGTTCGCCCAGGCCCTCGGCGCCGAGCTGAAGCGCCGCGCCGAGCTCCTCGGCGACACGCACTTCGCGGACCGGCGCTCGGGCCGCCTGGTCGGCCAGCGCTCGCCGAGCCCGGCCGAGTCCGTCCCGGCCGGGCCCCGCGCCACGGCCCGCATCCCGGAGGCGCGCTCGGGCGCGGCCGACCTGGCCGACCCGGGCAGCGGCCGGCTGCCCCGCACCCCGGTCGGAGCGGCGCCCCTGGGCGACCGCACCCCGCCCCCCGGCTCGGACCTCCTCGGCGACCGCCCGAGCGGCCGCACCCTCCGTGTGGCCGCCGACGGCGCGGTCGGCGACACCCCGACCGCCCGCCTCCCGAGGCCCGGCACACCCCCGCTCGCCGACCGCACCCCGCCGCCGGGCTCGGACCTCCTCGGCGACCGCCCGAGCGGGCGCACGTACCGCACGAGCACCGGAGCCCTGGACGGCACCACCGGCGGACGCGTCCACCGCACGGGCACGGGCGCCCCGGACGACACAGCCGGCAGCAGCCGCACCCACCGCCAGGGCGCCGACGCCCTCGACGACACGACCAGCGCCCGCACCCACCGCACCGGTGCGGGCGAGGTGTACGACCAGGACGGCGGGGCCGCCGACCGCACCCCGCCGCCGGGCTCGGACCTCCTCGGCGACCGCCCGAGCGGGCGCACGTACCGCACGAGCACCGGAGCCCTGGACGGCACCACCGGCGGACGCGTCCACCGCACGGGCACGGGCGCCCCGGACGACACAGCCGGCAGCAGCCGCACCCACCGCCAGGGCGCCGACGCCCTCGACGACACGACCAGCGCCCGCACCCACCGCGCGAGCGCGCTCGGTGAGGGCACTCCGCCGCCCGGGTCCGATCTCCTCGGCGACCGCCCCAGCAGCCGCACCCTGCGCGCGGACGCGACGGGCGGCGCGGGCGCGGTCGAGCCCCCGGCGCACGGCGCGCCTCGGACGGCCGGCACGCGCGTCGGCACCGCCGAAGGCGCCGGCGCGCTGCCCCGTCTCGTCGTCCTCGTCGACGACTTCGACGCGCTGGTCGCGCCCCCGCTCGGCGCGCCGGGCCGACCGGCGGCCGGGTCCGTGGTGCGGGCACTGGAGGCGGTCGCGCGGAACGGGGCCCGGCTCGGCGTGCATCTGGTCGCGACCTCGGCGCGGCCGGACCGAACGGCGGACACGGAGCTGGCGCACGGCGCCCGGCTGCGGATCGTGCTGGACCCGCCGCCCTCCGCTCCGGCCCAGGGGCCCGACGAGCCGCAGCCCGGACGCGGGCGCCTGGGGCATCCGGACGGCCGGGTCACGCCGTTCCAGGCGGGCCGGGTCACCGGGCGCATCCCGCGCACGGCCACGCAACGGCCGACCGTGGTCCCGCTGGAGTGGGAGCGGATGGGCGACCCGCCCACCCGTCGCCCGGTCCGCGAGCTGGGCAACGGCCCGACGGATCTGGCCCTGCTGGCCAGTGCCCTCGACCGCGCCGCCCGATCCGTGGAGGCGACTCCGATAGCGCCCCTCACCACACCCACGCACGCCTGACGGAAGGTCATGAGCCGGTCCGGATCCGCCGTTCGGCACCGGAGGCGGCATCGCCGCGCGGGCGGCCGCGCCCCCGACACCAGGCCCGCCGCGCCCGGGACCGTACGCACGGAGGGCGAACCGGCCCGCCGGGCGCGGCGCCGGCGCGCTCAGCAGCCCCGTACGGCCGGGGTCATGCGGTGAGGGCGGCGACCGCCGCGCGCGCCAGGTCGTCGAGGTAGCCCGTGGGCGGCTCCGTGCGGACGACGACGAGCCGCCAGTAGAGCGGCCCGATCACGAGGTCGAGGGCCCGGTCGGGGTCGGCGTCGGCGGGCAGTTCACCCCGCTCGACGGCCGCTCGGACGACCTGGGCGACGACACCCTGCTGGGGGTCGAGGAGGGCGGCCTTGAGGGTGTCGGCGATCTCGGGGTGCCGGGCGGCCTCGACGAGGAGGTCGGGGATGACCTGCGAGGCCACCGGGTGGCGCAGGGCGTGGGAGGCCACCTCCAGGAGCGCGCGGACGTCACCGCGCAGCGAGCCGGTGGCGGGGGCGGGCAGGCCCTGGAGGGCGACCGCGCCGACCAGGTCCAGGACGAGGGAGAGCTTGGACTTCCAGCGCCGGTAGACGGCGGTCTTGCCGACTCCGGCCCGGCGGGCGATGCCCTCGATGGACATCCGGGCGAAGCCGACCGCGGCCAGCTCCTCGAAGACGGCGGCGCGGATGGCCTCGGTGACGTCCTCCCGGAGCACGGCGGCTCCCGCGGGGGCGCGACGAGGGGTTCCCGAGGATCCGGAGGGTGTCGTCATGCACAGGATCTTAACCAGCGGTTACGCGACGGGGCACGAGACGACGAGACGGTTGCGTTCCGACGTGAGCCCGTCCTAGTCTCCTCGTAGCGACGATACGGACCCGTTCCATCGGACGGGCTCCACCGCCCCACCGAAGGCGATGCTGCACGTGACGACCCAGACCCTCGCCCCACCCGGCCGGCCGAACAGGCCCACCCCGCCGGCGCCACCCTCCTCGGAGGAGCTGCGCGCCCTCGCCCTGCGCCACGGGCTCACCGTGAGCGGCGCGCGGCCCTCCCTCCCCACGTACGTGCGGCAGCTGTGGTCCCGGCGCGACTTCATCACGGCCTTCGCGACGGCCAAGCTCACCGCGCAGTACAGCCAGGCCCGGCTCGGGCAGATCTGGCAGGTGATGAACCCGCTGCTCAACGCGGCGGTCTACTACGCGATCTTCGGCGTCCTCATGGACGTCCAGCGGGGCATCCCCGACTACGTCCCGTTCCTGATCACGGGCGTCTTCGTGTGGACCTTCACCTCGCAGACGCTCATGACCGGCACCCGCGCCATCAGCGGCAACCTGGGCCTGGTCCGGGCCCTGCACTTCCCGCGGGCGAGCCTGCCCGTCGCGCTCGCGGTCCAGCAGCTCCAGCAGCTGGTCTTCTCGCTGGGCGCTCTGGTCGCCATCCTCTTCTGCTTCGGCGAGTTCCCGCGCTGGAGCTGGCTGCTGGCGGTCCCGGCCCTGCTGCTCCAGACCCTCTTCAGCACCGGGCTCGCGCTGGCGATGGCCCGCCTGGCCTCCCGTACGCCCGACATCGCCCAGCTGATGCCGTTCGTGCTGCGCACCTGGATGTACGCCTCGGGGGTCATGTGGTCGATCGCCCACCTCACCCACGGCCGCGACCTGCCGCACGCGGTGGTCCTGCTGCTCCAGGCGAACCCGGCCGCCGTCTACATCGACCTGATGCGCTTCGCGCTCGTCGAGAGCTTCACCGGCTCCCAGCTGCCGCCGCACGTGTGGGCGCTCGCGGCCGGCTGGGCCGCGCTGGCCCTCGCCGGCGGCTTCCTCTACTTCTGGAAGGCGGAGGAGACGTACGGACGTGGCTGAGCACACGGAACGAGAACCCACCGTCGTCGCCGACGGCGTCCACGTCACCTACACCGAGCGGGGCGGCAAGCAGACCGTCCACGCGGTCAAGGGCGTCAGCTTCGCCGCGTACCGGGGCGAGGCGATCGGCCTGATCGGTTCGAACGGATCGGGCAAGTCCACCCTCCTGAAGGCCGTCGCGGGCCTGCTGCCCACCAGCGCGGGCCACGTCTACACGCGCGGCCACCCCGCCCTGCTCGGCGTCAACGCGGCCCTCATGGGCGATCTGACGGGCGAGCGGAACGTCATCCTCGGCGGGCTCGCGATGGGCATGAGCCGCAGGGAGGTCGCCGAGCGCTACGCCGGCATCGTCGAGTTCTCCGGCATCAACGACAAGGGCGACGACGCCATCTCCCGCCCGATGCGCACCTACTCCTCCGGCATGGGCGCCCGGCTCCGCTTCTCCATCGCGGCCGCGCGCAGCCACGACGTGCTGCTCATCGACGAGGCCCTGGCGACCGGCGACGCGCCGTTCCGTCGCCGCAGCCAACGCCGGATCGACGAGCTGCGCGCCGAGGCGGGCACGGTCTTCCTGGTCAGCCACTCGAACTCCACCATCACCGAGACCTGCGACCGCGCGCTGTGGCTGGAGTCGGGCACGTTGTGGATGGACGGACCGGCGGACGAGGTGGTGGCGGCCTACGAACACTTCACCGGGACAGAGGCTAAGAGAAAGGGCAAATAGGGCATAGCGGTCTAGAGTGCGGAGGGATGACGACCGACCCGCCCTCGCACGAACCCGCCACGGGAAGCCCCGCGACCGGCTCCCCCGCCGGAGCCGCCCGCTCCGCCCGCACCGGGTCGGCGCCTCCCGCCCTGACCCGGTCCCCCTTCGAGTCGGAGACCTTCACCTCCGCCACCTTCGTGACGGTCGGCCGCGGCCCGCTGCTCGCCCTCGCCGTCGTCTGGCTGCTCACCCGCGTCGGCATGCTGCTCCTGCTCGACCGCGACAGCCTCGGCATCGGCGGCGTCGCCAGCGAGGTCCACGTGCTCTACCGGCACTGGTACGGACAGTTCGCGCAGGGCACCTTCCCGCCCGGCGACGCCACCTGGCAGTACCCGCCGGGCGCCGGCCTGGTCATCATGTCGCCGGGGGTCCTGCCCTGGCTCACGTACTTCCAGGGCTTCGTCTTCCTCACCCTGCTCGCAGACCTGGCCGTCGTCGCGGCCCTCGCCCGCGCCGACAGCGCCCGCCTCACCCACGGCGCCTGGTACTGGGTCCTCGGCCTGCCGCTGCTCCTGCACCTCCCGCTCGCCCGCTACGACGTGCAGACCACCGCACTCGCCGTCCTCGCCCTGCTCGCCTTCACCGCCCGCTCCTCCGTCGCCCACCGGATCGGCGGGGTGCTCGCCGGCCTCGGCGCCATGGTCAAGGTCTGGCCCGCCCTCACCCTGATCGGCACCCCGCGCGGCCGCACCACCCGCGAGGCCTGGACGGCCGCCGCCGTCACCGCCGTGGCCCTCCTCGCCACCCTGGCGCTGCTCTTCTCGGAGTCGCTCGGCTTCCTGCGCCAGCAGGGCAACCGGGGCGTCCAGATCGAGTCCCTCGGCGGCACCGGCCTCGCCCTCGCGAAGGCGGCCGGCGTCTGGCCGGGCGGCGTGGAGTTCCGCTACGGCGCCTTCGAGTACGTCGGCCCGTACGTCTCCACCGTCGGACACCTCGCCCTGCTGCTGACCGCCCTGGCCTTCATCTGGCTGCTGCTGTGGCGGCTCCGCGCCCACCGCTGGACCGCGGCCACCCCGCTGGACGCCGCGTTCGCCGCCGTCCTGCTCTTCACCGTCACCAGCCGGGTGATCAGCCCGCAGTACCTGGTCTGGCTGCTCGGCCTGGCCGCCGTGTGCCTGACCTCGCGCAGCACGGTCATGCGCCCGGTCACCCTGTTGCTCCTCCCGGCCGCGGCACTGAGCACCCTCGCGTACCCGGTCCTCTACGCGGACGTCGTCACCGGCACCTGGCCGGGCATCACTGTCATGGTGCTGCGCAACGCCCTCCTCCTCGCGGCCGCGGTGCTCGCCGCCCGACGCCTGTGGACCTCCACGGTCACCCCGGTCGCCTGAGGGCCGCGCAGAGGAGCGCGTACCGGGAAGCACGCACGAGAGATCACGCACGAAGGGGCACACGCGAAGGGGCACGCGCGAAGGAGCACCCACGGAAAAGGGCGCCCCCGCCGGTCGTGAAGACCGGCGGGGGCGCCCCCGCGTCGCCGAGCGACGGTCAGCTGTGCGTACGGAGCAGCGAGCGCATCGTCCGCATGGCGACCGACAGGTTCGCCAGGTCGAAGTCGTCCGAGCCCTGGATCTCCTCCAGGGTCGTGCGCGCCCGGCCCAGGATCGCCGCGTTGTCGTCCTCCCAGGCCTTGAACCGCTCCTCCGGGTTGGAGGTGCCGTTCCCGGCCGCGAGGACGTCGGAGGTGAGCGCCGCGTGCGCGGCGAACAGGTCCTCGCGGATGGAGGCGCGGGCCATCGACTGCCAGCGGTCGGCCCGCGGGAGCTCGATGATCCGGTCCATCAGGTCGGTGATCCGCAGCCGGTCGGCCAGGTCGTAGTAGACCTCGGCGACCGCCAGCGGGTCCTTGCCGGTGCGGTCCGCGATCGCGACGATGTCGAGCGTCGGGAAGGCCGAGGAGAACCCGGCCACGCGCAGGGCCAGCTCCTCCGGGACGCCGACCGCGGTCAGCTCCTCCAGGATCGACTCGTACCACTCCAGGTCCGCGCCGCGCAGCAGCTGCGGGAGCTTCTCCCAGACCTGCTCGACGCGATCCGAGAAGAACTCGATGGTCTCGGTGAGCTGCAGCGGCTGCGGGCGGTTGTTGAGCAGCCAGCGGGTGCCGCGCTCGACCAGACGGCGCGAGTGCAGGCGCATCCGGGTCTGGAACTCGGCCGCGACCTTGTTGTCGAGGGCCTCGACGGCGTCCCAGACCTCGCCCAGGCGGAAGATCGCGCGGGCCGCGGTCTGGGCGCGGACGATCTCCTCGATCGACGCGCCGGACTCCTCGCGGAGGCGGTGCAGGAAGGTCGAGCCACCGGCGTTGACGGTGTCGTTGACCAGGACGGTGGTGATGATCTCGCGGCGCAGCGCGTGGTTGTCGACGGCGTCCGTGAACTGCTCGCGCAGCAGCGTCGGGAAGTACGCGTGGAGCAGCCCGCGCAGGTACGGGTCGTCCGGCAGGTCCGTGCCGATCAGCTCGTCGGCCACCGTGATCTTGGTGTACGCGAGGAGGACCGCGAGCTCCGGCTGGGACAGGCCCTTGCCGGCGTTGAGCAGCTCGCGGATCTGCCGGTCGTTGGGCAGGAACTCGAGCGAGCGGTCGAGCGCCCCGTCACGGCCCAGGCGGCGCATGAAGCGCTGGTGGGCGTGGAGCAGCGACGGCGACTGGGCGACGGCGTTGGCCAGGGCCGTGTTCTGCGCGTAGTTGTTGCGCAGCACGAGCGCGCCGACCTCGTCCGTCATCTCGGCGAGGATCTTGTTGCGCTGCTTGACGGTCATGTCGCCCTCGGCGACGAGCCCGTTGAGCAGGATCTTGATGTTGACCTCGTGGTCGGAGGTGTCCACGCCGGCGCTGTTGTCGATGGCGTCGGTGTTGACCTTGCCGCCCTCGCCATCGGGTCCCCCGGCGCGGGCGAACTCGATGCGGCCCAGCTGGGTCGCGCCGAGGTTGCCGCCCTCGCCGATGACCTTGGCGCGGACGTCCTGGCCGTCGACGCGGATGGCGTCGTTGGCCTTGTCGCCGACGTCGGCGTTCGACTCGGCCGAGGACTTCACGTACGTGCCGATGCCGCCGTTCCACAGCAGGTCGACGGGCGACTGCAGGATCGCCTTCATCAGGTCGGCCGGGGTCAGCTTGGTGACGCCGGCGTCGATGCCGAGGGCGGCCCGCATGTGCGCGTTGACCGGGATCGACTTGGCCGTACGCGGGTGGATCCCGCCGCCGGCCGAGAGCAGCTCGGTGTTGTAGTCGGCCCAGGAGCTGCGCGGCAGCTCGAAGAGGCGGCGGCGCTCGGCGTAGGAGACGGCCGCGTCCGGGTTCGGGTCGATGAAGATGTGGCGGTGGTCGAAGGCCGCGACGAGACGGATGTGCTCGGAGAGCAGCATGCCGTTGCCGAAGACGTCGCCGGACATGTCGCCGACGCCGACCACGGTGAAGTCCTCGGTCTGGGTGTCGTGGCCCAGCTCGCGGAAGTGCCGCTTGACCGACTCCCAGGCACCGCGGGCGGTGATGCCCATGCCCTTGTGGTCGTAACCGGCCGAGCCGCCGGAGGCGAACGCGTCGCCCAGCCAGAAGCCGTACGCCTCGGCGACGCCGTTGGCGATGTCGGAGAAGGTCGCGGTGCCCTTGTCGGCCGCGACGACCAGGTAGGTGTCGTCCTCGTCGTGGCGGACCACGTCGACCGGGGGCACGACCTCGCCGGCGACCAGGTTGTCGGTGATGTCGAGGAGCGCGGAGATGAAGGTCTTGTACGAGGCGACGCCCTCGGCCAGCCACGCGTCACGGTCGAGCGACGGGTCCGGCAGCTGCTTGGCGACGAAGCCGCCCTTGGCGCCGACCGGCACGATGACGGTGTTCTTGACCATCTGCGCCTTGACCAGGCCGAGGATCTCGGTACGGAAGTCCTCGCGGCGGTCGGACCAGCGCAGACCGCCTCGGGCGACCTTGCCGAAGCGCAGGTGGACGCCCTCGACGCGCGGCGAGTACACCCAGATCTCGAAGGCCGGGCGCGGGGCCGGCAGGTCCGGGATGGCCTGCGGGTCGAACTTCATCGACACGTAGGGGTGCGGCTTGCCGTCGGCGGCCTTCTGGAAGAAGTTCGTTCGCAGGGTGGCCTTGATGACGGTGAGGAAGGAACGCAGGATGCGGTCCTCGTCGAGGGAGGCGACCTGGTCGAGGGCGCCGTCCAGCTCCTCCAGGAGCCCGTCGATCAGCTCGGTGCCGGCGCGCTGCCGCTCCGGCGCCATGCGGGCCTCGAAGAGGTTGACGAGCAGTCGGGTCGTGTGGACGTTGTTGCGGAGGGTGTCCTCCATGTAGTCCTGGCTGAACGTGGAACCGGCCTGGCGCAGGTACTTCGCGTAGGCGCGCAGCACCATGGCCTCGCGCCAGTTGAGCCCGGCGGACAGGACGAGCGAGTTGAAGTTGTCGTTCTCGGCCAGTCCGGTCCAGGTGGCCGAGAAGGCCTCCTGGAAGCGCTCGCGGGCGTCGTCGGCGAGGTAGTCGCCGCCGTTGCCGCCGGTCAGCGGCATCCGCAGACCGAAGTCGTAGATCCAGACGTGGGTGCGGTCGGCGCAGCGCAGCTCGTACGGGCGCTCGTCGGTGACCTCGACGCCGAGCCGGTTGAGGACCGGCAGCACGGCGGACAGCGAGATCTGCTCACCCGTCTTGTAGATCTTGAAGCGGCGCTCGCCGCTGCCGGAGGCGACCGGCTCGTACAGCGACAGCGCGAAGTCCTTGTCGCTGCCGGCCAGGGCCTCCAGGTGGCACAGGTCGGCGACGGCGGCGCGCGGCGAGTGGTCGGCCTTGTAGCCCTCGGGGAAGGCGTTGCCGTAGCGGCGCAGCAGCTCGGCGGCGCGCTCCTCGCCCAGCTCGGAGTTGAGCGCCTCGCCGAAGCCGTCGGCCCAGGAGCGGGCGGCGTCGGCGAGCCGGGACTCGATGCGGTCGACGTCGGCCTCGGTCAGCTTGCTGAGCGCGGTGCCGGGTTCGACGCGGATGACGAAGTGCAGCCGGGACAGGATCGACTCGGTGTTCCAGGCCGTGAAGTCGACGCTGGTGCCCTGGAGCTCTTCCTTCAGGATCTCGATGATCCGCAGCCGGACGCGGGTGGTGTAGCGGTCGCGCGGAAGGTAGACGAGGGCCGAGTAGTAGCGGCCGTACTCGTCCTGGCGCAGGTAGAGGCGCAGGCGCCGCCGCTCCTGCAGGTACAGGACGCTGGTGACGACGGACCGCAGCTCGTCGGCCGGGGTCTGGAAGAGCTCGTCGCGCGGGTAGGTCTCCAGGATCTGGAGCAGGTCGCGGCCGTCGTGGCTGCTCGGCGAGAAGCCGGCGCCCTCCAGGACCTCCTGGACCTTGCGCTTGACGACGGGGACGCGGCGCACGGACTCGGTGTAGGCCGCCGAGGAGAACAGGCCGAGGAAGCGGCGCTCGCCGATGACGTTGCCGTCTGCGTCGAACTTCTTCACGCCGACGTAGTCGAGGTACGAGGGGCGGTGGACGGTCGCGCGGCTGTTGGCCTTCGTCAGGATCAGCAGCTTGTGCTCGCGCGCCTTGGCGCGGGCGTCGGCGGGCAGCCGGCTGAAGGACGGCGAGACGGGGTGGGCGTGGTTGTCGTCGCCGCTGTGGTGCGGGTCGGAGCGCAGGATGCCGAGACCGGTGCCGGGGACGGCGGACAGGGCGTCGCCGTTGACCAGTTCGTACTCGCGGTAGCCGAGGAAGGTGAAGTGGTCGTCGGCGAGCCAGCGCAGCAGCTCGCGGGCCTCCTCGACCTCGGTGGGCCGCAGGTCGGACGGGGTGGGCTCGCCAGGCAGGGAGTCGGCGACGCGCAGCGCGGTGTCGCGCATCTTCTCCCAGTCCTCGACGGTCTCGCGGACGTCGGACAGGACGCGCAGCAGGTCGGCGGTGATCTGCTTGAGGTCGGCCCTGTCGGTCTCGCGGTCGATCTCGACGTGGATCCAGGACTCGGTGAGCGCGTCGTGCGGCAGCTCGCCCTTGGGCTCCTTGGCGAGCACCTCGATGAGCTTGCCCGTCACGTCACGGCGGACCATGACCTGGGGGTGGATGACGACGTGGATGCCGCGCCCCTGGCGCGACAGCTCGTTCGTCACGGAGTCGACGAGGAACGGCATGTCGTCGGTGACGACCTCGACGACGGAGTGGCTGCTGGTCCAGCCGTTCTCCTCCACCGTCGGGGTGTGGACGCGGACGTTCGCGGTGCCCTGCGGACGGTTCTCGGCGAGGCGGTAGTGCGAGAGCGCGGCGCCGAAGACGTCGTCGGCCTCACGGCCGGTGAGGTCCTCGGGCGCGGTGTGCAGGTAGTAGCGCTGGAGGTAGTCGAGCAGGGTCGCGTGGTCCGGACGCCTACCCGTCTCCGGCCCTGTCGGAAGTCGCCCCCCGACCGGGCTGTTCTCAGCTACCCGGGCGGCCCGATCGAGCAGCTCGGCCTTGGCTTCGTCCAGCTTGGTCTGCATGTCCTCTGACTCCTGTCGCGCGCCGTTGCGTGACGTCGGTGGAAAGGACACAACGCCGGGACGCGGTGGTACCGGTCGGAAGGGGCGTTGTGCCGCGATGAGAGATGTCCGGCCGCTCCTCGGCCACCGGACGAGGGATTCGCGCGAACGCACCGTCGGCCCGGCCGCTGAGGCGAACCGGGCGGAGGCCGGGGGCTGCGTTGCCCCCTTGGCGTATCGCGCTGATCACGGGAAAAGCCTATCGCTGATGCCCCCCCGGTCGTCATGAGCCTTATGTGTACAAAAGCGGGACGGGAAGTTTGACGATCTGGACAGCGACGAATGGTTCCCCGGGGCACACGACCACAGACGGATCTGACAGACCGGGGAGAGCGGCCATGGCGAAGGTCTTGATCGTGACGGGAGACGCGGCGGAGTCGCTGGAGGTGCTGTACCCGTACCAGCGTCTCCTCGAAGAGGGGTACGAGGTCGACATCGCGGCCCCGGCCCGCAAGCAGCTGCGGTTCGTGGTCCACGACTTCGAGCCCGGCTACGACACGTACACGGAGAAGCCGGGCTACACCTGGCCCGCCGACCTGGCCTTCTCGGAGGTCGACCCGGGCGAGTACGTGGCCGTCGTCATCCCGGGCGGCCGTGCGCCGGAGTACCTGCGCAACGACCCGGAGCTCCGCAAGATCCTGAAGTCCTTCTTCGACGCGGACAAGCCCGTCGCCCAGATCTGCCACGGTCCTCTCCTCACGGCCGCCCTCGGCACCCTGGAAGGCCGCCGTGTCACCGCGTACCCGGCCCTGGAGCTCGACATGCAGTCGGCGGGCGCCACCTTCCAGGACACGGCGGCGGTCGTCGACGGTCAGCTGGTGTCGTCCCGCGCCTGGCCGGACCACCCGAGCTGGATGAGGGAGTTCCTGAAGGTCCTCCGCGAGGCGAAGGCGTAGCCCGAGGGTCCGCCGTCCGCCGTCCGCCCGCCCCGCCCTGCACGTCCCGGGGCCGGGGTCACCGGCCCGGGCCGGGGTCCGTGGGCAGTCGTTCCGCGGGGGTGGCGGGTGGGTACGCACCCACCACCGGGACGCACCCGGCCCCGGGGCCGCACCCGGCCCCCGCCGCCGCTCCCGCGGACGGACGCGACGCCCTAGACCAGCTCGTCCGCCACGGCGACCGCCTCCGCCAGCGAGTCGACCACCGGCACCCCCACCCGCGCCAGCGACGCCCGGCTGTGGGACCCCCCGGTGTAGAGGACCGCGTTCGCTCCCACGAACCGCGCCGCGATCGCGTCGTCCGCCGCGTCCCCGATCACGACGACCCGCTCCGCGGGCACGCCCTCCAGCGCCGCCAGATGCCGCACCATGTGCCCGGACTTCCCGTCGGTGGACCGGTCGGTCCGCCCGTCGACCCGCACGAACCGCTCGGCGATGCCGTGCCGCCGCAGCAGCGGCAGGAGCTCCACGTGGGGCGCGAGCGAGAGCAGCGACTGCGTGGATCCGGACGCCTGCCGCGTGGCGAGCAGCTCCGCCGCACCGGCGGTCAGCCCGCAGGCCTCGGCCTGCTGCCAGTAGTGGCGGTGGAAGGCGTCGTCCATGACGATCCACTCCGCGTCGGTGGGCAGCCGCCCCATCAGACGCTCATAGAACTTCGGCACCGGCACCGTGTACAGCTCGCGGTACCGCTCCAACGTGATCTGGTCGAGTCCCAGCTCGGCGAAGGCCGCGTTGGTGGCGCCGATGACCGCGCCGATGTCGTCCAGCAGAGTGCCGTTCCAGTCCCAGACCAGGTGCTTCGCGTGCTTCCCCATGGAGAGCACCGTACCGGCCGAACAGGTGAGGGCGAGGACGTGGAGGCCTCAGCCGAGCAGGGCGGGAATCTCCTGCACGCCGTACCAGAGCAGCTCGTGGTCCTCGGCGCCGTCCACGACGAACTGGGCGTCGTCGTCGCCCTGGTCGGCCGCGCCGAGCGCGTCGGCGGCGGCGGTGACGTCCGGCTCGGCGTCGTCGGCGTCGGCGTGCACGGCCGCGGCCTTGGCCAGCGGGACGGCCCCGGCGATCCGGACCTCGCCGAGCGAGCTCGCGTCGAGCCCGCGGTCGGGGTCGGCGACGGCGTCCTTGTCGGGCACGTCCACGGCCACGACGATCCGCCGCCGGGCGGCACCGGGGTCGCCGGCGAGCAGCCGGAGCGAGGCGGCGGCGGCGCGGTTGAGCGCGGCGTACTCGAGCTCTTCGATGTCGTCGGAGACGTACCACTCGCGCAGCGCGGGGGTGACGGCGTAGGCGGTGAGCGGCCCGGGGCCGAGCTCGCCCGCCTTGTGCGCCTGTGCGAGACCGGGGAGGGTCAGGGGTACGTACACGCGCATGGCTGGCCGCTTTCGTAGTCGGGGACAGCCTCAGGATACGTGCGGAGTCCCCCTTCGGGGGCGGTGCCCCCGACCCCTGGCCGAGCCCCCGAGCGACGCCCCTCGCACGCCCATGCGCCTTTCCGGGCCCCGGTCCCCCTGATAGGTGAATCGCTCTGCGTGACGAGCGGCTCCCGACCTCGCCTTGCCGTTCGCCCCGCCCCGCCCGTAGAAGATCCCCAACGAAGTTACCGGCTGGTACGACCGGCTGACTCAGCGCTACGAACGGGGACCCGATGACCACGCCCGCGGCCACGCGCCCGCACCCCGCCCCACGCCGCCCGTCCGGCCCCGCCGGCACCCGGCCCCACGGCCGCGCGGGCACCTCCCCGCGCCGGGTGCTGCCCGCGCACGTCGTGTTCGCGGAGCGCCTGCTCGCCGTCCTGAGCGGCGAGCGCCCCGTCCACTGGATGCTCGGCCACACCATCGGCGAGGCGTACGAGCAGCTGGTCCACCTCGCCCCGGCGATGCCCTTCCGCTCCTCGGGCCCGCGACCGGTCCTCCAGCGCTGCCGGTTCCACGTCCCTGCCCCCAACACCCTGGAGGCCTGCGCCACGGTCACCACCGGCGACCGCGTCCGCGCCATGGCCTTCCGCCTCGAACGCGGCCCCGACCGCCGCTGGCGCTGCGCGGCCGTTGAACTGGACGGCCTCCCCCACACGTAACGCCGCCCCCGTTGACCCCGGGCATCCCCGAAAGAGCGCAGTCCCGGGGCCCCGGCAACGAGCACCGCCGAGACGCCCGACTCGACAGCGCATGCCGGGTGGGCGGCGTGCCGGGCCAGGTGGACCCAGCCTGTCGGGCGCCCCCGCTGCGGGGCCGCCGTCCTTGGGACGCCCGATGCCGCGTCGACACGCGCCCGCGTGGTCCGCCTCGCGCGTTGCGGCACCCCGCCCGGCGGCGGCTGCCGCACACCCTGGGCGAGCACAGCGCGCCTCACGGAGGGCTGGCGCCGGCCCGCGGGCCGGCAGCGCACCCCGGCCGCCCCCGGGACCCGGCGGGAGGCGGGAGGCGCCCAGCGGACAGCGGGGAGTCAGGGGCGGCGGGCGGGCGGCCGGCGTCGGGGCGCGTCGCGAGCGGCGGGCGCCTGGGCCCGCAGCGGGCGGCCGGGGGCGGACGGCGGGATGCCCACCGCAGGTGGCGGAGCAGGCCGACGAGATGGGGGATCCCGGCCGCAGGTGCCCCGGCGCAGTCCGCCGCTGCGGGCCGGCGCAGGCCGCCCGCCGCCGCGGCCAGCCCGTCGGCCCCCGCCCACGCGGAAGGGCCGGTCGCTCGGCGACCGGCCCTTCCTCAGTGCTCAACCACTCGCGGCGGCTACTTCTTGCGCCGACGCCCGCCCGCGCTCTTCTGTGCCTTGCGGCGCTCCGCGCGGGTCATGCCGTCGCCGGAGGAGTCGCCGTCCGAGGCGAAGTCGCCCTCGACGACCGAGCCGTCGCCATCGACCTTCGGCGCGGAGAAGTGCAGGCGGTCCGGGCGCTGCGGGGCGTCCAGGCCCTTGGCGCGGATCTCCGGGCGGCCGGCGCCGGCCGGGACCGCGTCCTGCTTCTGCAGGGACGGGGCCGCGTCCTGCACCGGGACCTCCTCGACCTGCTGCTCGACCTGGACCTCCAGGTTGAACAGGTAGCCGACGGACTCCTCCTTGATGCCCTCCATCATCGCGGAGAACATGTCGAAGCCCTCGCGCTGGTACTCGACGAGCGGGTCCTTCTGGGCCATGGCGCGCAGGCCGATGCCCTCCTGGAGGTAGTCCATCTCGTAGAGGTGCTCGCGCCACTTGCGGTCGAGGACCGAGAGGACCACGCGACGCTCCAGCTCACGCATGATCTCCGAGCCGAGCTGCTTCTCGCGCGCGTCGTACTGCTCGTGGATGTCGTCCTTGACGGACTCGGCGATGAACTCGGCGGTGATGCCCGCACGGTCGCCGACGGCGTCCTCCAGATCGTCCACGGTGACCTTCGCCGGGTAGAGCTGCTTGAACGCGGTCCACAGCCGGTCCAGGTCCCACTCCTCGGCGAAGCCGTCGGCGGTCTCCTGGCGGATGTAGTCGTCGATGGTGTCGTCCATGAAGTGGCGCACCTGCTCGTGCAGGTCCTCGCCCTCCAGGACGCGACGGCGCTCGCCGTAGATGACCTCGCGCTGCCGGTTCAGGACCTCGTCGTACTTCAGGACGTTCTTACGCGTCTCGAAGTTCTGGGACTCGACCTGGCCCTGCGCGGAGGCGATGGCCCGGGTGACCATCTTGTTCTCGATCGGCACGTCGTCCGGCACGTTGGCCATGGCCATGACGCGCTCGACCATCTGCGCCTTGAAGAGGCGCATCAGGTCGTCGCCGAGCGACAGGTAGAAGCGGGACTCGCCCGGGTCGCCCTGACGGCCGGAACGGCCACGGAGCTGGTTGTCGATACGGCGGGACTCGTGGCGCTCGGTGCCCAGGACGTACAGACCGCCGAGCTCCTTGACCTCCTCGAACTCCGCCTTCACGGCCTTCTCGGCGCGCTCCAGGGCGCCCGGGAGGGCCGCGGCCCACTCCTCGACGTGCTCGACCGGGTCGAGGCCCGCCTGGCGCAGCTCGGCCTCGGCGAGGTCGTCCGGGTTGCCACCGAGCTTGATGTCCGTACCGCGGCCGGCCATGTTCGTGGCGACGGTGACGGCGCCCCGACGACCCGCCTGGGCGACGATCGCGGCCTCGCGCTCGTGGTGCTTCGCGTTGAGCACCTCGTGCGGGATGCCGCGCTTGCTGAGCTGCTGCGACAGGTACTCGGACTTCTCGACCGAGGTGGTGCCGACGAGGACCGGCTGGCCCTTCTCGTGCTTGTCCGCGATGTCGTCGACGACGGCGGCGAACTTCGCGACCTCGGTCCGGTAGATCAGGTCCGGCTGGTCCTTGCGCTGCATGGGCTTGTTCGTCGGGATCGGGACGACGCCCAGCTTGTAGATCTGGTGGAACTCGGCCGCCTCGGTCATGGCCGTACCGGTCATGCCGGAGAGCTTGTCGTAGAGGCGGAAGAAGTTCTGGAGGGTGATCGTGGCGAGCGTCTGGTTCTCGTCCTTGATCGCCACGCCCTCCTTGGCCTCGATGGCCTGGTGCATGCCCTCGTTGTAGCGGCGGCCGGCGAGGATACGGCCGGTGTGCTCGTCGACGATCATGACCTCGCCGTCGATGACGACGTAGTCCTTGTCCTTCTTGAACAGTTCCTTGGCCTTGATGGCGTTGTTCAGGTAACCGACGAGCGGGGTGTTCACCGACTCGTACAGGTTGTCGATGCCCAGCCAGTCCTCGACCTTGGCGACGCCGGACTCGTGGATGCCGACGGTGCGCTTCTTCTCGTCGACCTCGTAGTCGCCGGTCTCCTCGATGCCCTTGAGGGGGTTGCCCGGCTCGCCCTTGACGAGGCGCGTGACGAGCTTCGCGAAG
The DNA here is from genome assembly GCF_040680975.1 of Streptomyces sp. NPDC051921. Classification (NCBI taxonomy): domain Bacteria; kingdom Bacillati; phylum Actinomycetota; class Actinomycetes; order Kitasatosporales; family Streptomycetaceae; genus Streptomyces; species Streptomyces sp. NPDC051921. The sequence continues at coordinate 46,284 of NZ_JBFAXU010000038.1, forward strand.
TCGCCGTACCACTTGGTGGCCTGGTCCGCCGGACCGGAGATGATCAGCGGCGTACGGGCCTCGTCGACGAGGATCGAGTCGACCTCGTCGACGCACGCGTAGTTGTGGCCGCGCTGCACGAGCTCGTCCTGGGACCACGCCATGTTGTCGCGCAGGTAGTCGAAGCCGAACTCGTTGTTCGTGCCGTACGTGATGTCGCACGCGTACTGCTCGCGGCGCTGGGCCGGCGTCATGTTGGCCAGGATGCAGCCGACGTTCAGGCCCAGGAAGCGGTGGACGCGGCCCATCATCTCGGAGTCGCGCTCGGCCAGGTAGTCGTTCACCGTGATCAGGTGGACGCCCTTGCCGGACAGCGCGTTCAGGTACGCCGGGAGGGTACCGACGAGGGTCTTGCCCTCACCGGTCTTCATCTCGGCCACGTAGCCGAGGTGGAGGGCCGCGCCGCCCATGATCTGCACGTCGTAGTGGCGCTGGCCGAGGACGCGCTTGGCGGCCTCACGGACGGTGGCGAACGCCTCCGGAAGCAGGTCGTCGAGGCTCTCGCCGTCGGCGTACCGCTGCTTGTACTCATCGGTGAGCGCCCGCAACTCGGCGTCGGAGAGGTTGACGAAGTCCTCTTCGATGGAGTTGACCTGGTCCGCGATGCGGTGCAGTTTGCGCAGGATCTTGCCTTCGCCTGCACGCATGAGCTTGTTGAAGACGGACACTGAGGCTGGTCTCCTTGCCGGTCGGGCCTGGCACTGGGTCTTGTCATGACTCGGGCGCGGGCACGGCAGGTGGTCCCCACCGCAACGGCCATCGTAAGCGAGACCGCCCTCACGAAGGGAGGCCCGCAGTGCCGGAGCTCCGTTCGCGCCCGTGACGCCTCCCGTGAATAGAGAACGCACGAGGCCGCCGGAAGGTGCCGCCCCTCCCGAAAACTGTTCGCACAGGCCTGGGCGGGTGAGCAGAATTCCGTCATGGAACCCGTGACTCTCACCACCGACCGGCTGCGCCTGCGCCCCTTCACGGCGGCAGACGTCGACGCCGTGTACGAGAACTGTCAGGACCCCGACATCCAACGCTGGACGACCGTCCCCTCGCCGTACACCCGTGCGGACGCCGAGCTCTTCGTCACCCGCATCGTTCCGGAGGGCTGGCGGCAGGACGGCGAGTACGCCTTCGCCGTCGAACCCCTGGAGGGCGGCCCGCTGGTCGCGGCCATCGGGCTGCACCTGCGCGGCCCGGGCATCCGCGAGGTCGGGTTCTGGCTGTCCAAGGAGCACCGCGGCCGGGGCTACATGACGGAGGCCGTCGGCGCCCTCGCCCGCTGGGCCTTCTCGATCGGCGTCCACCGCCTGCTGTGGCGCGCCGAGGTGGGCAACGCCCCCTCGCTCGCCGTCGCCGAGCGGGCCGGCTTCACCATCGAGGGCGTCGAGCGGGCGGGGCTCGTCCACAACGACACGGTCCGCGACTGCTGGCTCGGTGCGCTGCTCCCCTCCGACCTGGGCCTCCCTTCGCCGCTGCCGTACCTGCCGGCGAAGGCCCCGACGCGGGCCTGAGCGCCGCCCGCCCGCCCGCGTGCACGCCCCGGCCGGTTGTCAGTGCCGCCGCCTAGGCTGCGGACCATGACGACCGTCCCGCGCCCCGCCGCCGAACTGTCCGCCGACGAAGCCCGCCGGATCGCCCTGCGGGCCCAGGGGTTCCTCGGCGCACCCGACCGCCGGGCCGGGGTCCGGGGCGTGCTGCGCCATCTCGGCCAGGTCCAGCTGGACACGATCTCCGTGCTGGCCCGCTCGCACGAGCTCATCCCCTACGCGCGCCTGGGCGCGGTCGGCCGCCGCACGGTCGAGGACGCCTACTGGACCGAGGGCCACGCCTTCGAGTACTGGTCGCACGCGGCCTGCATCCTGCCCGTCGAGGAGTGGCCGCTGTTCGCCTTCCGCCGCCGCGGCTACCGCGACCGCCCGCACTGGGGCCACCAGCTGTCGGACGGGGCGTACGAGGCGGTCATCGCCCAGCTCAGGGCGGAGGGGCCGCAGACCGCGACCGAGCTCGGTGGCGCCAAGAACAAGGGCGAGTGGTGGGACTGGTCCGACTCGAAGATCGCCGTCGAGCGGGCTCTGATGTACGGCGAGGTGGTGGTCACCGAGCGGCGCGGCTGGAAGCGGGTGTACGACCTCGCCGAGCGCGCCGTACCGGACGCCCTGCTCCACGACGACCTGGACGACACGGAGTGCCTGCGTCGGCTCGTGCGTCAGGCGGGCGAGGCGCTCGGCGTCGGCACCCGGGCGGACATCGCCGACTACCACCGGATCAAGGCCGAGGCCTTCGACGCGGTGGTGGCGGACTCGGGTCTGGTCCCGGTGACGGTGGCGGGCTGGGGGAAGCCGGCCTGGGCCGATCCGGCGGCGCTGGCGACGGAGCCGCGCGGCCGGCACCGGACGACGCTGCTGTCGCCCTTCGACTCGCTGATCTGGGAGCGGGCCCGCACCGAGCGCATCTTCGGCTTCACGCACCGCCTGGAGGCGTACGTGCCGAAGCAGAAGCGGGTGTACGGGTACTTCGCGATGCCCGTCCTCGCCGGCGGCCGACTGGTCGGCCGGGTGGACCCCGCGCGCGACGGCCGGACCCTGGTCGCCCGTCAGGTCTCGCTGGAGGGCGCGAAGGCGGTGCCCGCGGTGGCGACCGCGCTGCGCGAGGCGGCCGCGTGGGTGGGCTGCGACGCGGTGGCGGTGGAGCGTGTGGACGCCCCGGAGCTCGCGCCGGAACTGCTGAAGGCCCTCGGCTGAGGGTGATCCGGTCGGGGAGAGGTCCTCGCGGTCGGCGGACACGACGTCAGCGGATCTCGAGGATCTTCTCCCGCATGGCGTAGACGACCGCCTCCATCCGGGAGTGCAGCTGCAGCTTCTCCAGGATGTTGCGGACGTGGTTCTTCACCGTGTTCTCGGAGATGAACAGCTCCTTGGCGATGTCCCGGTTGTTCATCCCCGTCGCGACGAGCTTGAGGACCTCCAGCTCGCGATCGGTCAGCCGGGGGGCCGGCACGAGCCGGCGCTCGTCGGTGCGCTGGATCATCGACTTGAACTCGGTGAGGAGCTTGGACGCCATCGACGGACTGATCTGCGACTGCCCGTCGGCGACCGCGCGGATCGCGGTGGCGACCTCGTCGGTGGAGATCTCCTTCAGGAGGTAGCCGGTCGCGCCCGCCTTGATCGCGTCGTAGAGGTCGGCCTCCTCATCGCTGATCGTGAGCATGATGATCTTCGCGCTGGGAGCGACCTCCTTGATGGAGGTGCAGGCCTCGATCCCGCCCCGCTTGGGCATCCGCACGTCCATGAGGACGATGTCGGGGAGGAGATCGGCGGCCTTGTCGACGGCCTCCGCGCCGTCACCCGCCTCGCCGACGACCTGGATGTCCTCCTCCTGCGCGAGGACGATCTCCAGACCGCGACGGAAAAGGGCGTGGTCGTCCACGACGAGGACCCTGATCGGCTCGTCCCGCGACGCGCCGTTGGCCGAATCCGATGCCTCCGGATTTGCCGGGCCGTGCTCGTCCCGCCCGCTGTGCACCGGCCCGAAGCCGTCCGCCATCGTTCCTCCCCCTGAAGGCCGTGGCCTGAAGTCGTCTTTTGGTGTCGCTTTCGGTCCTCCAACCGCTGCTCGGGGAGCACCGGTTGGCGTGCACGCCATGATTTCATGCCCCGGCGACCGCGCGGCGTTCCCGTGGGCGCGTGGGGGCGCAAAGGGGTGCCCCTGGGAGCGCGGGGGGCGCTCCAGGGGCACCGGGTGTCGTGGTCTCTGCGGTGTCGTGTTCCTGCGGCCGAGGGTCAGCCGCCCAGTGCACCGCCCGCGCCTCCGCCCTCGGCGAGCGGGTCGCTCTCGAGGTGGATGACGCCGTAGTCGTAGGCGTGCCGTCGGTAGACGACACTCGGCTGCTTCGTGTCGGAGTCGACGAAGAGATAGAAGTCGTGCCCGACCAGCTCCATCTCGTAGAGCGCCTGGTCGAGCGTCATGGGGGCGGCCCTGTGGGTCTTCTCCCGGACCACCAACGGCCCTTCGCCCTGGACCTCGATCGAGCCCATCATCGTGGTGGGCACGCCGGGCTCGTCGGCCACCAGCTCGCCGCTTCCGTTGAGCTGGGCGACACCGGGCACGACGTCAGCGACCTCGGCGGCCGACAGCCTGCCGTTGCCGCGGCGGGTGAACCGCTTGTCGTGCTGCTTGCGCAGACGCGCTTCCAGCTTGCCGTGGGCGAGGTCGAGCGCTGCGTACGGGTCGCCTGCTGCCGCTTCCGCCCGGATCACCGGGCCTCGGGAATGGACGGTGATCTCCACGCGGTCGGACCGGTCGGCCTGCCGCGGATTGTGTTCCTTGGACACCTCGACGTCGAGGCTGATCACCTTGCCGTCGAGCTTCTGGATCTTCTCCAGGTTCAGCTTCTCGGCCACGTGCTTCCGGAACCGCTCGGGCACCTCGGTCTTGCGGCCCTTGACGACGATGTCCACGCAGAACTCCGTTCCCGGATCGCTCGGTCCGGCTCCTTGGCCGGCGAGCATCTCCCTTTGCACCAGACTCCGGCGATTACCGGAGTCTCGGACTTGGCGACCTGACCTCCTCCTCCCCAGTCGACAAGCTCCCCACCCCACCAACCAGAGGTTAATTCGCCCTGAACTCCTGTCCTGTAGGCGCACCCGCGCATTCGGTGAGGCGTAGCATTCGCCATTCCTCACAACCGAACATAGCTCGTTCGGACGGGTGTCGGCACCCGCTGCGGCCAGTTAACTCCGTTCGGGTGCATTCACCTCTCACCACCTGCAACGATGCAACTTCCCCGTGAGTTCCTGTTTATTTCGAACGAGGACGGAGAGGATGCGACTACCGCGGCCTTCGGCTGTTCGAATAATGCCTCCGCCGTCCCTCCCTCCGGGCTGTCCGGTAATCCAGGAATGAACAGACGGTGTACGTCGGCACGAGCCGCCGCGAGCGCACGCGCGGCCTCCGCGAGCGACGCCCCGGTGGTCATGAGGTCGTCCACGAACACCACCCGGCCGCCCGCCCTCGCGGCCTCGTCGAGCAGCGCCACGCCGCCCGCGGGGACCTCCAGCGCACCCGCCAGGTTCGCGAGCCGGGCCCGTGCGCCGAGCCCCGCCTGGTCGGCCACCGGCCGCCGCTGCCGCAGCACCGGCACGACCCGCGCCGCCCGTCCCGCACGCCGCAGCCGGCCGGCCGCCGCCAGCGCGATCCGCCGCGTCGGATCGTGGCCACGCGCGCGCACGGAGCGCCGCGAGGACGGGACCGGTACGAGAAGCAGCGGTCCGGCCCCCGGCCCGCCAGAGGCCCGCTCGGCCGCCTCCACGGCACCGGCCAGCGCGCCGCCGAGCGGCCCGGCGAGCGCCAGCACGCCGCGCTCCTTGTGGGCCAGGATCAGCTCCCGCACCCCACCCTCGTACGCCGCCGCCGCGTGGACGGGCGGCAGCCCCCGCGGCTCGGGTGCCGGCCGCACCCTGCGGGGCCCGCTCCCGGTGAGCTCGGCCGCGCACCGCGGGCACAGCGCTGCACGGGGCCTCCCGCATCCTCCGCAGGAGACCGGCAGCACCAGTCCGGCGAACTCTCGCCACCACCCCCGCATGGATCCACTGTCCTCCCGCGGGGCCGGTCCGGCCACCCCTGTGGAAAACCCCGCCCGGACGACCGGACGGGGTTTCCACAGGCAGGGGACGAAGCGAGGGAGCGGGCAGGGAACGGCTCGGGGTCAGCCCGGATAGACCGGGGAGCTGCCTTCCTTGACCACGGGCTGCCAGTTCGCGCCGGGCACCAGGCGCACGATGCCGTCGGGCCCGGAGTCCGCGACCACCGGCGCCTGCTCGCCGTGCGGCGCGGCCACCGCCGTGACCCCGTTGAGGCCCGGCAGGACGGACGTCGTCGACGTCGAGCCGTCCGTCTGCACGTACCGCACCTGCTGCACCCCGCCGGCCTCCGTGCCGACCACCACGAGCCGGCTCGGACCGGCCCAGGACACGGCGGTGACGGATTCCAGGCGCGGCGCGGCGTTCTGCAGGTCCATGACGGACACGACCTCGTGCCCGTCGGCGTGGCTCCGCTCGACCCGACCGATCTGCAAGGTGGTCTTCTTGTCCTTGGTCACCAGCAGCGCGATGCGCACGCCGTCGGCGGAGACTCGCAGCGACTCGACGCGGGCGCCGTCCTTCAGCCACGGCGTGGTGACCTCGACCCGCTCGCCCCGGCCGCCGGGCACCAGCCACAGCCGCGGCTTCACCGGGTTGCGGTCGGCGACCCACAGGTCGCCGCGCCCGTCCCAGCTCGGCGCCGACAGGCGGTCGTCGGGCTTGAGCGCGCTGCTGACCACGACCGGCGCCGGCAGCTCCTCCTCGGTCGTCAGGGAGCCGACGCGCAGCTCGCGTCCGTCCAGCACGACACCGGCCGCCTGGCTCTCGTCGCGGTCCACCGCCACGTAGCGCAGCGGCGCCAGGCCCTTGCCGAAGGGGCCGGCCGCCTCGATCGGCCGGTCCGTCTGCCTCGCGCCGACCGACATCATCATCAGCTTGCCGTGCTCGTCCACGAAGTACGGGTTCTCGCCCCGGCGCGGGTCGCGCACCGGCGAGTACTCCTCCAGGGCCTGCCCCTTGCCGAGGCGGCACAGGGAGTTGCCGTCGCTGCCCAGGATCTCGACCTGCTCGACCCGGACCGAGGTGAGGTCTCCCAGGGTGAACAGCAGCTGCGCCGCCATGCCCTTGCAGGCCGGGGAGCTCACGTGGTCGGCCTTGGAGTTGAGCGGCACCTTCAGGGTCGACTGGTCGTCGGTCGTCAGCGTCGTGACACCGGTCCGCAGCTGGGTGCCGGACGGGAAGCGCGAGTCCACGGCCCGGCCCAGCCAGCCCGTCGGCCCCTCGAGGAGCGCCTTGACGGTCTGCGTCACCGGGTCCATGCGGGTCACCGGGTCCTGGCGCTGCCGGATGTAGACGGGGTCGGCGACCACCCAGTTCTCGCCCGAGGCGAAGTAGTACTTGTTGACCGAGCGGTAGTTGCGCAGGAAGTCCGCCTCACCGAGCACCAGGCCCTTCGGCAGGTTGTCGATGCGCCATTCCTTGCTCTTGCCGTCCGCCGAGGGCTGCTGCACCACGTGGATCGACTCGCTGAACTCGGCGGGCGCCTGCGGCTGGTACGCGTGGCTCGCGTCGACCGTCGCCAGCCGCCGCCCCGAGATCGGATAGGTGCGCCCCTTGGTCTCCGGGTCGGCCATCCGGTCGGCCTGGTCGCGGTCCGGCGCGTTGGTGAGCACCGTGATGCTCTCCTCCGGCTTCCAGGTGCGGGCCGCCTGCTTCGTCAGGTACTTCCGCGCCGTGGCAAAGCCGGGGTCGTCACTCGTCATGGCCTCCAGGAAGCCGTCGACGATCTCGTCCGGATCCGCGTTCTCGCGCGGCGCGACGGCGTACACCCGCACCTGCGAGTCGCCCGGGTTGGACGCCTTCACCAGGCGCACGTCACCGCTGTCGGGCATGGTCGCGCAGCCGGCCACCAGCAGCGAACCGCAGGCCGCGAGAACCGCGCCCCGCACCGACCGTCCCCGCCCCAGGGCCTCCCGAGCCCCTCGAAGGTCAGCGCCCACGTGTTCCGTCCTCCCGCTCGGCGCGCGTCGACGCCATCGCCTCACCACCGTCGCCGTCCGCCCCCTCGGCGGCCCTGGCCACCACCCGGGCACCGTTGCCCGGCAGGGCCGTCGGATCCACCGTCGCCCTCGGCACGGGCGGCATACGCGGCGGTACGGGCAGGGCGGCCGGGCGATCCCCGGCCGGCTGCACCGGCACCGCCGTCAGGCGCGCCCCGGCACCGGACCCGGCCGCCCGGGCGGCCGCCGTCTGCTCGCGGTTGCGTCGCGAGTCCTCCGGCTCCAGCGGGATCGGGGAGCCGCGCAGCGGCTCGTCCGCGGTGCGCGGCAGCGTCAGCCGGAACTGCGAACCGCCGCCCGGCTCGCCCCACGCCTGGAGCCAGCCGCCGTGCAGCCGGGCGTCCTCCACCGCGATCGACAGGCCCAGACCCGTACCGCCGGTGGTACGGGCGCGCGCCGGGTCGGCGCGCCAGAACCGGTTGAAGACCCGGGTCGCCTCGCCCGGCTTGAGCCCCACGCCGTAGTCGCGCACGGCCACGGCGACGGCCCCGCCGGCGGCGGCGAGCCGCACGGTCACGTCCCGGCCCTCGCCGTGCTCGACGGCGTTCACGACCAGGTTGCGCAGCACCCGCTCGACACGGCGGGCGTCGGCCTCGGCCACCACGGGCTGCTCGTCGCCGACGACGACGATCCTGCAGCCCTTGCGTTCGGCCAGCGGCTCCGCGCCTCCGATGACGCGCCTGACCACCTCGCGCAGGTCTATCGGCGCGGCCTCCAGGGCCGCGGCGCCCGCGTCGAAGCGGCTGATCTCCAGGAGGTCGGACAGCAGCGACTCGAAGCGGTCCAGCTGGTCGCCGAGCAGCTCCGCGGAGCGCGCGGTGATCGGGTCGAAGTCGGCCCGCGCGTCATGGATGACGTCGGCCGCCATCCGCACGGTCGTCAGCGGGGTGCGCAACTCGTGCGAGACGTCCGAGACGAAGCGCCGCTGCATCCGGGACAGGTCCTCCAGCTGCATGATCTTGTGCTGGAGGTTCTGCGCCATCTTGTTGAAGGCCTCGCCGAGCCGCGCGATGTCGTCCTCGCCGGTGACCTTCATCCGCTCCTGGAGCCGGCCCGCCGAGAGCCGCTCGGCGATCCCGGCGGCCATCCGCACGGGCGTGACGACCTGCCGCACCACGAGCCAGGCGATGGCGCCGAGCAGCACCACGACGAACAGGCCGGCGGTCGCCAGGGTGCCCTTGACCAGAGCGAGGGAGTCCTCCTCCTGCGTCAGCGGGAAGAGGTAGTACAGCTCGTACGGGGTGCCGTCGGCGTCGTTGAGGCGCTTGCCGACCACCAGGCCGGCCTCGGAGGCCTTGCCACTCGTGTAGTGGATGCGGGCGTACGTCTGGAAGGTGTTGGTGCCCTGGGCGACGTTGTGCCGCAGGTCGGCGGGGATGCTCGTGGTCGGGTCGACCTCGCCGGAGGCGCGGGCGCCACGGCTCGCGGTGTCCCCGGTCTCCAGGGAGAGCGCGACGACGTTGAACGCGCTCTGACCACCGCTCGCGAGCTGTTCGACGAGCGTGGATCGCCAGTTCACCGACGGACCGGCCCGGCCGTTGTCCTGGTCGCCGCCCGGCGCGGACGGCGTGGTCGCCGCGCGGTCCTGCGCGGCGGAGAAACCACCCGCCGCCTGGCTCTGCGCGGCCTTCTCCTTGGCGTCGAGCAGACCGTTGCGGACCTGTCCGATGACGACCAGGCCGAGCAGCAGCACCACTCCGAGCGACATCAGCAGGGTGCCGGCGACCACCCGCACCTGGAGGTTGCGCCGCCACAGCCGCACGGCGGGCAGCAGCGGTCGACGCACCCAGCGCGCGACGAGCCGGAACACCGGTCCACCCGGTGTTCCGTCCTGCAGCAGACGGCCAAGACTCGAGCCCCCCCGCCCCGGTCCGGCAGCCCGCCCCGTACGGACTCCCGGGTCCCCGGGCTTCGGAGCAGCACTGCCTGCGTTCATGTCAGCTCGGTCCTGCCTTGTAACCGACACCGCGGACGGTCACCACGATCTCCGGGCGCTCGGGGTCCTTCTCGACCTTCGAGCGCAGTCTCTGGACGTGCACGTTCACCAGGCGGGTGTCGGCGGCGTGCCGGTAGCCCCAGACCTGCTCCAGGAGCACCTCGCGCGTGAACACCTGCCACGGCTTGCGGGCCAGGGCGACGAGCAGGTCGAACTCCAGCGGCGTCAGGGCGATGGACTGCCCGTCCCGCTTCACGGAGTGCCCGGCCACGTCGATGACGAGGTCACCGATGGCGAGCTGCTCGGGCGCCGGCTCCTCCGACCTCCGCAGCCGCGCCCGGATGCGGGCGACGAGCTCCTTCGGCTTGAACGGCTTCACGATGTAGTCATCGGCCCCGGACTCCAGGCCCACCACGACGTCGACGGTGTCGCTCTTGGCCGTGAGCATGACGATGGGCACCCCGGACTCGGCCCGGATGAGCCTGCACACCTCGATGCCGTCCCGACCGGGCAGCATCAGATCGAGCAGCACCAGGTCCGGCTTGGCCTCACGGAAAGCGGCGAGCGCCTTGTCGCCGTCCGAGACGAACGACGGCTCGAAACCTTCCCCTCGCAGCACGATCCCGAGCATCTCGGCCAGTGCGGTGTCGTCATCGACGACAAGAACGCGTCCCTTCATATCGACATCATCCCATTTCCGTATCAGTCTCAAGGCGGCTGGTGAGATACCTCACTGACCTGCGGTGACGTCCGCGGTTGCGCGCCGTGATCCGCCGGTGTCCGTGGGTGTCGATGTCAGATGGCCGTCACCCCGTGGCCCCTTGCCGCCCTGCACCGTACCTTGCGCCACCCGGCGCGGCCATGGGACGAACCGGCCCGGCCTCAGCCCGCGACCTCCCCTACCGGCCGGTTCATCAACTCCACCACACTTGCCCGAATCGCTTGACAACGAGCGTTTTGCCCGAGAAACGTGGGGAGCGAATATTGCACCAAAGGATTCGAGGTCGTCATGACCAGGTCCCTCACGAAGAAGAGGCTCGGTGCGGCGATAGCCGCGGCCGCCGCTGCCTGCGCGCTCGGGCTGGGCACTGCCGGAACCGCCGTCGCCACCATCGACGAAGTGGACATCTCCTGCACCAACAAGGGCGGCCACGACCCCGGCGGCCAGCAGCCGTCCTGCAAGGGCAGCTCGCTCACGCAGGAGAGCGAGTTCCAGAACCCCTCGGGCCACGCCCCCGGTGGATGGAACAAGTGACGTAGCCGAAACACTCGACACTCGCGAACAACACCGTTTGCGCCCCCTGCCTGGAAACCCCACGGACAGGGGGCTCCACCATGTCGGGGGCCACGACCCCACCCACCGCCCGCGTCCCCCGACCCGCCCACCCGGGAGCGAGGACACAAAGCCGAGACGGCCCCGCCCACGGGCGGGGCCCGCGTGGCACGATGGCTCCCGGCCCGCCGCTCCAGGCGGTCGGCCGCAGAGACCGAGCCGGTTCGCCGATCCGGCCCCGCGACCATTCCTCGAGGTGGACGACCGTGAACGACACTCCGGGCTGGGCCTCGCCCGGATCTGCTCCCTCCGACGGCCAGAACGACCAGGGGGTGCCCCGGCCCGCCTCGCCCGGCGACGCGAACGGCGCCGCCCCCCAGTGGTCGAAGGACCAGCCTCCCGCCGGCCAGTGGCAGCCCCCGACCGCCCCCGTGAACGGCACCCCGCCGGCCCCCACCCCGGCCCGTGCCGACAGCGGCTGGGGCGGCCGGGCCCCGCAGGGCCCGTGGGGCCAGCAGCACAGCCAGTGGGGGCCCCTGCCGGCCGCGAAGCCCGGTGTGATCCCGCTGCGCCCGCTGACCCTCGGCGACATCCTCGACGGCTCCGTGGCCACCCTGCGCCGCTACTGGCAGACGGTCCTCGCCGTCTCCGTCACGGTCGCGGTGCTCATGCAGGTCGCGGAGATCCTCGCCCAGCGCTACCTGGTCCCCGCACCGCCGGAGATCAACCCGGACGCGAGCCCCGCCGAGGCCCTCTCCCAGAGCGTGGACGCCCTGCAGAGCAGCCTGATCGGCATGGGCCCGGCCTACGTGATCATGGTGGCTGCCACGCTCGTCAGCGCCGCGCTGCTCACCGTCGTCATCAGCCGCGCCGTCCTGGGCCGCCCCGTCACCCTGGGGACCGCCTGGCAGGAGGCCCGCCCGCGTCTGCTCCAACTGCTCGGGCTGACCCTGCTCGTGCCCCTGATGGCCGCCGGCATCATGTTCGTCGGCCTGCTCCCCGGCCTGCTCCTCGGCGGCAGCGGCGGCGCCGGTCTCGCCTTCCTCGGCGGCAGCTGCGCCTTCGTGGCCGTGGTCTGGCTGACCATCCGCTTCAGCCTCGCCTCGCCCGCGCTGATGCTGGAGCGGCAGGGCGTCGTGAAGGCGCTGAGGCGCTCCGCGAAGCTGGTCCAGGGCTCCTGGTGGCGCATCTTCGGCATCAACATCCTGACCCAGCTGCTGGTCTTCCTGTTCTCGATGCTGATCGCCATCCCGTTCGCCTTCCTCGCGATGGCCGTGGCGGGCAACGGGCTCAACGACATCCTCGACGGCTCCATCCCCGAGACCAGCTGGACGTACCTGATCATCATGGGCATCGGTGGCGTCATCACCAGCGCGATCACCTACCCGATCTCCGCCGGCGTGACCGTCCTCCTCTACATCGACCAGCGCATCCGCCGCGAGGCCCTCGACCTCGAACTGGCCCGCGCCGCCGGACTCCCCGGCTACGGAGGCTGATGGCGTGACGATCACGGGGGGCACAGCCGGTGACGTACCGGTGCGGGTTCCCCGCGTCCCCGCCCAGGAGGCGGCGGAGCGGGAACTGTCCAAGCCGATGTACCACGAGAACGACCCCAGCCTTCTCCAACGCGGGCTCAACCGCTTCTGGGACTGGGTCGACGGCCTCTTCGAGGCGGTCTCCGGAGCCACGCCCGGAGGAACCACCGGGCTCGTGGCCGTCGTCATCGTCGCGCTCGCCCTGATCGCCGCCCTCTGGTGGCGCCTGGGCACCCCCCAGCGCGCCGCGTCCGGCGGCGGCGACTCCCTCTTCGACGACGGCCCCCGCACGGCCGCCGAGCACCGGGCCGCCGCCGCCCGCCACGCCGCCGCCGGCCAGTGGAACCAGGCCGTCCAGGAACGCATGCGGGCCATCGTGCGCTCCCTCGAGGAACGCACCCTGCTCGACCCCCGCCCCGGCCGCACGGCCGACGAGGCGGCCACGGAAGCCGGCCGGTCCCTGCCCGCCCATGCCGACGGGCTGCGCTCCGCCGCCCGCGCCTTCGACGACGTCACGTACGGCGGCCGCACCGCCGACCAGCCCGCGTACCGGCGCATCGAGCAACTGGACACCGCCCTGGAGCGGACCAAGCCGACCCTCGACACGGTCGCCACCGGCGCCTTCACGGAGGCGCCCCGATGAGCCGTCAGGCCACCAGCACCACCTCCACCTCGCTCACCCCCCGTCAGATCTGGACCCGCGCCCGCGGCACGCTGCTCGTGCTCGCCCTGCTCCTGATCGGCGGCATCGTCCTGGCCACGGCCCGCTCCACCGACCACCACGGACTCCTCGACCCCCGCTCCGCCGACCCCCACGGCAGCCGAGCCGTCGCCGAACTCCTCAAGGCCCAGGGCGTCACCGTCGACATCGCCGACACCCTCACCGAGGCCACCGCCGCCACGGGCGCCGACACCACCCTTCTCGTCACCACTCCGGACCTGCTCACCCCCGGCCAGCAGTCCGCCCTGTACACGGCGATGGCCGGCTCGGCCGGCCGCACCGTCCTGCTCGGCGCCGGCATCCCGTCCCTCGGCACCCTCGCCCCCGGCCTCGACACCGGTACGAGCACCACGGTCGCGACCCTGGAACCCGCCTGCACCCTGCCCGCCGCCACCCGCGCCGGCAGCGTGGAACTCGGCGGGGAGCGCTACGAGACCGGCACCGCCACCGCCGACGTCTGCTACCTCTCCGACGGCCTGCCGACCCTGGTCCGGCTCCCCGGCCCGGGCACGGCGGACACGGTCCTGCTCGGCTCCGCCGAACTCCTCTACAACAAGCGTCTGGCGCAGCAGGGCAACGCGTCCCTCGCCCTGCAACTCCTCGGCTCCCGCCCTCATCTCGTCTGGTACCTCCCCTCACTCACCGACGCCACCGCCGACCCCGAGGCCGCGGACGACCCCACCGGCACCTTCCTCGAACTGATCCCCTCCGGCTGGCTTTGGGGCACCCTGCAGCTCGTCGTGGCGGCCGTCCTCGCCGCCGTCTGGCGCGGTCGCCGCCTCGGCCCGCTGGTGCCCGAACGGCTCCCGGTCGCCGTCCGCGCCTCCGAGGCCACCGAGGGCCGCGCCCGCCTCTACCGCAAGGCCGACGCCCGCGACCGCGCGGCGACCGTCCTGCGCACCGCGACCCGCGGCCGGATCGCCCCGCTCCTCGGCGTCCCCACCAAGGACGCCCACTCCCCCGATCTGCTGCTCCCCGCACTCTCCGCCCGGCTCCCCTCGACCGCCGGGACCCACCAGGAACTCCTCTTCGGCCCGGCTCCCGCCGACGACGCCGCCCTCATCCGCCTCGCGGACCAACTCGACGCCCTCGAAAGAGAGGTACGCACCTCATGAGCGCCCCGACCCCCGAGACCCTGACGGGCTCGGACAGCGCCCGCGCCTCCCTGGAGGCCCTGCGCACCGAGATCGGAAAGGCCGTGGTCGGCCAGGACCCCGCCGTCACCGGTCTCGTCGTCGCCCTGCTCTGCAAGGGCCACGTCCTCCTCGAGGGAGTCCCCGGCGTCGCCAAGACCCTCCTCGTGCGGGCACTCGCCTCCGCGCTCGAACTCGACACCAAGCGCGTCCAGTTCACCCCCGACCTGATGCCCAGCGACATCACCGGCTCCCTCGTCTACGACGCCCGGACCGCCGAGTTCTCCTTCCAGCCCGGCCCGGTCTTCACCAACCTGCTGCTCGCGGACGAGATCAACCGCACGCCCCCCAAGACCCAGTCCTCCCTCCTGGAAGCCATGGAGGAGCGCCAGGTCACCGTGGACGGCACCCCCCGTCCGCTGCCCGAGCCGTTCCTGGTGGCCGCGACGCAGAACCCCGTCGAGTACGAGGGCACCTATCCCCTGCCCGAGGCGCAACTCGACCGCTTCCTGCTGAAACTGACGGTCCCGCTTCCCTCACGCGAGGACGAGATCAATGTCCTCACCCGCCACGCCCAGGGCTTCAACCCCCGCGATCTGAAGGCCGCCGGAGTGCGCCCCGTCGCCGGCCCCGCAGAACTCGAGGCCGCCCGCGAGGCCGTGGCCAAGGTGGCGGTCTCCGCCGAGATCGCCGGCTATCTCGTCGATATCTGCCGTGCCACGCGTGAATCCCCTTCGCTCACCCTCGGCGTCTCCCCCCGAGGAGCCACCGCACTGCTCTCCACGGCCCGCGCCTGGGCCTGGCTCACCGGCCGGGACTACGTCACCCCGGACGATGTGAAGGCCCTGGCCCTGCCGACCCTGCGCCACCGCATCCAACTGCGGCCCGAGGCCGAGATGGAGGGAGTCACCCCCGACTCCGTCCTCAACTCGATCCTCGCCCACGTCCCCGTACCCCGCTGAGAACGGCGCCCCATGGCCCTCACCGGACGCACCGCCCTGCTCGCCGCCATCGGGTCGCTCCCCGTGGGCATCCTCGCCCCCAGTTGGACGGGGATGCTCGCGGTGAACGCGCCCCTCACCCTCGCAATTCTGTGCGACTACGCAATGGCGGCGCCAGTAAGAACGCTGCAGTTCACCCGAAGTGGTGATACGTCTGTTCGACTGGGTGACGGGGCGGACATCCGACTCACCGTCACCAACCCTTCCCGCCGCCGCCTTCGTGCTCAACTCCGCGACGCGTGGGCCCCGAGCGCCGCCCAGACCCCCACGCGCCAGCGGTTGACGGTCCCCGGCGGCGAACGCCGCCGCATCACCACGGCCCTCCGCCCCACTCGCCGCGGCGACCGCCACGCCGAGCGCGTCACCGTCCGCTCGTACGGCCCCCTCGGTCTCGCCGCTCGCCAGGGCAACCACGAGGTCCCCTGGACCGTACGCGTCCTGCCCCCCTTCGCCAGCCGCAAGCACCTGCCCTCACGGCTGGCCCGGCTCCGCGAACTCGACGGCCGCACCAGCGTCCTGACCCGCGGTGAGGGCACGGAATTCGACAGTCTCCGCGAGTACGTCCCCGGCGACGACACCCGCAACATCGACTGGCGGGCCACCGCCCGCCAGACCACGGTCGCCGTCCGCACCTGGCGTCCCGAGCGCGACCGCCACATCCTCATCGTCCTCGACACCGGCCGCACCTCCGCCGGCCGCGTCGGCGACGTCCCCCGCCTCGACGCCGCGATGGACGCCGCCCTCCTCCTCACCGCCCTGGCCTCCCGCGCCGGCGACCGAGTCGACGTCCTGGCCTACGACCGGCGCCTCCGCGCCCAGGTCCAGGGCCGGTCCGCCGGCGACGTCCTGCCCGCCGTGGTGGACGCCCTGGCCCCGCTCGAACCCGAACTCGTCGAGACCGACGCCCGCGGCCTGGCGGCCACCGCCCTGGCCCGCGCCCCTCGCAGCTCCCTCATCGTCCTGCTCACCGGTCTGGACGCGGCCCCGGTCGAAGAGGGCCTGCTCCCCGTCCTGCCCCAGCTCACCCGGCGCCACACGGTCCTGGTCGCATCCCCCGCCGACCCTCACATCGCTCGTATGGCCGGCACCCGCGGCACGATCGAGGGCGTCTACGAGGCCGCTGCCGCGACCCAGGCCCAGACCCAGCGACTCCGTACCGCGGAACAGCTCCAGCACCACGGCGTCACCGTCGTGGACGCCGCTCCCGACAATCTGGCCCCGGCCCTGGCGGACGCCTATCTCGCCCTGAAGGCCGCCGGCCGTCTGTGATCCGTGCGGGGACTCCCGAAAGGGAGGCCCTCACACGGCCCGTGAACGCAGAAAAGCCCCGCACCATGAGGTGCGGGGCTTTCCCACAATGATTGTTCGGCGGCGTCCTACTCTCCCACAGGGTCCCCCC
>NZ_JBFAXU010000039.1:0-61543 GCF_040680975.1 Streptomyces sp. NPDC051921
CCACCCCCCAGGTCATCCGTTCGACAGGGGGCAACAGTCATGCCGGGCCCGGAGGCCAGCGGCCCCATTGCAGGACCGCGAAAAACATAACGGGGGCGACAGTGCGAGAACGCCGCTTGCGGTGCTTCTGCCCGCGCTGCGGGGCTGCCACAGGGCGTCGTCGGCGTACGAGCCCGCAGGTGGTCCTGGGCCGGCGCCCCAGCGCCGCCGATCGGCCGTGCCGTGGCGGTTGCGGACCGGTGTGCTCGGTGGCGTGAGGTGCCGTAGGGCCGAGAGCCGTGGCACCGAGCCCTGGAGGACAACGGGGCGGCGACGCGAGCGCCCTCGCCGCACTGAGCGGCGAGGGCGGGCCATACTCTGCGCGGCCTGGCGGACCTGGCGGACCCGGCGGACCCGGCGGACCCGGCGGACCCGGCGGACCCGGCGGAGCCACCGCGGCGTCGGGCACAGGACGATCAGGTCTGCGGCGGGTTGCCCGTGTTCGCAGCCTGGCCGGTGCCCATCATGTAACCCTGCTTCGCCGAGTCGAGGAGCTCCTTGGCCTTCTCCCCCGTGGGAGGGAGGTACAGCAGGGCGATGTAGCGATCCACCGGAGCCACGAAATGCCTTTCACCGGACAGATAGATGTCCTTGGTGGCCCGGCGGATCTCGACCTCGATGCTCTCCTTCTTCTCCTCGAGCCCCTTCTCGCCGTACTTCCCGAGGATGTCGTTGATCGTCTGCTCCACGAAGGCCGCGCCGCTGTCCATGGCCACCGGCACGAGGACGGCCCCGACGCCGACGCTCGCGGTCGTCGCGGGCAGCGCCGCGACGCCCGCGCCGACGACGGCCCCGGTACCGAGTTCGATCAAAGTCTTCATCTTCTCGTGCGCCTTCTCGTACTCCTCGTACGCCTGCTCACCCTCGGCCTTGATCTGCTCGGCGCGCGCGTGGTCGAGCAGCCCCTGCACCTGCGCACCGGCCTCGATCACGAATCCGGCAGGCCCCAGGTCGGGCAGCGGAGCGTTGGCGTCGGGGCGCACCATCGTGTCCAGCCGGGCGGTGGTGGAGACCTGGTCCGCGATCGAGACGATCTCGTAGGCATCGGGGTGCTGCCCCAGCGCGGTCAGGAAGTCGACGGCGAGCTCGCGGCTGACCCTCGCGTGGGAACCGGGATCCGCGTGCGGGACGAACACACTCTGCTGCCCCCGGTTGTCCACGGCCCACTGCAGGTCGTCGATGTATCCGGCGCCGATGCGTCCCATGCTCTCCGCCAACGCCTCCTGCTCCTTGAGCAGCTTCGCGTCGCCGTACGCGTCGATGACGCTCGCGGTCAGCTTCGCCGTGGTCTCGTCCTTGGCGAGGACCGGCTGCGGATCGTCCCAGGCATGCCCCAGCGTCGCCGCCTCCAGGGCATGGCCGAGCGCGGACGGCAGGTACGCCTCCGTACCCTTCGTGTTGTGGGGGTCGTTGCGGCCGACGTCCGGGAACGACTCCGCGCCGCCTTCGCGGGCGAAGTAGTCGAGATAGTTCCTGATCGGCTGGCCGTCCTCCTTCCCGAGGTCCGGCGGGGCGCCCACCTTGACCGTCCCGTCCGTGTTGTACGCGGTCGGCGGCTCCTCCGTGAAGAACTGCTTCGACGCCTCGGGGCTGTGGCCGAGGGCTTCGAGGACACCGGGCAGCGGGTCGTAGCCCGCCCCGTTGAGGCCGGACGGGTTGAAGATGTTCTGCTGCCAGGCGTCGCGCTTGTTGTCGGAGAACAAGTGCGGTGTCTGCTCGTGCAGTTGCACCACGTGGCCGGCGATCGGGTTGAGGAAGCGGGGGTCGTAGTCGCCGTAGCGAAGGATGCCGGCGAGCGCCTGGTAGCCGTACACCCCCATGGTGTCGCCGGGGAACAGGGGGAGCTTCTGGGTGCCGAGCTTGCGGAACTCGGCCGACCAGTCGCCGAGCGGATTGACGGGCACGCCGTTGCCGCCGGGTATCAGGATCTTGCTGTCGGGGTCGGTCGCCGTGGCGAGGCTGAGGCCCAGGTTGCGCTGGAGGTCCTGGACGTCCTTCAGGTGCTCCTCCCTGGGCCCCGCCGTGGTGTAGGTGTCCGTGGACATCTGGGCGAAGAGGTCCAGGGTCCCCTTGGGGCCGAGCTTCTCGTAGAAGGCGGTGGTGAACTCGACCGACTTCTGGTTGGCCGCCAACAGCTGGTTCAGCTGCTGGAGTTCGGCATGGGTGAGGGGATGACCGTTGGCGCCCCTGACCGCCAGCTCGTAGGCTCGCTGCGCCTCCTCGGCGTCCAGGCTGGTGTACTTGGGGGCGGTGAAGTCGTGTGCGTCGCCGACGTTCGCCGCCAGGGCGAGCCGGAGCGACTCGTCATCGGCCGTGCAGCCCGCGACGATGACCCGGATCCGCTCGGTCCAGGCGTCCAGGTCGGCCTTCTCCTCGGCCTTCGCCGCATCCATGTCCGGGTCGTGCCGGGTCGTGGCGTCGGCAGCCACGGGGTACCGGGCCGTCACCATGCCCTGGCTGTCCACGACGATGCCCGCCTTCCCCGCACCGTCGACGATCGCCTGGAGGGCGTCCTTGGCCTTCTTGAACGCGGTGTACCCGTCGAGCAGGAGCTGGTGCATCCCCTTGGCTTCCTTGGCCGCGTCGTCGAACTCCTTCGCGACCTTGCGGATGAACGCCTGACTGACCTCCGCGTTCACCCCCGCCCAGTCCGCCTTGTCGGCCTTGCTCTGCATACCGTCGCGCGCGTCGGCGGCCAGCAGTGCGAGCTTGCCCGCCATGGCCGACCAGTCGTCGACCGCGGTCTTGAGCTTGTCGACGGGCGCGTGCAGCACGTCCCAGTACGTCAGCATGGTTCGCCTCCCGCCTACTTCAGCAGCTCGTTGATCTTGGACACGGCCATCAGCTCGCCCCGGATCTCGGCGTCGTCCTTGGCGTGCGCCGCGACCGAGTAGTCCAGATGGTTGGAGATCTGCGCGCAGGCGTCCCGGAGGGTCCCCACCTGTGTGTACCACCGCTCGTGCACCTGCATCAGTTGGGCGCCGCAGGTGAATTGGGCGGCGGTGAGCGCCGCGGCCGCTTCGTAGTTCGACACCCGTACCGTCTCGGCGTCCCGCTTCACGCCCTCGTACAGCACGTTCGCGTCCGCGCCGATCGGGCCCAGGTCGTCGTCCTTGACGGCCAGATCGGGCGTGGCGCCGCCCCCTCCGGTCTGGTTCAGCCGCATCGCGACGGCGGGCTTGTCGGCCGCGTCGCGCGCCTGCCGCCATTCATCTCCGAACGACATACGTTTCCCCCGCTTCGATCGTCGTGCGTGTCATCTCGTGCCGTGAGTGACGTGCCATGGTTCGCGTGTCGTGCCGTGCCCCTCGGGTACCGAGCGCTCACCGTACGGACGCCCGTCCACCGGCGCCAGAGTCGGGTGCGCCGTACCCGGGACGTACAGATCAGGCCAGCCGTCGCAGCGCTCCTGCCCACGCGTCCCCCCTCCGCCGTCTTCGCGTGGGGGCAGCCGACGATGAGACGGACGAAGCCGGGGGACTCGTAGGTTGCACCGGAAGGCCGGCGATTTGTGGTGGTGGAGAGTTCCGCCTGGGGGGCGTCGGCGAGGAGAGGCCGCGCCTGCGTGGCGCGCGGGTCTTCGTGCACGTTCAGCGGCACCGTTCGCCGAGCAGCTTCGGCAACCGCCGGCGATCAGCCTGCTCGCGGAGACGGATGAGAAGCGACGGCATGGGGGCACGGAGAGCGTTCGCGGCCGATCATGGGGATGACAAGCGCCTTCCGGATCCAGGCACGGTAATCTCGGGCCATGTCCGAGAGATCAGTGGCGCACTTCTACGACGAGCTCGCGGACGACTACCACGTGATCTACGCGGACTGGGACGCGAGCGTGCGTCGGCAGGGGGAGGCGCTGGATGCCCTGATCGGCCAGGACCGCGCGGTGGTGCTCGACTGTTCCTGCGGCATCGGCACACAGGCCATCGGCCTGGCCTTGCGCGGGCACCGCGTCACCGGGACGGACCTCAGCCCCCGCGCTGCCGCCCGCGCCGGCCGTGAGGCCGCCCGCCGGGGGGTGAGCCTGGGCACCGCCGCCGCCGACATGCGACGCCTCCCGTTCCCCGACGGCCGGTTCGACACCGTCATCTGTGCCGACAACTCGCTGCCTCACTTGCTGACGGAACAGGATGTGCACACCGCCCTCGTCGAGATGCGCCGCGTCCTGCGTCCCGCAGGCCTCCTGCTGGTCAGCACGCGCCCCTACGACGACCTGCTGCGCGACCGCCCCGCCTCGACGCCTCCACAGGTCCACCAGGTCGCCGACGCTGCCGGAGAACGGACCGTCACCTTCCAACTCTGGCACTGGCACGACGACGGCGAGCACTACGACTTGGAGCACTTCCAACTTCTTCCGGCAGGCGCAGAATGGCGGGTCCAGGTCCGCCGGACCACCTACTGGGCACTCGGCCAGGATCGGCTGGCCGGGCTTGCGGACGAGGCCGGGTTCGTCGATCCCGAGTGGCGAATGCCGCAGGAGACAGGTTTCTTCCAGCCGGTGCTCGTGGCCCGCGCCGGCGCCGCGTAGCGCTTCCGACGTCGCTCGCCCCGACCGCCGCCCCTCCCCAAGGCCTTGAGCACCAGTACGACGCGTTGGCCGGTGCTGAGACCCGCGGCGATCTCCCACAGCCTCATCCCACCACATCGAGACCGGCACGCGGCGGGGCTGCACCTGAGCCCCCCCGTCGAGGGCCGGCCCACGCGGGGCTGTCGCCGGCTGTGTGAGGCATCCCTCTCACGTCGTCGTGGCGCAGGTGGCCCCGGAGGCTGACCATGTAGTCATGACCACCTCGCCCCGACCGCCGCACATCGGTGGCCGCCCGGATTCGACAGACGGGACCACCGCGGGCGGAGAACCCGCTGCCGCCCGCGGGTATCTGCTGGACAACGCGCGCGCCGAGGCGGGCGAGCGATTCGTTTGGCTGGCCGAGCTCTTCGACGGCGTGACGCGCGGGCACTTCGACCGACTGGGGGTCAGGGCCGGCTCGCGCTGCTGGGAGGTGGGGGCCGGTGGCCCCGGAATCCCGGAGGCGCTCGCGGCGGCCGTGGGTCCGACCGGGCACGTGCTGGCCACGGACATCGACCCGTCGTGGCTGAAGGCGGGTGACGGGTACGAGGTGCGCCGGCACGACGTCGCTGCTGACCCGCCTCCAGAGCCTGGGACGTTCGATCTCGTGCACGCCCGGCTCGTGCTCGTCCATGTACCCGACCGGGCCCGCGCGTTGGCCACGATGGCGGCAGCGCTGCGGCCCGGCGGCTGGCTGCTGATCGAGGACGCCGACACCGCCCTGCAGCCACAGGCATGCCTGGACGACGGCCCTGCGCAGCGGCGGGCCAACCGGCTGCGCGACGCGGTCCGGGAGCTGCTGGCGCGCCGCGGCGCGGACCTGAGCTACGGCCGGACCCTGCCGCGGGCCTTGCGGGAGGCCGGCTTGGTGGATGTCGCCGCGGCGGGCTCGTTCCCGGTCGGCGGGCAGGCCTGCGACCGGCTGGAGGCGGCGACCATCCGCCACGTGCGCGGCGAGCTCCTCGCCGCCGGCCTGGCTGACGACGCCGAGATCGACGCCCACCTGGCCGCCATCCGAACGGGCGAACTGGACCTGACACTCGCGCCGCTGATCTCGGCTTGGGGCCGCCGCCCGGCGCAGCACCTTCCGGCACTCGGTCAGGGACGGCTCCAGGCGTCGCCCGACGTTCGCTAGGCGCCGATACGCGGTGAGGGGTGTGGGGGAGCACTGGAGGCGCGGCGTCCGTGATCGTCGTGATGTCCAGATCCGCGTGTGCGATCTGCCATGCCTTGTGACTAATGAAGTTGTTGCGACCGACTGCGCCACGAAGCCCAGACCGCCTACCCACCCCGACCTGGGCTCACGTGTGCCTTCGGTGTGCTGCTGTCAGTGGCGGCCGGCCGTCGAGCCCCGGGCGACGACGGCCATCGCCTGCGCCGGGTTGGCGCGGAGCCAGGCGGTCACGTGCTCTCGGACGGCCTCGGCGACGCAGGCGCGGACGGGGCCGTTGCCCAGTCGGCCACGGGTTGCCCCCTCGAACTCGGGCCGATCGAGCTTCACCGACACGACCGCCGTCAGGCCCGCGCCGAGCTGGGTGGGGGTGAAGTCGGGGTTGAGCAGCTGCTCCCGGGCGTAGCCAGTGAGCGCGGCCGCCAGACCTTCTCGGAAGCCGAGCTCGTGCGTGCCGCCCCCGGTGGTCGGCAGGCTGTTGGCGTAGCTTGCGATCCGTTCTTCGCGGCGGTCGCACCAGCGGAGGGCCACCTCGACGGTTCCTTCCATTGCGGAGTATGCGCGCTCGAAGCGGATCACGTCCGGGTGGAGCGGGGCGCCCTGCTGCGCGATGTAGTCTCCCGGACCGCCCGGGAAGCGGAAGCGAACGGCGCGCGGCGCCGCGAGGTCGCGGTCATCGGTCAAGGTGATGTCCAACTCGCGGTTCAGGAAAGACAGTTCTCTGAAGCGCTCGGCCAGTGCGTCGAACGAGAACTCCAGCGTCTCGAAGATCTCGGCGTCGGGCCGGAAGGTGATCACGGTCCCGCTGCCGTAGGCCGGCCCGCTGCGGGCGGGCACCCCGACGGGCACGCCTTGCTCGTACTCCAGCACCCAGCGGGCGCCGTCGCGCCGTACCTCTGCCCTCAGGCGGCTCGACAAGGCGTTGACGACGGCCAGTCCCACGCCGAAGTAGCCGCCGAACAGCGAGCGCCGGTCAGCGGGTGGTGTGCCGCACCAGAGCTCGGTCAACCGGTTCTCCAGCGGAGGGCCGTCGGTGTGGCCGGCGTGCCCGACCGCAAGACCGGAGCCGTCGTCGGCGACGCGGACGCCGCCGTCGGCGGTGAGGGTGATCTCGACACGGCTGGCGGTGCCGCCGAGGATCTCGTTCAACGCCCGCTCGGCGGCCTCGAACACCAGGTGGTGAAGGCCGCGTTCACCGACCGACCCGACGTACATCCCGGGCCGCTTCCGCACGGCCTCCAAGCCCTCCAGAACCACGATCGAGCTGGCGTCGTACGTAGGGGATTCCTCGCTCATGATGCCCCCTCCGAGGGTGTCCGACAGAGCCTTCCCAGCTTAGGAGATCTGCGATAAAGCACCAGGTCAGAGCAGATATGGCGAGGCCGCGTACGGACTCCTGCAGGGCGATCGGGAGCGGTCGGCCGGGAGGAGTGCGCTCCGTCTCGGCAAGGCCCGCCGCAGGCCCCCGAGGACTGTCTGCGGCACTGTTCCGCACGCTCGTGGACCACGAACTGAAGAAACCTGGACCTCGGGCAGCTGCCGCAGCAGCGCGATCCTTCCCCCTCCCGTATCAGGCGCTGATCGTCGCGATGACCACTCCATCGCCGACTGGGAGCGACAGGCCGACGAGCAACGCACCGCCATGGGCATAGCGTTGCTCGAGATGACCTGTTTCAGGGCCCCTTTGGGGCGGCGGGCTTCTCGATCCCGGTGGTCACCCGCGCCCCCCGGGAGAGCACCGGGAGCCACAGGAGACATGCCAGCAGGGGGACCGCGGCGTAGGCGGCCATGCCCGCACTGGAGCCCAGCCCGTCCATGAGCGCACCGAGGACGAGGTAACCGGTGCCGATGAGCGCCGACTCCACGAATGTGATCACCGACAGCAGGCTCGCCCGGTGGCGCGACGGCACGGCCTCGTTGAACACGTTGTCCACGAGCACGGCGGTGATCTCGGGAATCCCGACCAGGGCCAGGAACGCGGCGATGGTGACCCAGACAAGACCGAGGCCGCTCAGGCCGAGTGCCACGGCGAGCGTCAGGAGAGACGCCGGGACGATGACCCGATACCCGATGCGCCGGTCCGCGCGCTCCGACAGCAAGGGAGTGAGCCCGCCGACGAAGAATCCCGCCGATATGAACACGCTGACCCATGCGGTGCCCGCTCCCTGATCGGAGAGGGTCTTCTGCGTGAAAATGATGTACGGCGTCAACGTCGCATGCATCAATCCGGACACCACGACCAGCGTCACGAGCGCCGGCGTGGCGACCCGAAGCATCGCCCGCCACGCTGTGACGTCTCCGTGCTCCTCCCGGGCTCCGTCCTGCTCGTCCACCGCGTCCGCGCCGCGGATCTCGGGCACCCGTGACCTCAGCACCACCACGGCCAGGACGAGGCACGCCGCCGAACCGACGTAGACGAATCCCCAGGAGATCCGCTGCAGTTGACCACCGAGGACGATGGCGGCTCCCGAGGTGACCGTACCGAGCATGGTGAACCGGGACTTGACCCTGACGTAGCTGGCCGTTGCACCACGACGCACGAGCAGGTCGTACAGCAGGGCGGTCTCCGAACCGGACACACATGCCATGCCCACGCCCTGCCCGACAAAGAGCGCCAGGAACACCCAGTAGTGGGAGAACGCCACCTGCCCGAGGAGACATCCCGCTATCAGCACCTGGCCGATCACGATGCTGGCACGCCTGCCGATCCGGTCGGCGATGACTCCCGTCGGCAGCTCCGCAAGTCCGCTGACCACGTAGAGCAGTGTCTGCAGCAAGGCCACTTGCCCGGCCGAGAAGCCTCGCTGCTGGAGGAAGAGGACGAACACGCCGCGCTGGAAAAGCGTGTTGGCGAGCACGGCGTATACGTAGAACGGGCGCGTGACGCTCCGTGCCGCATCGCCGACTGCAGCCGACGCTCCAAGGGCCTCCGTGGTACCGGTCATGCTGCGAGCTCCCCCCGGTGATTCCGTTGAAGAATACTGGTGAGCCTTCGCCGCCGACCGAACCCCCTCCGGAGAATCGTCTCGTGCTTGCGCCAACTGATCGTTTCGGAATGATCTACGGAGCCGTCGGGGGCAGATGATGCTGCAGGCGAGTTCGAGCAGGCCCTGATGGAGGTCGGCTCGGCGTTCGTAGCGGATTCGGAGTCGCTCGAACTGGTGCAGCCAGGCGAAGGCACGCTCGACCACACAGCGCACCTTGCCGAGACCGGAGCCGTGTGCAACACCGCGGCGAGCGCTGATCGGCTTGATACCGCGTTTCCGCAGGAGGCGGCGGTACTTGTCGACGTCGTGGCCCCTGTCGGCGTACACACGCCGCGGTTTGCTGCGGGGACGTCCTCGCCGTCTGCGGATCGGGGGGAGCGCATCCAACAAGGGCAGGAGTTGGACGTCGTGGCGGTTCCCGCCGGTGAGCGAGACGGCAAGCGCGGTTCCATGGCGGTCGTCGATACGAGGCTGCAGCCTGCCAGAGAACCCGGTTGAGCATGTTGAGCCGGATCGACATACTCCGCGGATGACCAACACCGGGGACAAGGACACTGACCAGGGTTGGGATGAACCCTGGTACCGCGTCCGCACAGATCGGTTCGAGGCGTCATTCCTGCCCAGCGTCGGCGATGATCTTGATGCCGTCTGCAACGTCGACGTGGAGGTACGGCTGGCAGCGGACGGCTCCCGCTGGAGCGCGACTGTGTTCACCCTCGCCGAGGTCGAGCGCCTGATGAAGAGGTGGTCCCAAACAGGCGAGGAGCTGGGCGGCCGCTTCTTCTGGTGTTCTGACGGGCTGATAGTCCGGGACCCCGGCATCGACAACATGACCCAGGTACTCGCCGGCCTGCTCGACACCGGTGACTTCACGCAGGTTCTTCAGCGACTCGATGACGAGTAACCAGTGCCCTCATTCTGAAATGATCAGTAAGACGCCGCTTCTTATGGCGTGGTCGTTCTCTGAGCTGCGCGGTCTCAGCGCGGTCGCCCCGAGAGGAACGGCGGAGGCAGCGTCAGTCTCGGTGGGGGTGCCATTCGGCGAGGAGGATGGTGGCGTCGTCGCGGAGCTGATGGTTCTGGTGGTGGAGGAGCTCCTGTACCAGGCGGCGCAGGGCCTCGGGCGCCGGGTTGCCGGCGGCGGTCGAGCGGATCACGGTGTCGGCCAGCCGCTGTTCGCCGAAGATGTCGCCGGCTGTAGACCTGGCCTCGGTGACGCCGTCACTGTAGATCAGGACCCGGTCGCCTGGCTGGAGCCGCACGCGGTGTACCGCGGCCGGAGCCGCGATGTGGAAGCCCCAGCCGAGCGGGAGATCAGCCTGCCGTTCGAGCATGCCGGTCAGCACACGGCCTTCGCGGATGAGCAGCGGCGGAGGGTGAGCGCAGTTGACCCAGGTGAGTGTCCCGTCCCCGACGTCCAGGTGGGCGATGATCGCGGTCATCAGCCGGTCGGTGAACCACTCGCTCAAGATCTGGTCGATGGCCGGAACGATGTCCGCGAGCGATCCACCCGCCCGCCGGGTGGCACGACAGGCAGCCAGACCCGCGGCGCTCGCGCCCCCCGAGGCGAGGTCGTGCCCCATCGAGTCCAGCATCGTCAGGTGCAGCCCGCCGTTGACGAAGCTGTGGTCGAACGCGTCCCCGCCGATTTCATACGCCGGCTCCAACACCGCGGAGGAAGTCACGCGAGCCGTGCCGATCGTCCGTGGCGGCAGGAACGCCCACAACAGCTCGGCCTGCACCGTCATCGTCCTGCGCCGCTCCGCATCGATCAGCAGGTCACTGTGCGTGGACTTGGACACCAGCAGCAGGGCCGTCACTCCCGCCAAGACCTCGCACCGGCCGATCAGTTCCTCGTCGAATGTTTCGGCCGTGGCTTTGAGTACGCCGAGCCGTTCGACACCGTCGACCATCGCCACCCACACGGTGCGACCATCCGCCGAGCGCTGCGTCCGCTCTGTCCGGTAGGCAAGCCCCGCCAGGGAAGCGTCGATGTCGAGTGTGGGGTCCACCGGCCCCGCCAGCGGCTGGGGTAGCGCCACCAGCGCGGCTTGTTGCAGGTCCGAAACATAGACGGCCGTGCCGGCCAGGCCCATCCGCCGGCCCGTCTCGAAAACCAGCTCGGCCAGGTCCCCGCCCGGCACCAGGTGAGAGCTGACAACCAGGTCCGCCAGCACCTTCTCGTGCGGTTCCATGACCCACGCCTTTCACCCGGTTACCGTTGTCAGCCACTGCCGCCGAGCGTATGCGCCGACCACGCCACTGCCTGGCGGCGGCACGCGGTCAGGCGGTAGCCCAAACGGGGCGTGCAGGCGCCCTCGATCCTGATCCTGCCGTGAGGCGATGGGCGGGGACCCGGTTCGCATTCCCCCGGACCATCCGCCAGAGTCAGCCGCGGCGCGCGGCCCAGTGCGGCCGGCCACACGCCCCGCCGGGCGACCGGCGCCGCACGGAGCCGCTCGTACCGGTGCAGCAAAGACAAGAGCAAAGCGCGGGCGCCGAAGCTCAACTCATTCTCGGACGAGCGGTAGACCGCGCTGCCATCGAGTCACGAGCGGACGTACGCTGTGCGACCGACGCTGAGGAGCCCCTTGTACTCGAAGGCTTCGCCCATGGGGGTCTCGCCGTAGTGGAAGCGTCGGACGTCGCGCTTCTTGCCGGTGGCGGCGTCGAGGAGGTGAAGGCGCACGGCCGGAATCATGAGCATGTCTTCGCGTGCGCCGACCACGGTCAGCTTCCTGTCCTGGAGGTGGGGCCGCTGGCCAGGTCGAACGCGACGGCGGTGTCCCGGTTGCCGACCTTGTTGACGTAGCGGCCGTCGAGGGCGTAGAGCCTGGTGTCGTGCAGAACGTCGACGGGTTGGCGGGCCTCCGGGCCCGCCAGGACGATGGCGTACGAGTCGCCCTCGTGTAACGCCAAGTCGTGGACGCCCAGCACCCGCACCGGCCCCTCGCGCCGCTCCGGTGGATCAGGCTCGATCACGCCACCGGCCACAGGCGGGAGAAGCGCCTCAAGGCTCCGCGGACCGCACGCCTGACATCGTCGCAGGAGACCCTGGCATCACGGGCGCCCGATCACAAGATCTTCGCCAGAGCCGAATTACGCGACCGTCCACAGCTCCCCAGTGACCGAGCGGCGCCGCGGGAGCTTCTCTGTCCCTTGAATCTTGTCACTGGCGGCGGTGGCTTCGTCGTGCGCGGCTTGTCTTGCGCGGTTGCTTGCGTGCGGGTGGTGGGACGGTCGACTTGACGGCGGGTTCGGGCTCCAGACGGACGGGTACCACGGCTGCTGCCAGGAGTCCGTTGTCACTGGAGTAGGTAAAGCTCTGCTGCAGCTGGTGCGGCGACGCCATCAAGCTCCGGTGCGTGGGGGAGTGGTGCAGGTCGAAGGCGTAGCCGTAGAAGACCATCGCGCTGGAGCGAGCGCGTGCCGCCTGGCGCCACTGGCTGGACGTGCGCGTTGTCGCGCGGGCGATGACAGTGCCGTCGTCGTGCCTCAGGGTCAGTTCGCGGCCGGTCAGGACGAGGGTGAGCTGCTCGGGTGAGCCGACGACGGGCTCGGGCCCGGTCATACGGCGAAGGCCCTTGTGACACGCTCGGTGGATCTGCATGTCGATGGACTTGCCCGTGTCCGGTGATGTGACGCGGAGCATCTTCTCTGGCTGGAGGATGACCAGGGGTCGTGCGCTGGGGAGGAACTGTCGGGCCTCGGGCAGCAGGACGTCGAGGCTGGATCGCCCGGCGAGGACGCCGTAGACGGGGTCGGAGGACAGGGCGAGGACCGCGTGGCAACGCGCGTTGTCGTACTCGTCCTTGGCCGTCGGGTTCGCATGGAGGAGAGGGAGCCCGCCAGCGAGGACCGCATCGCCCTCGAGCTGGACGCGCTCGTGCACGGTTTCCCGCAGCACGGCGGCCAGCCGGGGCAGGAGGCCCGCGTAGATCCGCTCCCACACGCTGCCGGGGTCATGGGGGTCGGTGAAGACCTTGTCGGTGAGCCGGCGCATCAGCTCGAGGGGCATGGCGTCGTACGCGTTCTGGCGGACGGCTTTCCAGATGTCGTGGACGACCTGGAGCAGGATGAACCGGCCCTCGTCGGTCGCTGTCTCGAAGGCGGGGTTGTCACGGACGCTGGTCTCCTCGAAGAGCCGGCCCAGCAGCTCCACCGCCCGCTGCTCGCCTGCGAGGACCCACTGCCACGCGGCTTCGCACCCGACGTTGTGGACAAGGTGGTGCAGCGCGAAACCGTACAGCGTGTGGGGCCCGGCGTAAGGCAGGAACTCGGTGAGTGCGGTGTTGGCCTGTTCCCAGTTGCCCTGCATGGCGTGAGCCTCGACCAGGAGCCGCTTCAGGTCGGCGGTGGCGGGCGACCACGGATCACGGATCCGGGAAAGGGCCGGCACGAGGGCCTGCTCGGCCTGCTCAGCCTCGCCGCGGCTCAACAGGTCCTGAATCTGCAGGAGCTCCTCCACCTCGAGCGCTTCGGCCGTGGCCGACTGCCCGTCACCCAGCGCGGCGAACTCTCGCTGCAGCTGTGCCAGCAGCTCGCTCTCGCCGGTGTGCAGCCGCATGCGCAGGATCCCCGAGGCCGCCGAGGCCAGGCCGGCGACCGGCTCGGGCACGGGCCCCTGCAGCTGTCGGAGGAAGGCCAGCACCGCACGCAGGTGGGAGCCGATCTGCTCATCGGCGTCCGGGTCCTGGCACAGGTGGGCCAGGTGGGCCAGCATGGCGTGAGCCTGTGCCGTCACGCCCGCATCGGGCTCCCCGGCTCGGCTCAGCCACTCCAGTTCCAGCTCCAGCAGTCCCCGCGCGGCGTCGTACTGGCCGTGCGCATGGTGGAACGCCGCGAGGTTTCCCATGAGCAGAGCCGTGTGCTCGTCGGCCACCTGAGCGCTGCGGATGTGACCGACCAGGACGGTGGCGTGCTGAGCCAGCTCCCAGGACCGCTCGGCCTGCCCCGTCACCAAAGCACCCCGCAGCCAGCGGTCGGTGTGACACGCCAGCTCGGACAAGCCCGCGGACGCGCTGTGATGCGTGAGCCCCAGCTGGTGGGCGAGGAGCTGCTGCAGCACCGCATTCATCGACACGGTGTCCTCGCTGCCGGGGAAGGACTCCTCCCGGACGGGCAGCGGCTCGTCCAGGCGAACGAGGGACACGTTCAGCAGCTCGCGCAGGACTTCACGCACCGGGACCTGCGCCTCGTCGAAGACCACCCACCCAGAGACGGGCGGCAGATCCTGCGGTGAGACGAAGGCGCTCGCCAACGCCAGATGAACCGGCGCCCGCCGCGGCGCCAGCCGGCACAGCGCCGCCACCGTGGCCAGGGTCACCGGGAGCAGACCCCGAGCCCGAGCGCCGTCGACCAGGCGCTCGGCACTGACCGCGACCGCCGCCGCCAGCGTCCGGGGATAGCCCGAAGGCACCGCCTGGTCGTCGTCCGCGGCCCGGCTGATCAGCGTGTCAGCGTAGGCCGCGAGCCGCTCCACACCGATGCCGCAGGTCACCAGATAGCCGCAGGCCACCTCGATCGCCAGTGGCCAGAACTCCAACGTCCGCGCCAGCCGGGACAGCGTTGCCGCGTGCCTGTCGGCCTCGTCCTCGCCCAGCTCCAGCCGTAGCCGCAGCAGCCGCATGGCCTCATCACTGCCCATGGGGCCCAGCTCGATCCGCCCGCCGGCCGCGTGCCAGTGCCCGCCCAGCGAGGTGACGATGACCCGGCCCCGCCCCCGGCGCGGCAGCCAGGCCCGCGCGACAACCGGGCTCGCGTCGTCGAACACCATCAGCCAGGCCCCCGGCAGCGACTGCAGCTGCGCGTGGACCCGCTCGCGCAGCAGCCGCGGATCGCTCACCTCCGCCTGCGGGCGCGAACCGGTCAGGTGCGCCAACACGCGGACGAACGATGCGACCAGGGCCTCCTCACTGTCCGCCTCCACCCAGAACACACTGTCGTACCTGAACGCCCGATCTGCCACGTACGCCGCTGCCAGGCTGGACTTTCCCAACCCCGACAGCCCCGTGACGACACAGGTACGCACGCCCGCAGCGTCGTCCTCGCCGCCTTCAAGGACGTCACTCACGCGCTCGACGAGCCCTGCGCGATCCACCTCGGGAAGCGGCGGCATCTGCCCGTACACGATCCCGAATTCCTGCCGGCCCACAGCCGACATCAGCTCCTCGTCACCGACCAGCAGCAGGCGGCGGAAGTCCTCCACCGTCCACAGCGCGAGTGCGGGGTCCGCCGCCCGGCGCATGACCTCGGCCACCAGGAAGCCCAAGACCAGCCCACCGGCACGGTGCCCCAGCCCCAGCCCCGCACTCTCCCGCTCCGCACGCAAAGCATTGTGGAGGTCCTCACGAAGCTGCAGGTCACTGCGGGCGTCGAACTCCACCCCGCTACGTCCCAAACGCTCCCACTGCTCAGGCGACAACGCCTCACAGACGCTCCACACAGCAGGCGCCCGCTTCAGAAGGGTCCGCATGCCCGCCTGCAAGGCGGGGACGTCGCCACCATGACGGGCAAGCAACTCAGCCAGCTGCACACAGCTCTCGTCCGGTGCCGCTGAAGTGATCAGCCGGTACTCCAGGGCGTCGAAACCGGTGACGAGCCGCACCAGCACGGAAACCGCTTCGCGAGCGGGCATGACGCGCCCTGCTCCCGCGCTCTTCACCTGCACCGCCATCAGCGAGCGGCCGTCGACGTCGGCCAGATCGAAGTCGACCGAATCCACATGCTGCAGCGACACCGCGGCCCCGGGCCCCTCAACACGACAGGCAGCCACCTCAGACCTACCGGCGCCGGCCAACAGCGCTTCCACCGTCCGCAGGTACTGGTACTGAAAGCCCCGCGCCGCAATCCGCCCACCGTCGACAGCCATGAATCCCCCGCACCAAAGACGTCCTGAACAAGCAGGCTAGATACCCTGTCTGACACCGGACACCCGTCAGCACCCGCGGCCCACGGCTTTCAGACAAACACCATCCCCCCGACCCGGTAGCGCCCTGCCTGGTTGAGTGACGCACCGCTCGCCGAACGGCTGACGCACCTGAACCCCTCACCCAGCGTTCCGGCGATCCCTGGCACAGAGCCGCGACCTGCCGGGCGAGGCATGGCAGCCGGACGAAGACCCCGACCTGTCCGTCCGGTACGCCGCCGCCCTGCGGCCCGACGCCCCGGCAGCGGTTCTGCTGCGGCTCGTCCGGGAACACGGTGATCCCTCCGCTGGAGCGGTGGAGCGGTGGAGCGGTGGAGCGGTGGAGCGGCGGAGCGGTGAAGCGGTGAAGCGGTGAGCCGTGAGGTACCTCCATGGACGGGTGCCACGGAGCCGGCGCAACAGGCGAGGTCAGGAAGGGACCGCACGGTCGCTCCACGGCCGGCTCCAGGTGTCGACGCGGAGTGGATCCGGTCCTGGTGGGAGCAGGCCGAGGCGGCGCTGACGAATCTGAGCGCTGCGGCCGGCTTGGAGTTGTCCGGTGGGGTGCTGAATCGATACCTCCGGCCCCCTGCGCTCACACGGCCGGGTGGAGGCGTGTCCCTGAACCCCTTCGTCACTCTCCGCAGTTAGATTGAGGTCTGGACGTCCGGCGCCCGGGTCAGCCGCGGTGTCCTGCGCGTGGATCCGCGTTCCTTCCCCTTCCACTCAGCTCCCCTGTTCGGGCGCGGAGCGCGCCCAGGAAACGGAACCGTCATGCGGGTAATCGCCTACTTCATGCACGAGCATGAGGAACAGGCCGCGCTGAGCATGCTCGGCAACGCCACCCTGACCGACAGTTACGTCATCGGAGACATCGCCGAGGGCGCCATTGCGCAGCTGGAGAGCGCCGGGCTCACCGTCGACAGACTGGACGACGTGCGCGGCGAGACGTCCGCCATGGCTCGCGGGCGTGTGACCGGCAGATCCGCCTTGCCTGAAGGGAACGGCGAGGCAGAGGCTCTGACGGTCGCGCCGGGTGACCGTACGTCGTGGATCGTCCAGCTGGGCGAACCGCTCGTCGAGCGGTACCGGGACGAGATCAACGCCACCGGTGTCGAGCTGCAGCGCAGTGTCCCGGTGAACGCCTACGTCGCGGCCGCTACCGAATCCCAGGCCGGTCAACTGGCCAACCTCGACTTCGTGGTATCCGTCGACCGCTACGGTCCCCAGGTGGCAGCGCCCGTCCGGCTCCGCGCGGGCGAAACCCCGGCCCCGCCCACCGCAGGCGAACCGAGGACGGCCGCCGACGGCCGCATCTGGGATCTGCGGCTGGCGACGCCGGCCGCCCGCGAGTCGGTGATGGCGTGGCTCGAGGATCACGAGGACTCTTCCGGCCTGCGGCTCATCGCCTCCGCTTCCCACCGCATCCGGCTCAAGATCCCCGAGGGGTCGCCGCTGGAGATGGAGATCCCTCAACTCCCTGACGTGCTCGACATGGTCGAGTACGTCCCGCCGAAGCTGTGCAACGACCTCGCCGTCCGTCTGATGGGCATCGTCCCCGACGGACCGGGCAGCAGTGGCGTGCCGTTCACCGGCAAGGGGCAGATCGTGGCGGTCGCCGACACCGGCCTGGACCAGACGCACCCCGACTTCCAGGGCCGCATCGTCGGCGTTGCCGCGCTCGGCCGCCCCGGCGACAGCGACGATCCCGACGGGCACGGCACCCACGTCGCGGGCTCCGTGCTGGGAGACGGCTCGGCCTCCCAGGGACAGATCCGCGGCGCCGCTCCCGAAGCGAAGCTCTACTTCCAATCGATCATGGACGCGGCGGGCAACCTCGGCGGACTGCCCCTGTCCCTGGCCGATCTGTTCGAGCCCGCTTACCAGGCCGGCGCCCGCATCCACAGCAACAGCTGGGGCGCCGCCACCGCATCCGCCTACACCATCGACTCCGACGACGTCGACTCCTACGTCCACGAACGGCGCGACATGCTGGTCGTCATCGCCGCCGGCAACGAGGGAACCGTCGGCGTACGCCTGAACTCGCCCAAGGGTTTCGTCGACTGGGCATCCATCGGCTCACCCGGCTCGTGCAAGAACGCCCTCACCGTAGGAGCCGGCCGCAGCGACCGCACGAGCGGCGGCTTCTCCCAGGCCACCTACAACAGCCTGTGGCCGGGCGACTACCCCGACCCGCCCATCGGCACCGAACGCGTTTCCGGTGACCCGGAATCCCTCGCCGCCTTCAGCAGCCGCGGCCCCTGCGACGACTTCCGCGTCAAGCCGGAGATCATGGCCCCCGGTACCGACATCCTGTCCACCCGCTCCTCCCTCGCCCCCTCGAACCACTTCTGGGGCACCCCGCACCCGAACCCGCGGTACGCCTACATGGGCGGGACCAGCATGGCCACCCCCCTCGTCGCGGGCTGCGCCGCACTCGTACGCCAGTACTACGTCGACGAGCGCAGCGCCCAGCCCAGCGGAGCCCTCGTCAAAGCCACCCTGATCAACGGTGCCCGCACGCTCTCCGGTCCCGACTCCACGGCCAAGGACCCGTACTACCACCAGGGCTTCGGCGCCATCCACATGCCCACGACCCTTCCCCACGACGGCGCCGCCGACTTCGCGCTCGAGTTCGTCGATACGTGGCAGAAGCCGGCCAAGCAGTTCCAGCGCACGGGGGAGCGCAAGCGCTTCAACGTGACGGCGGGATCAGCCACGCCCTTCCGGCTCTGCCTCGCGTACACGGACCTGCCCGGTCGCGGTCTCCAGAACGACATCAGCGTGATCGTCCAGGCTCCCGACGGCACCAAGCATGCCGGGAACGCGGGTCTGCCCAACCGGCTGCTCGGGACCGACTGCACCAACAACGTCGAGGTCGTCCGCATCGACTCGCCCCCTGCCGGCACGTACCTCATCCAGGTCTTCGCCCGTAACCTGCTGGCCGGACCACAGGACTTCGCCCTCGTCGTCACCGGCAACCTGAACGGCCCGGTCACGCAACTGACCAACTGATCCACGACTGACCAACGGCCCGGGGCCCGACAGGACAGGCGGACAGGCGGACAGATGGTGCGGCGGCTGCGGCGCCATTTGCCCGGGCCGGTCGGCGGCGGCACTGCCCGACCAGTGGCAGCGCCGCCGACCAGAGCGTCCGTCGTAGCGATACGGCGACGGGACCTGGTGCCGTGAGCGCGAGCCTCGCCGGGTCGGCTGGTCATCAGCTCCTGGTAGTAGTGGTCTGCCGCCCCACCGGATGTCTTCCGACAGGGCTCAGTGCTCGGCGGCTTCCTCGGTCCAGACGCCGGTGGGGTGCTTGTCGACCGGAAGCCACAAGCTCGGTTGCGCGCGGCAGCCCGGACTGGCTCGCTCGTCCGACGGCCGGCGGTGATCTCGGTCAGGCCAGAGGACCTGGACGACAGGGACGGGATGCCGGCGGTAGAAGCC
The DNA here is from genome assembly GCF_040680975.1 of Streptomyces sp. NPDC051921. Classification (NCBI taxonomy): domain Bacteria; kingdom Bacillati; phylum Actinomycetota; class Actinomycetes; order Kitasatosporales; family Streptomycetaceae; genus Streptomyces; species Streptomyces sp. NPDC051921. The sequence continues at coordinate 19,113 of NZ_JBFAXU010000039.1, forward strand.
GACGGCCGTGCCCAACAGCGGCCGGTGCCAGCTGACGTCCACGGGTTGGAGCTGGACCTCGTACCCTTCGATGACGTCCGGAAGCAGCGTGCCGGGCTCGGTCGCTGCCCCGTCCCGGAGCTGGCCGGCCGCGGCATTGACCCAGTGCATCAGCCCTTGAAGCTCCAGCCCGAACATGGCGACTTCTGGGATCCGATAGGAATGCCACAGGCCGACGGTGAAGGACCAGTTCGGGATGTCCTCCCCGCCGACCCCCACCACGTGCCAGCCGTACTCCCGAATGTTCGCCATCTCCCGGGACCAGTGCTGTTCGATGTGCTTGCGTGCCTGGAAGGTCGCCGAGGTGGTGGGATCGCAGAGTACGCAAGGGCACGGTGAGGACGCGGTCGGCTCAGTCACCCGGGTATCCAAACAGACCAGGACCGGCTCACACCGCGCGGGGCGCCGCCAATGCCACGCAACCGCACGGGCGGGCACGAAGCAGGTCTCAGGTCTCAGCCACCGCGCGGCAACGCCACTGGACAGCAAGAGCACCCTGGGCTGAGTCGTCTCGGGGCACGTTGCATCGCTGACGGCCTCGCCCCTCGTCGGAAGTCTGCGTCTCGCTCCCGTTCCCCGACGAGCAGGTCGAGCTGTCGGGTTCGCCGTCAAGGCCCTCCGCCGGTCGGGTACTGGCGCGGGGGAGTGGCACGGCTTCGAGGTCGCCGCGGCGGCCGCCCCCGGTCTCCGACCGTGACGTCCACCAGCACCGCAACCTCGTGGAACGGCGCTTCGTCCGCGTCAAGCAGGAGTGAGGCACGGTAACCCGCCACGACAAGACTATCGAGTCCCGCGAAGCGGCCGTCACCCTCGCCTTGCCTCTGAATGAGGTGTGACAGGGCCGCCCCCTAAAAGGGTGGCTCCAGCGAGTACCCGTCCTCCCGGAGAGGGACGGGTGTGCTCTTCGCTCTGGCGGCTCGCTGTTCAGCCGCTGTGGGGTGCGTGGCTATGGCCTCGGCCGCCTGCCCTTGCTGGACCAGGACCTCGAACAGTTCCTCACGTGCCTTGATCGAACCGAGACTCCGCAGTTCCGTGGCGGCGGCATCGAGGTGGCCAGCGGTGCTGAGGAGGCCGGCCCTGACGATGCAGGGGTCGCTCCACGGGTCCGGGTGGGCTTCGACCACGGCTATCGCTTCCTCCGCTCGGCCGAGAGAGGCAAGAGCGAAGGCCCGCCAGCTGTGCTGGAACTCCGCATGGCCGTGGTGGGGCACGGTGAGGGGGTGGTCCAGGAGATGGAGCAGTTCCTGGGGCCGGTCGTGGAGCGGGTGAACGAGGGGCGCCAGCAGGTTGCCACAGTCGTACGAGCTGAAGCCGGGTGCGGCCACGGTGATCGCGTCGTCCAGCCGGCCGTCCCGCAGCAATGCCGAGGACAGCCAGGCCCGGTGCCCGGCCCAGTCATCAGCGGCGATGGCATCACGCATCACGGTCTCGGCTTCCTGTACCCGGCCGCGGTCTCGCAGGGCTTGGGCGTAGATGTGCAGAACGGTGTGTGCGTGCCGTCCGGTGGCCAGCTCGCGCAGCGCGTCCAGTCGGCCGTGGCGTGCCAGCAGTTCGGCGTAGGCGGTGAGAGTGTTCTGGGTGAGGCAGCGACGCTCGGCTATGGCCTGGCCGAGGATGCGCATCGCCTCGTCGACGCGTCCCGCGCGTTCGAGCACCCGTGCCTGAAGCTCCTGCACGTCCGAGCGGGAGCAGTCCCACCGACTCTCGTCGCTGGCGTGCCGCGCTGCTTCGGCGTGCGGGGCGATCAACTCCAGCAACCACTCGTCGCGGTCCTGACCTTCGGTGATCTCCACGAGGACCGATCGGATCCACGACTCACCACAGTGCGGCACGAGCAGGTCGATGGCCTCGTCGACGCGCCCTGCCTTGGCGAGCAGCTCGGCGAAATCGCGGCACACGATCTGTGAGGCGCGGCCCTCCTCGTCCGGGCGGACCAGATCCAGGGCCTCATCCGTCCGGCCCGCCCGCAGCAGGACGTCCGCCTTCACCCACAGGGCTGTCCGCCACCCCGTGGCGGCGAACGGCTCCACCACTTTCAGCGCCCGTGCGAACTCGCCCGACCGGCACAGCTCTTTCGCTGCGCGTTCCGCACAGAACCACTCGCCGCGCTCCTCTGCCGCCCTGATCACCAGGTCCAGGTGACCGTGCTCCAGCAGAAGGTCCACTTTCCGGGGAGAAAGACCGCCGTAGTTTTCGGCCTGCCACGAAAGATCATCTATGCGCACAGCTGGAAGCGTAGAAGTAGCCACTGACATGCCACCGAGGGGGCGGCCGGTCGCTCCTGTCGGCGTGCGGCAGGGCAGCAGCCTCCGGCCCCCGGTCCCTCGGCCGCGAGGAGATGCCGGCCCCGGGGCCGCCGACGGGTGGCGCGAATGACCTTCCCTGGACCAATGCCTGGAAGCCACCAGCCATCACCGAAGGATGACGCTCACGCCCCGTTCCTCGAAGATCTCCAGAAGCAGGTCGAACACCGTCACCTCGCGATCGCCAACAGGCACCCGCTCTACCAACCGTGCCCGAGCCTCGGCCGAGGAATCCCTGTGCAGGTGAATGGAGCAGTGGCGCCCCACCCGCCGCAAAGGCAGGCGTCCAGAGCGTCAAGGTTCCAGCCGAAGTATCCGCCGGATCCGTTGATGGCCTCACCGAAGGACGCGCGACTACGTGCGTTGGGCCCGGCGTTTCTGGGGGTCAGGTAGCGCGGTTTCCCTCGGCGTCGCAGGGCAGATCGGCGGCGGGGCCGTTGGCGGCGAAGTCGCGGTGCGCCTGCCTTTCGGCCTCCGCAATCGCGGTCGGTGCGATGTTGATGATGCCGCCGAAGGGGCGGTCGACGTCGCGGATGATGACCAGGGCTGTGGTCAGCAAAGCGGTGATCACGACGAGGGTGATGACCTGGCCCCTGTTGTTCCTCCTGGGAAGGCAGATCCCGAGGGCGGTGACGGTGATGACGAGGGTGGCGAGCAGGAACCAGAAAATGGTGCTGGGAATACTGGAGGTGGCCTGCGTCAGGCGTTCCTCGCGTTCGTCGGAGCGTTTGTTGTCTGCGGCGACGAGCATCCCGAAGACCGGCTGGCCGGCCAGGTTCTCGAAGTTCTGACGAAAGCCGGTCGACCAGATGCTGGGGGCCGGTGAGCCGTTGCCGTCGGCCATGGCAGACCATTCCTGGACGCGGACGGCACGGGCATAGCAGACGGCGCCGGCCTGGATGCGTGCCCGCTCGGTGGCGGGGGCGTATTCGGCGGTCTCGACGAGCTGGTCAAGGGCCCGGGCCTCGCCGCGTGAGGCGACTTCCGCCCTGCCGTAGGAGCCGTTGGCGGTCACCAGGACGAAGGAGAGCAGCAGGACGGTCATCGTCAGCAGTGGACCGACGAGGTCCTTGACGGCCATGCCCTCGTCGTCGTCGGCGTTGACAAGTCTCGGCCGCAGCCAGCGGTTGGCGGCCAGTCCCGCGAGCAGGGCCAGCAAAGCGACGACGATGACGAGGACCACGGAATGCCACCTCGGGGCAGAGGGGCGAATCCCGGCGGCGGCCGGGGCGTCGTGATCATCGCCGCGGCCAAGCCGCGGGCGGAAGAGCGGAACCGTTTCCTCGCCTCACAAAGAGCGACACAACTTACACCCAGCCGGACGGCGCCTGTCGCAGCCAAACTGCCCAGGTGGTGGATTGGACGCAGGTGCACGACTGCTACGGGGATGCCGATCGGGTTTCCGAGCTTCTGCCCTTCTTGCCCTTGTGGAGCTTCTGGAGCTGGGTTGGAGCTCGAGGACTACGCCGAAGCAGCACCCCGCCCGGACGGCTCGCTGTGCGAGCCGTCCTTCCGCTGTTGGCTGAGGAAATGGATTGCCGACCAGGTGGCGGTGTGTCACCGTTCGGCCTGGTCCGGCAGTTGATCATGGGCGGCCGGTCGATGTCGATGTGCCGGGGGCCTCTTGGGCATGCACCGGAGGGCTGAGGGAACGATGGGGAGTGATGGCGTGGGGAACAGTTACGAGGACGAGTGTCGCCGGGCGTTGGCCGAGGAGCAGGCGAAGAGCCTTGCCGAGACCAACGACTGGGAGCATGTGGACAGGCAGCGGGTCCACCAGGACTGGGACGTCCTGTACCGGGAGGTCACGGCTTTCCTGGACGGCGGCTCCCTGCCGGGGGACCACCAGATCCAGGAGCTCGTGGCCAGACACTTCGACATCGTCTGCCGGTTCTACATCCCCTCCAGGGAGGCGTACGTCGGCATGTCGCTCTTCTACGCCGAGGACGAGGCCATGAGGGCGTTCCACGATTCCTACCACCCGGGGCTGGTGGAGTTCATGGGCGCCGCGATCAAGGTGTTCGCCGGGCAAGGCGGCGGGTTCGCCCTCAGCGCAGGGCCTGTAGCTTCGGCGTAGTCGGGCGACTGGGGCCAGAACACGTACAGGCGGGTGCGCCCGGACCGGGTCCGGGCGCACCCGAAGGACCAGCGGCCGCTACAACCCTTTCCCACATCCGCAGCCGGTTGTCGACGCCTCGCCGGTTGCCGTACTTCCCAGGGACGCGGATCCACTGCGATCCCTTCTGGAACTTGCAAGCCATCGCGTCGATCACCTCTCGATGATCCTTTCATCGGCCCCCGCCGCGGTGTCCTATCCGGGAGCAACGGCTCGCATCGCGCCCACTGCGCGCGAGTCAACGGCGCACCGGACAACGGCCGGCGGGGCTGGTTGGAACGGCGCTGCCCGCCAGCCAGTCGGCCCCGTCTGCAGCCCCCGCACGTCCCGCACGAGCGGGTACGAAGCGCCCAGGAGGACCACGGCTCCGAACGCGAGTCAACAGGCCGATGCCTTGGAGCGGTATCCGCCGACGGCAACAACGAGCAGCATCGCGCGCGTAAGGATGCCGAAGGCCGAGATCAGAGCGCAGATGCGGTGAACCACACGGACGACGTCGTCAACGACGGCTCGGCCGGCTGAAGTGATCCAAGCGAACCGGCTCAGCCGTGCTCGGCCTGGTCGTGGACGGTGAGTGCTCCGGCGAGGTCGAGGTCGGTGACGGTGCCGTGTGCTCCCGCGCGGACGAGGAGCACTGCACCGAGCGCGGTGCTCCAGAACGTTCTGGCCTCCGCGCTGAGGGGGCGATGGGTCCTCCAGCCGCGACTGTCGAGGATCTGGTTCAGGAAGCGTTCGGATTGCCGGAACAGCAACTGCAGGTGCCGGTCGACCACGGGGGCGAGTTCCGGTTTGGAGATCCCGGCGGCGAGTGCTCGCGCGACCGACGGCAGTGAGGGCATTGCCAGTACTGCCCGGGCGACGTTGCGTCGGAACGCAGCCGCATCGGGGGCTTGGCGGCCGATGCGCTCGATCCGTCGGGCGTCGTGCAGCAGGCCGAGGAAGGCCGCGTGCACGAGCAGGGAGTCCTTGGAGCCGAAGTAGTAGGTGACCTGGTTGGGGAAGGCGTCTGCCGCGTCTGCGATCTCCGCGACGCTGACCTCGGCGCCGGGCCGCTCACGGCAGAGCCGTGCGGTGGCCTCGATCAGTCGGCGCCTCGTCGCGCGTCCGCGGTCCCGCGACCGGGCCGACGTTGACCGTGCTTCGGTTCGCTTCTTCTCCACGCCTTCATTGTATGTGATACAACAAGGCTTCATTCGCTTGTATCGCATACAAGAAAGGTCCAGGGGTATGCACCGGACTGAAGTCGTCGTGACCGGACTCGGCGCGATCACGCCACTCGGCGGAGACGTGGAGTCCACCTGGGGTGCCCTGCTTGCCGGCGAATCCGGCATCCGCGGCGGCGTCCTGCCAGGCCACAAGGACATCGGCCTTCCCGACATCGTCGCGGGCACCATGGCCATCGACCCCGCCACCCTGCTGCTGCCGGTGCAGGCCAGGCGGCTCGACCGCTCACAGCAGGCAGCCTTGATCGCGGCGGCCGAAGCCTGGGCCGATGCCGGCGCCCCCGGGGTGGATCCGGACCGGCTCGCGTCAGCGATCGGCACGGGCATCGGCGGCGTCGGCACGCTGCTCAAGCAAGACGACGTACTGGAGGCGGCCGGGGTACGGCGTGTCTCGCCACGCACGGTCCCGATGCTCATGCCCAACGCGGCGGCAGCGCTGATCAGTATCGAATACGGCGCGCGGGCCGGGGTCTACACGCCCGTCTCGGCGTGCTCCTCCGGCGCCGAGGCGATCGCCCTCGGAGTCAGGCTCATCCGCGCCGGCGAGGCGGACGTCGTCATCGCGGGTGGAACCGAAGCCGCGATCACCCCGATCACCGTCGCCGGCTTCGCCCAGGCGCAAGCACTGTCGTGCCACACCGCCGAACCCGCCTCGGCCTCTCGCCCGTTCGCCGCGGACCGCACCGGATTCGTCCTCAGTGAAGGCGCGGCCGTCGTGGTGCTCGAAAGCGCCGAGCACGCCAGCGCCCGAGGCGCGAGCGTCCACGCAACAGTGGCGGGCGCCGGCATCGCCGCCGACGCCCACCACATCACAGCGCCCGCGGCCGACGGCTCCGGGCAGATCTCGGCCATGCGCAAGGCCCTCGCACAAGCCGGCCTGGCTCCCGAGCAGATCAGCCACATCAACGCCCACGCCACCGGAACCCCGCTCGGTGACATCGCCGAGGCGCACGCGATCGGGAAAGTCTTCGGCCGCGCCACCGTGACAGCCCCCAAGGCGGCACTCGGCCACCTCTTCGGCGCCGCCGGCGCAATCGAAGCGCTCATCGCCGTCCTCAGCGTCGAGCACGGTGTCATCCCACCCACCCGCAACCTCACCACGACCGGCGTCGACCCTGACATCGACCTCGATATCGTCACAGAGCGACGAGACGCCCCCCAAGAGGCGGTACTCAGCAACTCCTTCGGCTTCGGCGGGCAAAACGTCTCACTCATCGTCACCAGCGCACGCCACCAAACGTCCTGACACGGCCTCCACCACGCCATGCCTCACACGCACGCACGATCGTCCGTGGAAGCCGCCGCTGATTGATCGAGTGTTGCAAGAGCTCGGGGTGGCCGAGGAAGTGGGCGGCGGGGTCGGGGAGCGTGCAGCACACCGCGTAGATCGCGTACGCCCCCTCCCGCTCATACCCGCCGATGCCTCGGCCCGGGCCGGCGCCTCACGGAACGGATCCGGTAGGACACGGGGGGATTGCGCCGCGGGAAGCGGCGTCGCACGCGAGGACAGGGCCGGCCCTGCTTCCCGGCTCCCCACGGAAGTAGGCGCGTGATCATGGCGTCCCGCCGATCCTTCGCCCCCATGCGGGGGCAGTGGGCCCGGGCACCATCGCGTCGCCGGAGCGTCAGCCGCTGCCTGAAGACTTCACTCGAGTGGTAACAGGTGTTACCGTCAGGGTATGGCCAAGACACAGCTGGGCGCGCGCGTCGACAGCAGCATCAAGGCACTGGCAGAAGCACGTGCCAAGGACCGGGGCCTCAGCCTCGGCGACTACATCGCCGTTCTCGTCCACGAAGACACCGAAGGACTGCGGCAGCGAGGCCTGCACGCCGCGGAGCGGTTCCTCGCCGAACACCAGGGAGTCTTCGACGAAGCCGAGGACGCCGATCGCCGCACCCCTGGATCACACGCCGCTTGATGGAACTCCACATCGACGTCCCCTGGATTCTGCGTGTCGCAGAGATCGCGGGGGCGGGCGACCCCGCTCCGGAAGACTACGGAGTGCCGGTGGCAGCCGTCGCCGCGCACCGCGCCGAACTACTCGACCAGCCCGTCTACGACGGCCCCTACGCCAGGGCCGCCACCCTCGTGCACATCCTCGGCCGCTGCCGTTGGCTGGAACGCTCCAACATGGCCGTCGCAGCCGCCACCGGCGTGATGTACCTGGAGGCCTCCGGGATCCCGGTCAAACCCACCCGGACGGACGCCATCGCTCTGCGCGACCTGCTGCAAGACCCCACCTGCACCGCGGCGAGGATCGCCGCCCTGCTGCGCGGTTGGCCCCGAAGCACCTGAAATCCGCAGCCGACTACCCGCGTGCCACCCTGCCCGGCCTGCTGTCTTGCACTTGGCAGCCCTCCGCGGCTTCCTGGCGAGCTTTGACGATGTCTATGGCGACCTTGGCGCCCGCAGGGTGGTGGTGTCCCTCGTTCCAGCCCCAGCCCCAGCCCCAGCTTGGGAGCGGCGTGGCCGCGTGCCGGGGGAGGTCAGGCACGTCCTACGGTCGCTGGAACGCCCCAGCACAGGTGGGGGGGTGTTCCCGGATGCGGGCCCCGCGCTCAGCGCGGGGCCCGTTCTCGTCAGCGCCCGTCCATCCGGAGGGGCCGCCGGTCCGCGTGCCGACTGCGTCACCGATCGATGCCGGGCTGTCATGCCGCAGCGCCGGGTTCGACGCGAGGCAGGGAACCCGTTTCCCAAATGCGCCCTGTTCCAGCGCCTGTCGGTCGTCATACAGGGTGCCTCGGCCGGCATCAGCACGGCTGTCTTGGGGGCAGTCCGCGCGCCCGTGCCGCACACGCTGCTGACGGGGCGGTCTGCAGCCGTCCCGCAGGAAGCAGCGCCGCCCGGTGCCGGCCGCCGGCTGCGGCGTCCGGCACCGGGAGCTGGGGCAGCCAGCTGCCGTCCGGCCACGCGGTGGCGAGCTGTGTCGGCGGGCGGTCGGCCCCCCGAATCCAACCCGGTCGGCGCCCCACACCGCGCCACCGGAGTCGAGCGCTGACCCCAAGCGTGCCGGTACGGGCTCCAGCCGCGGAGAAGGCAACCGATGCGAGATCCCGAGGCACAGGCCTGCGACCACCGGTTCGCTTCCTGCTCGGCGAGCGGCATGAGCACGGCCGGAGTGGAAATGCGCCGACTATGAGCCCCACGAACACACCGGAACACGAACGCCGGCCCGCCGTCGACGCGCCCGCGGGTCCCGGCCGGCAGGTCGAGGAGCAGGCGCCGGATCGGCTCTCGGACTTGCCCAGGGGGTCCTGGAAGGCGGTGCTGCGCGGGACGCTGAAAGAGTTCAAGAACGACGAGCTGGCCGACCGGGCGGCGGCGCTGACCTACTACGGCGTGCTGGCCCTCTTCCCCGCCCTGCTGGTCCTGGTGTCACTGCTGGGCATCGCGGGAGAATCGGCGACCAAGCAGGTCCTGGACAACCTGCAAAAGCTCACCCCCGGCGCGGCACGAGACGTGATCACCAACGCGGTACAGCAGCTGCAGGGCAACGCCGGCCTCGGCTCGCTGCTGGCCATCGTGGGCATACTCGTCGCGATCTGGTCAGCCTCCGGATACGTCGCCGCGTTCATCCGCACCTCCAACGCCGTCTACGACATGCCCGAGGGCCGACCGGTGTGGAAGGTCCTGCCACTGCGCGTCGGGCTGACGGTGGTGCTCATGCTCCTCGCCGTGGCCAGTGCGCTCATCGTGGTGTTCACCGGCGCCCTGGCCCGGCAGGCGGGATCGGCGCTGGGGGTCGGCGACACCGCGATGACGGTGTGGTCGATCGCGAAGTGGCCCGTTCTGCTGCTCCTGGTCACCATCATGATCGCGCTGCTGTACTGGGCCGCGCCGAACGCCAAGGGCCGCGGCTTCAAGTGGGTGACCCCAGGCAGCTTCCTGGCGCTGGTGATCTGGATGCTCGCATCGGCCGGCTTCGCGTTCTACGTCGCGAACTTCGGCTCCTACAACAAGACGTACGGCACCCTCGCAGGCGTGATCATCTTCCTGTTGTGGCTGTGGATCACCAACCTCGCCGTCCTCCTGGGCCTCGAGTTCGACGCCGAGATGGTCCGCCAGCGCGCGATCGCCGGCGGGCTGCCCGAGGACGAGGAGCCCTACGTCCAGCCCCGCGACACCCGGGCATGGAGTGATGAAGAGCGGCGCCGCCTCAAGTGAGCGCTGGTCGTGGGCGATGGAGGGGAGACGAAGACGGAGATGAAGGTGCTGGCGGGACTCCAGGACCAAGACCATCAGCTGATTCGGCGCGTGGCGGCCTGGGACTCCCCAGCAGCGCGTCGACTGCTGCCCGCCGTGGAGGAGGCAGCGGAGCACACGAAGCTGTGGTGGGCCGCCGCCCTGGTCATGACGGCCACAGGAGGGTGGCGCGGCCGCAGGGCCGCAGCCGGCGGGGTCATGACCATGGCAGTCGCGGAACTGCTGTCGAACGGGGTCGTCAAGCAGCTGGTCGAGCGGCGCCGGCCACCCGCCAAGTGGATTCCCCACGGCGACGACGTGGAGAGGCCGGACAGCTCGTCGTTCCCCTCCGGCCACACCGCCGCCGCCGTCGCCTTCACCGCCGCTGTTGCGCAGGCGTGGCCGTGGGCCGGGGCCGCCTGCGCCGTCCCGACCGTGCTCGTGGCTCTCCAGCGGGTCCACAGCGGAGCCCACTACCCCTCCGATGTGGCGACCGGCGCCGTGATCGGCGGCGCGGCCGCGGCTCTGGTCCGCCTGTCGCCCCGTCTGATGGTCCGCTGTCGGCGATGACTTCGCGTGCGCGAGGGGTGACCGGCGAGCGGCAGGGTAGGCGCGGCCTGGGATCCCGTGAGTGGAAGAAGGTGAAGACTCAATGAGCCCGGTTGGAAGCGATTTCGGCCACGGCAGCGACGTCGCGGCGGGTGAGCTCGTGACGCGGGCGTCACGGCAGATCTCGGAACTGGTCCGGGAGGAGATGCAGCTGGCCCGCGCCGAGATGACCCTGAAGGGCAAGCGCTACGGGGTGGGCGGCGGCCTGTTCGGTGGCGCCGGTCTCCTGGGCGTCCTGGCCGCCCAAGCTCTGGTCGCTGCCGCGATCGCGGCCCTGGCCCTGGTTCTGCCGGTGTGGGCATCAGCCCTGATCGTCGCCGCCGCACTGGCCGTGGTGGCCGCGGCTGTGGCCGTGGCCGGGAAGAAGCAGGTCGCCCGCGCCGGGAGTCCCACCCCTGAGAAGACCATCGACAGCGTCAAGGCCGACGTGGCCGAGATCAAGGAGAAGGCACACCGATGAGCCACCAGCCCCAGGGCGACCGGCCCGCACCGACCCCGGAAGAGCTGAGCGACCGGGTCGAGCACGCGCGCGACCAGCTCGGCCAGACCGTACAGGCCCTGGCCGCCAAGACCGACGTGAAAGCGCAGACCAAAGCGAAAGCGGCCGAGGTCAAGGATCAGGCCGCGCTCCTGACCGGCCAGCTCCGGGACAAGGCGGCCCAGGCTGCCGGACTGATCAAGGACAAGATCCCCGACCCCGTCGTCGACAAAGCAGCCCACGCTGCGGCCCAGATGCGTGACAGCACGATCCACGCCGGTCACCTGGTCGCCGACAAGACACCGGGACCGGTACGCGACAAGGCCGCCTCAGCCGCCACGGGGGCGCGGACCAACCGCACCCCTCTGCTCGCCGCCGCCGCAGTGCTGGCCGTTTTTCTGCTCCTGCGCCGTAACCGGAGGAACAAATGAAGGCATCCAAGATCGCCTACAAGCCCGTCGGGCTCGCCCTCGGCGCAATCAGCGGCATGGCAGCGGGCCTGGCCTTCAAACAGACGTGGAAGATGGTCGGCCACGAAGACGACGCCCCGGACGCCACCGACGAAGACCGCACCTGGAAGGAGGTCCTACTCGCCGCAGCCCTGCAGGGCGCGATCTTCGCCGTCGTCAGGGCCGCCGTCGACCGAGCAGGAGCCGCCACCACGCGCCGCCTGACCGGAACCTGGCCCGGCTGAACCGGCCTCACGGCCCCGCCCGCCCCCGCCAGGCGTCATCCGGCCCCACCGGGAACTGACCGGAGGAACGCCGTGGCTCCGCCCGGGCCTGCACGTACTCGCCACGGCCGCCGTCACCGCAGCGATCCTGATCGACCGCTCGGCGGCCACCCGGCCACCGCGCGACCGCCCTGGTGCCAGCGCCGCACGACCCCCTGGCGGCGTGCAGCCCCCGAAGGCACCCTCAAGGGCAGCCGGCAACACCCACGCGACCCGGCCGCATCCGCTGCCCACAGAAACCGGTCTGGCAAGACGCCGACCAACACCGCGAGCGGTACTGGAACACGGCTCACGTCCCGTCCCTGTACCCCCAACGCGACAGCAGGCGCCACAACGGCCGACGGCCTCGGCTCGCCCGGACGGGCGCGTGAGGCCCCGCAGCTCGGGCACACGAACCTCATGCAGGGACACCACGCGCGCCCCAAGAGCACTCCGCCCACCCCTAAGGCGTCCCCCTCGTCGGGCGCCAAGCACGCCCGCCAGGGTGGTCTCACCACCCGGCTACGCCGCCGGCTCCGCACCTACACAGCGGTCGACTTCCTCTCCACCCACATCCCCGGCACATCAGGACCCGGTGAAGAGTGCCTGCTCCTGGTCAACGGGCGCCAGGTCGTCGGCCAGCTCCACTACCAGTTCTGCGCCACCTGCGCCTACGGCGTCATCACCGCCATCTCGATCAACACGCCATTTCGAGACACCGGCCTGGACATCCGGGCGCTGTCCCACCTCCGCTCGCGCCACCCGGGAACCACCTGGCGGAGCACCGCACACACCGGCACCGAAGACGACCTCCTGATGAGCATGCGCATCCCCATCCTCCGCTCCCCGCCGCCCTGCCCCCACGCCCCGGCTCTCGCGTGAACGGACAACCACCGTCGGCTCCTCTCTGTGGGCCAGGGTGAATGCGGACATCAACCCGGCCACGACGACCAGCCCCGTCACCAGGAGCACCCTCTCGACAGCAGCGTCAGCGCGGAATCCTTCCCGCAGTGAATCCCTCGCCGTCCTGGAACTCGATCAGCACTCCTCCGTCGACGAGGTAGATCCAGCATTCAGGAGAGCACTCCAGCACCGCCTCCGCCTGGAGTGCCACAAGCGCGGCAGGCAAAGCCACGGACGGCACGGCGAGATTGCTCCAGAGCACCACTGCGAGTTCATCCGCCCCAGCGTACGAAGCCACCAGCCTGTGCAGTTCCTCTGCGTCGAACGAATCGCACCTCTCGATCACCTCGGCCCCTGCCCAGTCCAGCCGGGTCGACCCCACAGCCCCGAAGCGCCCCACACTGAGTGCGGCGAACGTGCGGTCCTCCCGGAACGACAGCACCATCGCTGCTTCGCCGACGGCATCCAGCAGCGGCGTGATCACCTCCGGGTGCGTTCCATACATCTTGTCAACGCTCAAAGCTCCACCTGCCCCAACGATGTTCCGTGCGGCAGCAGGCTACGTCCCTGCAGACAAGCCAAGCGATCATCGGTGTGCAGGACGGGACTGAGTCAGGCGTGGGGGCCCTGGTTGAGCCGCTGTCTCGCCGGCGTCGGTCGTGCCTGGGAGCGGTTCGGCAGGGGTGTCCTTGCTCTCACATCCGTTCGCGCCGGTCGGCGGGATCCGGCGTGTGTTCGCACTCAACCGACGCCGTCCCCGGGCCCCTGCTCCCCAAGAGCGGCCGCTGCCGCTTCCCCTCGGCATCACCCACCTCACCCCGCGCCAAGCCCACAGGACGCCCCAGGCACGCAGTAGTCACATGACCGACCAGACAGGCTCTCAATCCCCCCCCGGGCTCGGACTGTTTCCTTGCGCCGGATCGGTGTGACCCGGGATCCGGCCGATGACTTCGAGGACCCCAGCGCGCCCGAAGGTCCGCTGCGCCGGTGTGTGCTGTATCGAATCACCCGTGCCATGCATGCGGCCTGCACCGGGCGGCAGGACACGAGCCTGCTCGGCTGAGCAGGTCCCGGCCCTCATGGCGGGGTGCCCGCGATTGGCCGGGACGGTCTGGCCCTGTGGGGTTCGTCGTCGTGTTCCTGGCAGCCCATGTCGTGGGTGCTGCGACCTTGAGCTTCCCGGTCCTGGTTGTGTCCCGGGTGGTCGCGGCATGGGGTATGGGGAGTTTCTCGTCGTGGCGCTGACAACTGCGACCATGCAGGTGCCGCCCGGCAGGGAGGGACGGGTGCTCGCCGTGCTGTTGTGGGGCACCACGGTCGCCGGTGTCTCCGGGGGACCGGTGCTGGGCGCTGTGCTGGGCTGGCGGGCTGTTTTTCTGGGTTGTCGCTGCTCTCTGTCCGCCTGCAGCGATCGGCTGCTTGAAATCGGTCATCCCCTGTTCCGGCTTCCTCGTACCTGCGCAATGGATCTCCCCACACACGCAGCTGCTCTGGACGCTTGCATCCTGTACCCAGGTACGGGTTTACCGTCGGAGGTGTTCCCCTCCCGGGGATGTGACGACGGGAGAGCACGATGAGCGATCTGGCGTGGGTGCCACTGTCCTGCACGCTGCCCACGGAGGAGCGGCCTCTGCGGGTCGCGGAGTGGGATGCGCTGTTCGCCGAGCGGCTGACTGCGATGTCCCGGTCGCAGCCGCTCCAGCTGCGGCTTGAGCTGGCCGGTGGAGAGGGTGTCGAGGATCGGGTCCGCGACCTTGTGGAGCGCGAGAGCGGTTGCTGCTCGTTCTTCACCTTCACCACCGCACCCGGCAAGGACCTGATCAGGCTGGACATCTCGGTCGACGAGGCGCACGAGGCGGTCTTGGACGCGCTGGCCGCGCGGACTGCGGCCGCTGGGCAGGAGCGGTGAGCGCGGGCCTGCGCAGCGGTCAGGTCGCGGAAGCGGCCGGGGTGAACATCCAGACGCTGCGCTACTACGAGCGGCGTGGCCTGCTGGCAGAGCCGGAACGCAGCATCGGCGGTCACCGCCTCTACGGCGAGGACGCGGTGACCGCGCTACGGGTGATCAAAGCTGCCCAGCGGCTCGGATTCACGCTGGACGAGGTCGCCGAGCTCCTGGAGGCCGGCCGCCACCGGCACGGCCGCCCCGTGGCCGGGCTCCAGGACCGGGCCGCCGCCAAGCTCGCCGAGGTCGATGCGAAGATCGCCGACCTCACCACCATCCGCACCGCGCTTGCCGCTGCCGTCGAAGCGGGCTGCGACGACCTCACCCTCTGTGCGTCCAGCACCTGCTGCCCCATCCCCTTCACCGACCTCGCCGAGGAGAACCGTCATGCCGGACCCTGTTGCTGACCCCCGCCCCCACCGCGCCCCGAAGGCGCTCGGGGCCTGGCCGCGCTGGCCTGCGTGGCGTGCTGCGCGCTGCCTGTCCTGATCACGGCGGGCGTCGCCGGAGCCGGGGCAAGGGCGATCGTCGGCTGGCTGCCCGCCCTCGCCGTGGCCCTGGCCGTGCTCGCCGCCGGGACCTGGTTGTACGGCCAGCGCCGCCGAGATGCTGTTCCAGGTTCTGACCGAGAGGGAGGAAAAGAACAGCGTGGCCATCCTTCCCACGAGTCGTTCGGTGGCTGGACCAAGACCTTCACCGACCCGCGGCTCTGCGCGGCCATCGTCGACCGACTCACCTTCAACGGCACCGTCATCGAGACCGGCACAGAGTCCTACCGACTCGCCCAGACCAAAGCCAAGCAGCAGCGAACCTAGCGATCGCCTGGAAATCACTGCGGCCCTAGCAGGCGGAGGAGCGCGCGCCTGAAGGCACCTGACGGGCTGCTGGTCGGCCATTGACATGATGGGCTGCGGCAAGATTTCAGCTATCTACAGGGGGGACGATGAAGGCTGAAGCCGATTCCGGAGTCGCCGATCGGGATGAGTGGTCCTATGCGCCAGCGGTCGGCGTCGGACCGCTCCGGTTCGGTATGACCGTCGACGAAGTGGTCGAGGCCTTTGAGGTTCTCGGCCAGACGAAGGTCAGCGATTGCCCGCGCGTCCACGCGATCTTCTCGCCCACCTGGAAAATCGGGGTCCATCGCCGCGGGGTGGCCTCTTCACTGCCTGCCGTCACGGCCTACGTGAGTCAAGCCGCGGGGCTGTTCTGCATCGCAGCCGACGCCGTGCACGGTCCCCAGGTCGGGCACGATGGAATCCCGCTGGTCGGAAGAGACCTGTCGGAACTGGAGAGCGACGACATCGCGCATGCCGAGGCAGTGGATGGTCACTTTCGCTACACGCCCGAGGGCTATGCAGGACCGGATGATCCCGGGGTCGTCATGCGCGGGCAACGCGTCGGGCAGGTCCTGCGATCGCGCCCGTTGTTCATGGTGACGCGCGACGGCGCGCATACCGAATGGGACTCGATGCCTTCCGAGGAATACCACCACGGTCAGTCATGACCTGACCTGGTGTGACTTTACGAGAGGTGAAGGAGGTCGCCGCCCCATGGTCGGCTGGGGCCACGCGAGACCAGAAGCCGGGGCCGCGGCAAGCGTGAGGCAGACTGGCGATCTTGACGTGGCCGACGAGCGTGAAGTCAGATCCAGTGAGAAGTCGGCATCGAGAAGCGGCACAGCCGCAGGGGGTTCGGCGTGTTCATCACGGAAGAGGGCGTTTTCGATCCTGATGAGATGCTGAGCCTCTACGACTCGGTCGGCTGGGAGGGCTACACCGCCGACGTCGACAAGCTCTGCCGCGGCCTGCGGAACTCTCACCTCGTCATCACCGCACGAGACGGTTCAGGAACGCTCCTGGGACTGGCCCGGACCGTCTCCGACGATGAGCACATATGCTACGTCCAGGACGTCGTGGTCAATCCAGCACATCACCGGCAGGGCGTCGGCCGGGCTCTGGTCGAGCACCTCATGCGACGTTACTCGCACTGCCGCTTCTTCCTCCTCTCCACAGACCACGAGTCGGCGCCGGAGGGCAGGCGCAACCACGCGTTCTACCGGAGCCTGGGCTTCCTGTCCTACGAGGAGAAGCAGATGGCGGGCTTCGGGCTGCCCAGGAACCGCCCTGACCTGCGTGACATGACGTCATAGAGATTCGCCGATCCCGGCCGCAGCGCGGACATGTCCGCCCTCACTGACCAGCCCCATCCCGGTGATGAATGCCGGCCGTGACACGTCCCAGACGCGACCATGCCGTCATTTCTCATCGACAACCGTCAGCCCAGCGATGGCCACCTGCCTCCGAAACCGGTCGACAATCGCTGTTCCTTGAGATCAACGACGCCACCCCAGCGAGTGGCTGGTGGGTGGGGTCGGCCCGGGCGCCTGGCCGCAGATTTTCGTAGGTGCTGGGTGGGTGATGGTGTTCTGCCGGGATGTCCTGCTCCTCCCGGGCCGGTGTCTGGTCGGTTCGGGGGGTGTCTGACGGGGCGCCGGGTGCCGGGGCGGTCGTGGCGGCTCCGGGAGCGCCGGTGTTCTCCGGCGTGTTTGTGATGTCGCGGGCGGGTGATGGGCGGGTCGGCCCGGTGCCGGCGTGTGTCGGGGGAGGGTGCGAGTTCCCGTTGGGTGGTTTTGCGTCGGGCTTTTTTGCGTTGGTGGATGAATGATCGAATGGGGGAGGCTCGGGTGAGGTAGAACGGGTGTCGGGCCTTCGCTTTCGGGCGTGGGCTTCCATGAGGCCGCCGGGGAGCCCGGCAAGATCGAAGGATGCGCAGTATGGCCAGCGGTACCGTGAAGTGGTTCAACGCCGAGAAGGGCTTCGGTTTCATCGCCCAGGACGGCGGCCCGGACGTTTTCGCCCACTACTCCAACATTTCGGGCAACGGCTATCGGGAGCTGGTCGAGGGAGAGACGGTCACCTTCGACGTCACCCAGGGCCAGAAGGGCCCGCAGGCCGAGAACATCGTCCGGGGCTGACCCGCCACGAAATTGCTCGGCTCCCGCGTCGCCTGCTGTGTAGGGTGGGATCACCGACGCGGGGTGGAGCAGCTCGGTAGCTCGCTGGGCTCATAACCCAGAGGTCGCAGGTTCAAATCCTGTCCCCGCTACGAAAGGTAGGGGCCCGGCATGCCGGGCCCCTACCGGCTTTCCGCCCTCTTGCGACACCATGCCAGGCCGCAGCGGGGCGGAGGCGGATCCTGCCGTTCTCGTGCCATCGCGAGGGACGGCCCCCCGTCGGCCGGCTGCGGTCTGGCGTGGCGACGGGCTGTACCAGGAGGCAGGGGAACCGTCGCGCCACCCCCGGCTCCTCGGCCCCTGGCCCCGCCCCGCTTTCCTGAGGCAGACACAGTTCCGAAGACCAGCGCCACATGACCAGGACGACGTCCGCTGCCGTGCTCCGAGGCGACGCCTGCTGCCGCGCCCCGGGGTGACGCCTGCTGCCGTGTCCCGGGGCGGCGCCCGCCCGCGGCCGCGCGCCGGGACGATGATCAGTTCGCGGCAGTCTGGGCGCGGCCGGCACCCGTTGTGGCCCGGGCTTCGCGTGGCTCGGTCTGGTGCTTGCCTTCGACGAGGTCCGGTTGTCGGTGGTCGTCCACCACATCGGCCGTACCCCGCGGCGCCGGGTCACCGGCAGCATGTCGTCCTACCGCGCCCCTGGCCCGCGCCCGGGCCGGCTTCGTTCGTGTGAAGGCATGTCGTGAAAGAAGGGCCACGCCTAGGGCGTGTATCGAATGTGCTGGTCGCAGCCACTCGTTGATGGCTGCGACGAGGATGGTCGCCTCGTAGCGGACCGCGAGTTTGTCGTACCTGGTGGCCACGGCGCGGTGCCTTTAAGGCGATTAATGCCGCACTCGACCGCGTGCCGAGTCTTGTAGTCCTCGGCGTCGAACTTGGGCGGCCGGCCTCCACGCGAGCCGAGCTTCTTGCGGTTGCGGCCTGGTCGGCCTTGTCCGGGATGGTGCAGCGGATCCCGCGTCGGCGCAGGTAGGCGCGGTTCTTGCGGGACGCGTACGCTTTGTCGGCGCGGACCCGGTTGGGCCGGGTGCGCGGGCGACCGGCACCGCTGCGGGCGATGCGGACCTTCTTCAGGACGGACTCGAACTGCGGGGAGTCGCCTCGCTGCCCGGCCGTGATCACAATCGCCATGGGCTTCTGGCCCTGCTCGACGGCCAGGTGCAGCTTGGTGGTCAGGCCGCCGCTCGAGCGCCCGAGGCCGTGGCCGTCCGGCTCGACGGTGATACCGCCGGGCGGCTCGACCTGCAGGTCCCCCTTTCCTCGCCCCCGCGGCGTGCTGGTGGGCCCGGCACACGGTGGAGTCGATGTTGAGGTCCCAGGTGATGAGCTCCCTGGCGTCGGCCTGGGCCTGCAGTTCAGCGAAGATCCGCTGCCAGGCGCCGTCCCGCTGCCAGCGGCGGAACAGGTCATACGCCCGGGCCCAGGGACGTACCGCTCCGGCACGTCCCGCCACGGAACACCGGTACGGGTGCAAAACCGTATGTCATCGATCAGCTGCCGCCTGGTCCAAATCGGCGGACGGCCCGGCTTGCTGCCTCTGGGCAACAACGGCTCCAGTCAGGCCCACTGCGTATCCGTCAGATCCCCACGTGCCACCCGGTGATCATCACAGACCGTGATCTACTTCTGGGCATGGTGCCGATGAACGAGAAGCCGAGGCCATGACCAACCACTGCTGCGAGGCGATGAACAGTCGCGTGAACGTGCGCTGCGACCAGCACGACGACCCTTTCGCCTGCCCGGACGCGCTGATTAAGTTCAGTGCCAAGTTCCAGGAGTACGGGCTGATCATCCACGACGGCGGCACGTCGAGCATCGCCATCGACTTCTGCCCCTGGTGCGGACGGCGTCTCCCCGAGTCACAGCGGGACCGATGGTTCGACGAACTGGAACGACGTGGGATCGATCCGTGGGAGGACGAAGTCCCGGCCGCGTTCCAGGACGACCGCTGGCTCGCCACCCTGCCTCGGGACTGACCGGCCGACAGCCTCTCAAGCCACTTCCGATACACGCACTAGTTGTTCTGTCCCGGGAGGTTGTGGACGGGTGATGCAGGTTTCGGCTGAGGGATCTTGAAATGGGTGAGGGCCTTCTGGCCTGGTGTGGATTGCGACATCTGCACCGGCGACCAGAAAGGCCCTCAGGCCCCACTGTAATGCACCCCTGACCGAGACCGGACGCCTGCGCCTGGCCCGCTGCGTGGTCGGGGACGGCTGGCCGCTCCGGCGGGCCGCTGAGCGGTTCCAGGTCTCGCCGACCACGGCCCAGCGGTGGGCCGCCCGCTACCGGACACTGGGCGAGAGCGGCATGGCCGACCGCTCCAGCCGCCCGCACCACAGCCCGCGCCGGACCCCGAACCGCACCGAACGCCGGATCATCAAAGTTCGCGTCCTGCGCCGGTGGGGCCCGGCCCGCATCGCTCACCTCCTGCACCTGGTCCCTTCGACCGTTCACCGGGTCCTGACCCGCTACGGCCTGGCCCGTCTGACCCATCTGGACCGGGCCACCGGTGCCGTCATACGCCGCTACGAGCGCGACCGGCCGGGCGAACTCGTCCACGTCGACATCAAGAAGCTCGGCAACATCCCCGACGGCGGCGGACACAAGGCTCTGGGCCGCCAGGCCGCCGCAAGACCCGCCAGAACGCCGGCTACAGCTACATCCACACCGCCGTCGACGACCACTCCCGCCTTGCTTTCAGCGAGATCCTCAGCGATGAGAAGAAGGAGACCGCGGCCGGTTTCTGGCAGCGGGCCCAGGCGTTCTTCACCTCGTGCGGGATTACCGTCGAGCGCGTCCTGACCGACAACGGCGCCTGCTACAAGTCCCACACCTGGCGCTACACCCTGGCGGCGGCCGGGATCACCCACAAACGAACCCGGCCCTACCGGCCCCAGACCAACGGCAAGGTCGAACGGCTCAACCGCACCCTGCTGGAGGAATGGGCCTACGCCCGCCCCTACCGGTCAGAGCAGGAACGACGCGACGCGTTCCCCCACTGGCTGCACTCCTACAATCACCACCGCGGACACACCGCGCTCGCAGGCAAACCACCCGCCAGCCGCGTCCCCAACCTCACAGGGCAATTCACCTAGCGCGCGAGACGAGGGCACCTCTCGGCGAATCGAGGCGGGCAGGATCGGCCCCGTCACCCGGCTGATCGTTCACGGCGCAGTCAGGCGGCGTCGTCTGGTGGGGGCGGTCCGAGGCCGGCGACGTGGCGGCGATCGTCGTCATCAGTGGCGTGGCGGGCGCCGAAGCGTGAGGCCGCTGCCGCCTCTCCCTGTCCTGCAAGTCGCGTAGCCGGACGTGGCTGCCCGCTTTCGGCGAACGTGCTCGACGCGCTGCCGAAGTTGGCCCGCCCGCAGCCAAGCGCGCGATCCAGGAGATCTGCAACGCTGAGGGCAAGGAGTGTGCGGTGTGGGCGGTCGCTGTGTTTCGGCGAGCTGTTCGGGGCGTGGTGCTTCAGGGTCGTTGAGTGGATGGGTGACGGTGGGGGAGGGCTGTTGGTGTTCTTCGGTTTCCCGGGGAGTGTTGGATCCGCTTGTGGGCCACGTACCCGATCGAGTCGATCTTCGCCGTTATGGGTCTGCGGACCAAGGTCGCCATGGGTGCAGGTAGCCGGGCCGCCGCGCTGGCTGTGGTCTTGAGGCTCATCGAGTCAGGCCGGGAACGCTGGCGGGCCGTGAGCGCACCGCGCCTTGTCGTGCGCTCGTCCGGGCGGGTGGTCGCTTCGAGGGGGGTGTCCTGGTCGAGCTGTCGGGGGCCCGCGCGGTTTG
The DNA here is from genome assembly GCF_040680975.1 of Streptomyces sp. NPDC051921. NCBI lineage: Bacteria > Bacillati > Actinomycetota > Actinomycetes > Kitasatosporales > Streptomycetaceae > Streptomyces > Streptomyces sp. NPDC051921. The sequence goes on from NZ_JBFAXU010000039.1 coordinate 40,416, forward strand.
AGCACGACTGCCTGCCGTGGGTCGGAGGTTTGGTGGCGGGTTCGGTCTGCGGGTGGTGAAGATTGTGGCTTGGTCAGTTTCTTGGGGACTGGCTGGTTTGTGGTGCGTGTGTTCAGGGCGGGGGATGTCGGCCGTCTGTTTGTTCTGGGCATTTGCTCTGGGGTCGTGTGTTTCGTCGACGTGGTCGTCGTGTGGGTCGGGGGGTGATCGAGGGGCGGTCTTTGCCGGGGTTTCTGCATGGCTGTTCGTGCTGGGGGACGTGCGGTTGCTGGGCCGTGCTGGGGAGGATCACCGGCGCGTTTGTGGGTTGGTTGGAGTTCCGGCCGTTGGGGGAGTGCAGTTCTGCGGTGGTCGTACTCGGTTACCGGTTGGCCCAGGTGGCGTGGGGGCGTGGCTATGCCACTGAGGGGTCCCGGGCTCTGGTTGACGAGGGGTTCGCGGAACTCGGGGTCGAGTGGGTGACCGCGAATGCCATGGCTGTCAATGTCCGCTCGCGTCGTGTGATGGAGAAGTCGGGGCTGTCTTTCGTGCGGAATTTCATCGGGGAGTGGCCGGAGGTGATCGGGGGCTCCGAGCACGGTGAAGTGGAGTATGAGCTCACCGGGACCGAGTGGGAGCAGTCTCGATAGATGTCAGCGGCCTGATCCGCAGCTTTTGGCAGTTGCTTCCCAGGGCGTTGGTGGTGTGTTGATGGTGGTGTGTTGACGTGTCTCAGGTTTTGCCTCGAGCGGCTCGCGGGGTGGTCGTGCGGGTGGTCGTGTCTGGCTCTCGGTGTCGGCGTCTTCGATCTTGATGTGAAAGGGCATGCGACTTCTTGTGTGGGCAGTTCTGTTGGGTGGTGTGGCCGGGGTGAGCGTATGCGAGGGGGGCATCCGCAGTGGCGAGAGCGTCGGGACCGCTCGACCGGTTTCGGCACGTCACGCTGGCCAGGTCGGTCCTCGTCCTCTCGCCGCTTTGGTTGCCGAGGAACTGTGGGCCGCCTGGGCTTCGGTGGTCTGTTCTGGGCGGAAGAACATTCCGGTGGAGATGGAGAGCGGTCTGCTGACCGCCACGTTTTGGGAGGCGGGGGAGGGGTGCCGTGGTGTGTTGGGAATCTAGCCGCCGAAGAGTGTGGTGAGCGAGGTGATGAGTGGGAGTGCGGGGGTGGCGATGTCGGCGCTGGAGGTGAGCAGGAGCCGGAGCTGTTGTAGTCGCGAGGTTGCCGCGGCCCGTTCCTCGGGGGTGTGGGGTGTCAGGCGGGCGAGTTCGTGCACGGTCTCTGCCGCTTGTGTTCGCCTGCTGTCCTCCAGGCTGGTGCTCGTGAGGATGAGGTGGAGGAGTTGAGCGAGCTCGTCGGCATGGGGTGGGGTGCTGTGCGTGTTCTGGAAGTCTTGGATCAGCGTGTTCTGGGGGTTGTTGATGAAGGTGGTGTTTTCCCCGTGGAACTCGAAGCTGTCCGGCACGGTTCCTCCTCGGTTGATGACGACTTGACTGTCGGCGATGGTGAGCGCGGCGGGCGCGGGGATGGTGGCATGGACCGCAGCCATGATGGATTGGTGTGCGTCGCGAAGTTGGGCGAAGGCGCCGTCGGCCATGGCCTCCACGGTGGCCGTGGTGTCCACGGCGGTGTCGGACCCCGTGATGCTGAGGCGTGCGTATGTCTGGTTGGTGACCAGTTCTCGCAGGGCGGCCGCGGCGTCGCTCGGTGAGTCCTCGTGGTCGGTTCCGGGTCGTCGGGAGGCTTGAGGAAACGACCGCGGTTCGCGTAGGAGCCCGGGGGTCGAGTCGAGCGCCCGGGTGATGCCTCCGAGGAGAGCGCGGAAGGCGGCGGTGGATGGGTGCGCGATGCGGAAAACGATCTTCTCGGCGTTCCGCAGGTCCTCGCTGGACGCGCGGAACATCACGAGGCAGGGGAGCTGGTCCGGGACGACTCCGAGGTGTGAGGCGAATTCGTACGCAGCGTGTGGGTCGTAGGGAGTCCACTGCAGCCAGCGCATTCCCGACAGCACTCGAAACAGCTCCGGCTCGAGATGCTGACGCCAGTACCTCTTCGCCGAGGGCCACCGCCTTCGTCGCTCGAAGACGAGGATCCGGGTCGAGCCGCCCGACAGGACGTTGAGGTCCTCGAAGTGGGTCCGGACGTACCGTGCGAGCTCGACATCGGCTGTGGTGTACAGCAGAACTCCCCACACGAGCGGCACGCCGACGGGCCGGGCCCTCTCAGCGATCTGCAGATAGTGCAGCGCCTCATGGGTATTGCGAGGAGTGACCATGCAGGGCATGGCCGACTGGCTGGCCCGAAGCGGCGAATTGTTCACGGCGTCTGCGAGTTCCGGCAGATGGGGATCGGCCTGTGACGGCGCGGAGGGACCGCCGCTCCGCGCGGCCCAGGCGGCCGCCACCTGTTGCAGCGTCAGCAAAGGGCCCGCGTCTCTCGCGTGACTGAGCCACCGGACCACGTCGGCCAGGGAGCGCTCCTCGTGGGATCGCCGGAATCGCCGCCACTCGGTCGAAGCGAACTCGGCAGTCGGCCCAGGGTCTTGACCTGGCTGTGGATTCAGGAGGGTGGTGAAGTAGGAGCGCAACACCAACTCGGGCAGATGGTCTTGCTCGAAGCTGATGTCGAGCACCAGCAAGTCGCCGTCCTCCAGGCCCTGCTCGGACAGGGTGCTGGAACGTGCGAGCTGGCCCTGGTCCGCTCCTGGCTCGTACAACCGCACCTTCACAAGGGGCTCCATGAGCCCGTCGCAGAACACGTCCGAGGCCGCGTCCCCTTCACCCCAGATGCGGGGGGAGGGCGACAGGAGACTCGGATGCCAGCGGCGCAGGAACTCCTCCCAGCACCGTGCTGCGAAGGCGGCGCCGAGGGTACGGGCGGGATCCCCAACCTCCATCACGAACGAACGGTCGGCTACCTGACGGCCTGTCTCCTTCCATCGTTCGACCGCATCAGGCCTCCCCGCTTGTTCCTCGAGAACGCATCCCGCACTCATCGCGTATGGGGGTAAGTCACCCCATGTGCTCTCGCGCACGGCCACATACACCCGCATGCCCACCCCCGTGATCTCCTGGCCCCCGTCCGCCTCGATCGCGACGGAGGCCCCCTCGCACAGCAGCAGTGCCTTCATCGGAACAACGCCTGCACAGGGCACCGTGCTCCCGTTGGCGGGCCTGACTTTCTGCCCGCCGTGGGCCGCCTTGGCGGTCGATGAGCCGAGACAGGTTTCATCTGCCCCGAGTGCGTCGCCGGACCACTCCGGCCGGCCGGCTGGAGTGGTCCGGCTTGGCATCATGCCCAGGGTGGCTGCGTAGCTCACAACGAGAAGCGGTTGTCGACGCCTTCTGAGGACGGCGGGTGAGGGACGGCGCCAAGAATGTAGGTGAGAGGTAGGAACGGCTGCAGTGGCTCCATGGCATTGCGGCGTCGCACCGCCACACTCGGAGTGGAGCGGAGAGAGGCGGTACCGGATGAGCAGCACGGTGGTGCCACTGGTGATCGCGTTTTTGGGGATCGTCGGCACTCTCGTATCAGCACTGATGACACAGAGGCTCGCCGAGAAGGCCAAGGCCCAGGAACTGGATCACTCAGCACGGCAGCGTTCCGAGGAGCGACAGTACGAAACCCAACGCGCGTCGGCCGAGGCTGTTCGGACCTGCTACGTCAGGCTGAACACGGCGTCACTCGACTATCAGTCCGAGCTCAACCACTTCTGGCATGCGCTGCGGGCCGGCCATGTCACGGACGGCATGAGATCTCGTCTGGACGATGCAAGGCGCGAGCAACGGGCGCGCTACTCCGAGGCGCAGATGCGGGTTCCGGACGACGTGCTCATGGTCGTCGACCGCGTCCACCGCAGGCTCAACCGCATCTATGGGGTCCTCAAGCGTCTGGACGGCGGGATCCCGTCGCGCTTGGAAGACGATGAGTCCCTCGACGAAGCGCACCATCAGATCGTGGGGCTCTGGGAGCAGCTCACGGAGATGCGCCGCACCATGCGCCGGAGTATCGGTGTGGTTTCGGACGGTCTCTAGCGGGACTCCTGTGGGGCAGTGCACACCCGTGCTCTTGGAGCAAGCAGCCCCACGTTTCCAGAACTCGGCGACTTTGCTCTCGCCTCGATGACGGTGCTCTCTCGGCTGAGCAGCAGACGTTCCTGAAACTCATCTACAAAACCACCCAGGGCTGCGGCGCACGCCGCAGCGCTGACCGGCGGTGACGTCGATCCCCCTTCCGCCGAGGTGGCGAGCGCACGTGAAGAGCCGGGTGGGCATGGGGGCAGGGAGCGTCGCCATCGACCTGACCAGGACGAATGACGCCCCCGGGGTCGACAGGACGTCGCTCCCTCTTCAAGGCCCGAGCTCGTCGACCGTCCCGGAAGGTGGCTCGGCCGTCGCGTCAGCAAGCCGTTGCAGGCGGAGCGCGACGGCCCGAGCTCGTCAACGGTCCCGGAAGGTGGCTCGGCCGTCGCGTCAGCAAGCCGTTGCAGGCGGAGTGCGATGTGTCCGCTGCTCGGCGCGGCAGTACACGGGGGGAGGGAGGAGGCACCGAACCCGTTCCCACTGGGCGGCTCGCTGCCGCACCACCAGCCACCACGCCCTCACCAGCCCGCCGGCGAGCGCGACCAGGAATACGGGCCTCCACGGATAGGCGTGCACGAAGTCCACGACCGCGGCGAGCACGGATCCCATGGCGACGAGGCCGCCGGCGCCCGGGAGCAGCTGCTCGGTGCCATCAGTTTTCGGTGACCGGCGCCGGGCCGGACAAATGCCGGCTCACCGCCCGCCCTGCGTCGGGTCGCATCGGATCGGATAGGAGTCCGTCGGCACCGGCCGCGGAGCCGTCTTCTTCCACCCCGGTCAGCGGATCGGATACGAGACCGTCGGAGCGGGACGAGGCGCAGGCTGCTTCCCGCTGGGCGAGGTGATCGGATACGTCACCGGGGGCGAGGACCGCGGCGCCGGTAACCGCTCCGTCCCCGTTCCGCCGCCCGCTGGTGTGCCCGAGCCGCCGAACTCGGACACGGCCGCCACGATGCCGATCGTGAGCGCGGTCTCCTTGCTCGTCCCTGCCGGCGCTCTCCCATGGCGGCGGACCGCCGTCCCGTCCTTCTTTCTGTACCCCTCGATGAACGGCAAGACCGAAGTCCCCTCCCTGGGCGCATGCGCGCGCTCCCGCGCAACCGACCCATGGAGGGGCCGTCACTGACATCACGTCACGAAACCGTCGCTCGCCTGGATCTTGAGAGGGTCGTCCGTCGGGGTTCGGCCTCGGAGAACTCGGCACCGCGGGTATCGGCGAGTGACGACCCCCTCTGTGATCACTGTCCTGGCCTTGTCGGTGTCCGAGGGGATGTTCGTGGTGCGGGGCTGGTCGGCCGGCCTCTACGTGCTGGAGTGCCTGCGAGCGGGGTGGCTGGGTGCACGGTGGGGGTGTCGCGGGTTGTTCTCGGTGCCGGGTCGGTCGTGTGGGGCGAGGTCGCGGAGCGGGGTGTCGAACCCACGGCGTGGCGTGCGACGCGCGAGCCGTGGGGAGACGAACCCGACTCGTTGCTGGTGTCGGAGTCCTATGACGGTCCGAGGTCGCCGCGCAGCGATGACGTGCCACGTTTTTCACTGTCACGCGCACGCGACATCCAGGGGCCCTCATCCGCATTCCCTATGCATATTTCGCATTCCGTGGTGCTAGGGTTGCGGTCGTGATGGGTACGGAGGACATCCTCAGGCTCACCGTGTCTGCGCTGATGACGCGGACCGGCGAACGACAGGGCGACCTGGCCGCCGCCCTCGGCCAGTCGCAGGCGCAGGTCTCGCGCAAACAGGCGGCCAAGAGCCACTGGTCCCTGGAAGACGTCGACCTCCTCGCCGCGCACTACCGACTGCACGTGCTCGACCTGCTCGCCGGACCCACACACGCCGTTGGGGTCCTGCACGGCGCGGTGCCCAGCCTCCAGTCCGGGGCGCAGGCCCTCGCGGTCCCACTCCCGCCCCGCGCCCCACTCCCTTCGGCCGCCGCACGGTCCGCGCCCGTTCCCGATCTGGCCGCGCCGGTCGAGGAAGCCGCGCTGCAGGACATGGCGGAAGCCGCCGCCGGCACCGGCAACGCGGCGGCCCCGGTGAGCATGGGGCGGCCGTGTGTCCTGTGCGGGCAGCCGGCCCGGGATGAGGTCGACGGCTACCCGCAGCACCTCACCCCCGCCGAGTGCGGGGCGGCGGTCACAGCCGCGGGCGCGGCGGCGGCCGGCTCGGCCACGCCGACCGACATCCCTGCGCCCGACCCCGCCGGGCAGGCCGCGCCCCAGCTGCCCACGGCCGCTCGGTGCGAGGTGCCGGTGCCTGCCGCGTCGACCCTGTCGGAACCGGCCCGGCCGCAGCGCGGCGCCAGTGCTCCGGGCTACGCCTCCACCACCCTCGTCGAGCAGATCACCGGCCCGGTCCGCGACGTCCTCGCGGCGTGCTCGGGTGACGTCGACGCGGCGCACGCGGAGCTGATCAAGCGCGCGATCCCGGACGTGATGGCGCTGCTGAAGAAGTCCCGGGTGGGCGGCCGTTACGAGCACTCCGAATTCCCGCCGACCGCCGATGTGCTGAGCAAGAGGTCCCAGAAGGGAGCCGACGACATTTGGGAGGGCCGCCCGAAGTGGCGTAACCCTGAGATTTTCGCGGCGGCGAAGAAGGGCGAGCGTATCGAGGTGACCGCCCTCGACATGAACGCGGCCTATTTGTCGGCGCTCAAGGCATGGCTCCCGATCGGCCAGCTCCGCGAGGACACCAGCGGCGTCCACGACCCGAAGAAGGCCGGCGTCCACCTGATCACCCCCGCCGACTGGCACCACACCGACCTTCCCCACCCTCTCGGGGCCCGGATGGAGCCGGGGGAGCTGTGGGTCACCGAGTCCACGCTGCGCCTGCTGCTCGACTGCGCCCGCCAGGGCCTCGCGGACGCCCCGGTCATTCACCGGTCGCTGGTCTCCGGCGCCTCGGAAGCGCTGCTGGAAAAGATGCGCCGCGCGCTTGCGGAAACCCGGAAGACCGCGCTGGTGAATGGCGACGAACTGACCGTCGCCTATGTGAAGGCAATGTATTCTAAGTTCGTGTCGACGATCGGTGAGTCCAGTGCGAACCGTGAAATCCGCCGCCCGGACTGGATGCACATCATCCGCTCCAAGGCGTTCGCGAATCTGTGGATGAAGGCGCACAAGGCGCACAAGGCCGGACTTCAGGTCGTGGAGATTTCCGGAACGGACGAACTGCACGTCGTGGGGGACTGGCGGGCGGTTTTCCCGGAGGGCCGGGACCTGAACCAGGTCAAGGAAAAGGACACTTACATTCTTGGGGGTAAGCGGTAATGGCAGGTTCTCCGGACCTGTGGTCCCGCTGGGGAGAATTCCAGAAGTACAACACCCGCGGGATGAAGGGTGGCGAAGCCCTGATCCTGGAACTCAACCGGATCGTCCACTCCTCGGGTATTTCCTCGCCGGTCACGTCCAAGCGCGGCCTTTCCGCACGCCTGCGCTACCTCGACAGCGCCGCCGGCCGCCAGGCGCTGAAGGACCGGGGAGTGTCGGCCCGCACGATCCGCTCGTGGATGCAGGGCAAGTCCAAGCCCTCGAAGGCCAACCTGGAGCGCATCGACAGCGCCTACTGGGAGCGCCGGCGCGAGAACCTGCTGCGCTCCGGCTGGTTGAAACGCCACCTCGACAACGACGGCCGCGGCCGCCGGATGGAGATCTACCCCGTCGACCAGACCCACGTCCCCGAGGAGCGGCTGCGCCGGAACCTCTCCCAGCGGTCCCTCACCGTCCGATACGTCTGGGGCGACCTCGTCGACGCCTACGCCGCCCAGGACGCCGACCTCGTCGACGAGATCTGGGACGACGTCATCAGCGACCTCGACTCCGACTACAACGCCTACGCCTACGTGTCCTCGGTCGGCATCGGAGCCTGACCCCCACGCCGCGCGGCGATCCCGCGAGGAGATCCGGTTGCAGGCCGGCAAGGGAGTCGTGGACGGTTCGTGCGCAGACCCACGAGCCCGGTGCCGTGGCCGAGGCCGACTTCGGGGACGTCGCGGTCGGGCTGGCCGGCGAGCTGGTGGCCTGCCCTGCATCGACGAGGGGGGCGACATGGAGCTCGGCCGCCGCGGGGCCGAACTCCTCTTCCGCGTCCTGACCGGACGCGAGGAGAAGAGCAGCGTCGCCCTCGCCTCCAACCGGGTCCTTCTCCGGCCGGCCCAAGACGTTCACCGATTCCCCGCCTCTGCGCGGCCATCGTCGACCGCCGCCGCACCGTCGGCGGCAACATCCCGGCCCCCGCCGAGGCCCCGCCCGGCGCTGCGGGCATGCTCGTGGGGGCGGCGTGAGCCCGCCCCGACCTCCCGCCCCGACCTCCCGCCCGATCTCCCGCGCCCTCGCACCATCGAGACCTGTCCGACGGTCGCGCCGGCCCATGTCCAGGCGGCTGTCGTGGCGGCCGAGGAACCCGAGGCCGAGCTGCGCGCGCGCCGGCCTCGGCGCGAGGCGCCGGCCTGGGCGCGAGGCGCCGGCCTGGGTGCTCTCCTACCTCCGCGAGGTCGGCCGCCGTGCCCGACAGCGTGCACGCGGGAGACTGCCGCATGACCGGCCCGCAGCACCGGAGCGGTCACGGCCGCTGAGGCACGCCGCCTGCTCGCCGACTGCCACGTGAGTGCGTGCGCGGTCTGCCGGGCCGATTCCGAACTCGGCGCCCTCGAGTGACGGCCGGTTCCTCGAGCAGCGGACCGGCCCGCACCGTCCACGAGTGCGGGCCGGTCGTCCACCCGGTTCGGGCCCGTGCGGTCCGGGGGAGGCCGCGGGCCCGGGAAGCGGCCCAGGCCGCTGACCGGGCCCGTGTGCCCGCGAACTCACCCCGCACGCACGCCCTCGGAGTCAGATGGCGGGGGCTTCGCCGATCGGTCCGAAGGGGCCGGTGCGGAAGATGCCGGATGGGCGGGGTCCTTCCCTGGGCGGGGCTCATTTCTTGATCGTCCAGGTCCGGCGTGGGCCGCCCCTGGGCTTGCCGACCAGGTCGCCGTCGTCGGTCCGGTGTTCCTCGGCCGCGGCTTCCAGGCAGGTGTCCAGAGCCGCGCAGGGTCGCCTCGTGCGCGATCGAAGCCGCCGTCGGGCCCGACAGGATCGAGATCGCGGACATGGCGAGCCGTGTGCGGGTCACGCGGTGCGGGGGCGCGCACCAGAGCGTGGGCGGGTCCGCGTGCCTCGCGTCGGCGGGCCGAGGGGACGGGGGAGCGCATCGTCACTCCGGGCAGGCACCGGTGGGGTCGATGGCCTGGCTGACACCGGCTGCCGATGGCGCGCAGGGTGCGTTGCTGGGCCTGGGCGAGCGGGTCGAAGACGAGGCGGCGGACCTCCTCGACGTGGCCCGGGGCGGTGGCGACGACCTTCTCCCAGCCTGTCTCGGTGAGGACGGCCAGGGTGTAGCGGCCGTTGTCCGGATCGGGGGTGCGGCGCACCCAGCCCTGCTTCTCGAGCCGCTTGACCACGTGGGACAGGCGGGAGAGCGAGCCGTTGGTGAGGACCGCCAGCTCGCTCATTCGCATGGTGCGTTCGTCGGCCTCGGACAGGGTGGCGAGGACCTGGTATTCGAGTATGCGAAGTGACTGATCTGGGCGTCGCGCTGCAGCTGCGCGTCCAGTGCGTTCGACAGGTTGATCACCATGGCGGCCAGGGAGAGCCAGGGCTGCCGCAGCCCAGCGGGGTTCACGTGCGTCGATCAGCCGTACTCGGCGCGACGACGGCACCGTCCCGCTGGCCTCTCCACGACCCCGGCGAACGCGTCTGGAATCCGCCCATGCCCTTGCTCTCCCAGTGGAGTGCTGCCGGCCAGGACCGCTCGGTGTCCGCAGGCACCATCCCCAAGGCGCTCTCTGAGACCCCCGCCGCGTCAGGGCTGAGTCACCGCCGGCGGCCACGCTTGCCCGCTGCGGTACCGCTGCCTGGGGTGCGAGCACTTCCCCACCGACGTCTCCCACCCCCCCGACCTTCAAGCCCACCTCGCCGACCCGCTGCGCAGCCGGGAACGGCTGATGCCCGCGTTCGAGGCCGACGAATGGGCACGTACCCAGGCATGCCCTCGCAGGAGGAGATCAGCCGGGTCCGCCGGCCCATCGACCGCGTCAGCTCCGACCTCGACCAGCTCACCGCCGAGGACCGCGCGCAGATCGAACAGGCCGTCACCCTCATGCGCCGCTCGCGCACCGTCCACCTCGGCATGCCCCGCGTCGGCCAGCCCCTGCCCGACGTCCGACCCCCAAGGATCCACACGTCGTGACCACAGCCATGAACGACGGCCGCCAGACCGATACCGAACGCCGCCGTACCCGCGTGACGAGCGCGATCACCACCGCACGGCGCGACGCAAGCCCACTGACCGCCTCAGCCATCGCCCGCGCCGCCCGTGTCGACCGCACCTTCCTCTACCGCCATCGCGACCTCCTCGACGCGCTCCACACCGCGGCGCACGAACCGGCCACGCCGTCCGGGACTCGGTCAACCGTCACCTCGGTATCGCTTCAAACCGATCTCGCCCACGCAGGTGCTCGCAGCACCCGCTTGACCGCCCGCGTCCAGCAGCTCGAAGAACCCCTGTCGAAGACGCTCGGCGAAGAGATCTGGCGGGCCTCCGGCCTCGGGCCACCCGCCGACGTCGCCGAGCTGAACAGTCGAATCACCAGGCTCGAACAGAGCAACGTTGAACCGACGCGCGCGCTTGAGGAGCGTCAAGCCGAACGTGAAGCGCCCGAGCAGCCAACCGCGACCTGACCCGCGCCCCCAACCAGAAGCCCTGACGCATCTCCACACGGTGAACGTCAGTCGAGACGAGCGTCGAGCTCAGGTCGATGCGGTGCGCGCGCGAATGCGGTGCGCGGTCCGCAATCCCTGCTTGGCGGCGGTTGCCACGAGGCCACCGAGGGTGGTTCTGGCGAGGTCGTGGGCGGCGAGGCGTTCCAGTGCTGGCAGGGCCCGCTCGTCGGCGGTGGAACCGAGAGCGCGGCAGGCCAGTGCTCGGAGGTCCGGGTCGGGATCCGTGGTGAGGGCGATCAAATTGTCCACCACCGGCGGGCCGAAGGCGGCGATCGCTGAGGCGAGATGACTGGCCTTCGGGTTCCGGCATTCCATCATGGCCTGCCAGAGCGCAACGAGTGCCCGGTCGCTACCGATTTGGCCGAGCGCCAGGGCGGCCCTGCTGCGCACCCAGCTGGTCTCATCGTTCAGCCGGGCCGCCAGCGCGGGCACGGCGGCGTGATCCTCAAAGAGGCCCAGCGCCTCGCAGGCACCCTCGCGGACCATCGGATCGGGATGCTCCAGCAGGGCGATGATCAGCGGAACGGCCCGGCGGAAGCCGAGTTCGGCACAGGCGAGCGCCGACCACCGCACCCCGCGATGCCCGGTGTCGGCGAGCGCACGCAGTAGGCCCGGTTCGACGCTCGCGTCGCCGAACAGAGCGATCCGGCCGAGTGCCTTGGTCCAGACGGTGACATCCTGCGTCCGGTGGTCGGAGGCCACCTCGGACAGGGCCGCCCGTGCCTGCGCATGGCCGAGCTCGGCCCACTCCAGCAGGGCGTCGATCGCCCGCAGCCGGATCGTTCGGTTCCCGCTCAACTCGGCGGCGTGGACGGTGACGAGGGATGTCGGCCCATCCGGCGGGTGGCCGAGTGCGTCGCCGAGCGAGCCGGCGAGTGATGGTTCGAGCTCGCCCAGCTGCAGGGCCACTGGGCCGATTCGGGTGCCGACATCCGCGTCGTAGTGGCCGTCGCCCCGCAGGTTCGCGGCCAGCTTGGCGACCGTCCGGAACAGCAACGTTGCGCGGTCCGACGGGGAATCAGCGAGGGCGTCGAGTCGGCCGGACATCGCCGCAGTGACCGCGGTCGGCGGGCGACCGGTGGCCTCCAGGACCGCCTCCGCCCAGGCGAGTGGCTCGCCCTGACGCTCGTAGAGCTGGCGACCCCACAGGCGGAGGACAGCGGCACGGTAGTCGGACATCCCAGGATCGTTCCAGCAAGGAATACCGACAGCCAACGGCTTTTCCGAACCCAAGAACTCCCAACGAAATGAGCCGGGCTGTCCTCTGGACGAGTGACGCGTCGGTCGAGTGTGGCCAAGCGTGATCCCCAGCCCTGACTGGTGGACGACGAGCTGTGGACTCGGATCGCGCCGTTGCCGCCCATACGGCAGCGCCGATCCGGCCGAGCTCAAGGGCAGGAAACAATCGAGCTACTTGGGAGAGGCCCACCTATATTCGTTCATCTGCCTCGCGCCACACCGCCTCCCCCAGAGAACCCGCTCTGCAAGGCCGGCCAGGACAAAGCGCGCCCTGCCCTGCAGGCCAAGCAGCCGACCACCGCCGCTGCCGCGCCCGGAGCTGCGGACGTACTCGCGGGGGCGGCGTGAGCCCGTGCCCGACCTCCCGCGCCTGCGCACCAACGAGACGTATCCGACGGTTGCCCTGGCCCACGTCCAGGCCGCCATCGCCGCGGCCGAGGAACGCGACGCCGAGCTGGGCGCGCGCCGGCCTCGACGGGAGCCGCCGGCCTGGGTGCCATCCTTCATACGTGAGGGCGGACGTCCGGTGCCGGACAGCGTGCATGCGGGGGATTGTCGGATGACCAGCCGCAACACCAGGCCCGTCACCGCCACCGAGGCACGCCGCCTGCTCGCCGACGGCCACGCGGACGCGTGCATGGTGTGCCGGGCCGACTCCGAACTCGGAAATCCTCGACTAACGGCCGCCCTCAAAGCAGCGGACCGGCCCGCACCGTCCACGATGCGGGCCGGTCCTTCACCCGATTCGGGCCCGTGCGGTCTCGGGGAGACCGCAGGCCCGGGGAGCGACCCCAACCCCTCGACGCCCATGTGCCCCCGATCATGGCCCCCATGCACGCCCTCCGGGGCAGGCTCCGAGCGCCCCGCCTGCCTCGGGTGTGAGACTGGCGGACTCTCGCAATCAACTGTCGCCAGTTCCCCGTGGAACCCAACCTGCCGGTGACCGTGTGTGATCCCCCAAGGGCGCGGGTCCAGGCCCCGCCGATCTCACTGAGCCGACGGGTGGCGGTTTCGTCGTGGTAGCCGAGAGCGTTCGAGATGGTCCCGTCCTCGTCACCTGCCCCGTAGGGGTGGGAACCGAATACGCAGGAGATAGGCCACCGCCGGAACCGGCTACGCCCTCCTAACCGGGAGCCAGGCGTCGATGACCTCGGCGACAAGGGCGGCGCCGCGGCTGTTCTGATGGATGTGGTCGGTCGTGAGCACGAGACCGCGGCGCTCCGAGATCGTGTCGAGGCTGCGGTGCAGCAAGGCGTGCCGGACGAGGACGCCGACGCTCGCTGCGGGCGTCGGGTCCTGGTAGGGGATCGGCGGCGGATCCGCCCGGAACAGTTCCTCGGTCTGGCGTTCGTGGAGCGGGAGGTAGGCCGCCTTGGTAGTGGTGGCGACCTCGGCGATCATGCGGCTGTACGCCCGTGATGCCCGCGCCGCGGCTCCGTCGAGTTGTTGGCCGAGGACCGGGAGAGACAGTAGAGCGATCGTCGCGTCAGTCTGCACTCGCAGCCGCTCGACGACGGCTCCCAGGCACTGCTGGAACCAGTCGGCCGACGGGCGCTCGGGAAGCTGTTTGCGCTTCATGGCCCGCTCGACGGGATAGCCGGCGAGGCTCGCTCGGGCGTCGTTGGTCCCGATCAGCACGGTGATCACGTCGGGTGAGTCCGCGACGACGGCATCGACGCGTTGTGAGAGGTTGTGGGCGAAGTCGCCGTTGACGCCGAAGCGGGCGAGCCGTACGTCGCCGGGAGGTCGGCGTCGTTCAAGAAGCTCCAGGTAGTCGACGCTGAGTTGCGCGCGGGTGAGGCTGTCGCCGAGGCAAGCGACACGGGTCGTCACGGGTTTCGCGGGCCGGACGTGCCGGCGCGCTCGGTCGGAAGCGCTTCGGCCCGGGGACGCTGGTCGGTGCCGAGGCCAGCGGTGATCGTCAGGATGGACGCCGGCCCCGCCATGTCGACCGCGTGCCATGCCCCGGCCGGGTTGACGGCGGCCTCGCCCGGCCCGAGCACAACCCGGTCGGGCACTCCCTCCACATCGCGGGTGACCGTCACCGACCCGCTGAGGCAGACGACCAGTTCGTCGCCGGCGGGGTGACGCTCCCAATGATCGCCGAGGCCATCGCCGTCGAAGATCGTCACCATCCGGCCCTCGGCGCCGTCCGCCGCGACCGCGGCGCTGTAGGCATGGAGCACCTCCGGGTCCCAGGCGAAGCCCTCGACGGGCTTCGCTCTCGACCCCAGCCCGAGGTGCACAGGGGTGGTCCGCAGGTCGATGGCGTTGGGTTCGTGATTCACAAGTCTCATGCCGACGATCGTCACAGGACAGCAATAGGGCGGTCTTGAAGGAAAGGGAACGGAAGCCGACGCGATGGGCGGCCGGACGGCGACTACCCAGTCCCGAGCAGGACTTCGCCGCGACGCCATGCTGTCGGCGAACGGCCCGTGAACTCGCTCCAGTCCCGGACGAGATGGGCCTGGTCGGCGTAACCGGAGACGACCGCCACCTCGGCCCACGAAAGCGGGTCGTGCCTGGTGGCCAGTTCGTGCGCGTGCTCAAAGCGCAACACCCGGGCGAAGGTCTTCGGCGACAGGCCCACCTCACCGCGAAACCGCTCGGTGAGGTACCGACGACTCCAGCCCAGTTCTGCGGCGACCTCCCCAACCTGGACGCGGCCCCGCGCGGCCAAGAGGCGGCGCCAGGCCTCGGCCACCTCGGGGCGCACCCGGGACACGGGGTCATCGCCTGCGCCGCGACCGACGGCTCGCAGGAGCAACTCGTCCAGCACCGCGAACCGCGCGGCCCATGCCGTCGCCGCGCGGAGCCGGTCGACCAGCTCGACGCCGAGCGCTCCGAGAAGCTCATCGAGTGGGACCAGTCGGTGGGCGAGCTCAGCGGCGGGCAGGCCGTAGACGGCCCGGGCCCCGAGCGGTGTCAGCGACACCTGCACGCCTTCCTGGCGCCCGTCGTGGTGGATCGCGACAGACCGGCGCATCAAACCGCCGGCCACGCTGCCGAATCGGGTGACCGGCGACCCGTCATCGACGCCCGCCGCCACCTCCAAAGGACCGGACAGACTGATCACCGCAGTCAGCACACGGCCCGGCGGACCGCAGTGCACCCCCGCCGGGAACCCACGAAGATCGAAACCGGCATACGAGCCGACGTACCGCCGCAAGGCAGGCACCGGACGTGCATAGACCCTGGTGGCCGTATGGTCTTCCACCCCCGCAGTGTACGAACCGGCGGTCGGAACATCGGCACAGCGGATATCGGCGAGAAAGATCCTAGTCTGGCGTCCGGGTTCACAGCTCAGGAGATCCGGCACGCGCTGCTGTCCAAGGCCCTGCCGCAGCCGATCCGTACGTCTGTCGACGCAGTCGTCGCGAGCCGCCTGCGTGAGTTGATGGCGGTCGGCCCGGCATCCTGCCGATTCCGGCTCAGCCTTCCGGCACCTACGACCTGGTGCACCGCGAGCACCAGGCCCACGAGCAGACACCGGAACCCGCCTCATGGGCCGAGCAGCAATCCAGGCTCGCAGCAGAGGTCACCGGCGCAGGGCGGCACCGCCCGTGCGCCGGAGACGACAGCCTGTGCCCCCGACTGGCTGCCCCCGGCGAAGAGTTCTGCCCGGCTGCCTCGGCGGGGACCGCCCGGTGTCCGCCGACGGCTGCGGCCGGGGCGTCGTCGCCTCCGGCCTGTCCTGCATCGCCTGGGCCCAGTCGGACGGCCGCGAGACGGGCGCATGCCCCGGGTATGACGGGCCGTGCGGCCGAGCCGTGCAGACCTCCGGCCTGTGCGGGCGCTGCCTGATCACCGCGGAGAAGCACAAGGCTGCTGCTGACGCCGAGTGGGAAGCCGCTCGGGAGGCAGCCATCACGGCGGCGAGGGAAGCCGAGACCACGCCGATCTAAGCTCCCGTACGGCGATCTGACGGCGTGCCACTTCATCCGAGGTACCCAGCCGGGCGTTCGCCTGATCGGGCCGCAGATCGCCGTACAGCGCATCCAGATCGCGGCATTGGCTTTGTTCACGAGTCTCGGCAGCATTTGTTCAGCGGATCGGAAGGCGCCCGGATCAGGCGGGGGCCGTTGTTCACGAGAACGGGAGGCGCCCCGATGGTCGGGCTCGCTCGTTCGAACAGGGTCAGTACAGCTGGCCGGTAGCGGCGCCCAGCCGTGCTCGGGCCGCGACTCTCACCTCGGTCGTCTCCATCGGATCATCGCGTAGTACGGCAATCCGTTCGAGGACGTCCGGGCTCGCGGGTGCGGAAGTGATCCCCAGCAGCCGCATCGTTTCCTCACAGTCCCAGAGGGTCTCGGCGTACACGGCTTCCAAGCCGTCTCCGTCGATGGCGGCGAGTGCCCCCAGGTACGCGGCCCGCTCATACGAGTGCGGGGTGTGCAGCAAGAAGCGCCGCAGGTAGGGCACCGCTCCGGCGGCGTCAGGCCCAAACCGGGCCAGGCGCCGGGCCGTCCGGTCGGGACCGCACCAGGCCCGCGCTGTCCACTGTTCGGCGAGTTCGGTCACCAGGCCCGGCAACACCTCGGGGCCGGCATGGTCGGCCAGGACGTCCGCACCCAGCTGAGCCAGCCAGGGGTGGTCCTCCTGTGCCCAGCCGTGCGCCGCCGGTACGGCGATGGTGCCCAGGCATTCAACGGCCCGCCTGAGCAGGGGCAAGGGTCGGCGGCCGTCCGACGTCCCCAGCGAGGGAACCAGCGGGATCAGCCCCTCAACGGGCTCTCGGCCGCTCAGGGCACGCAGTGCGTCGACCTTCGTGGCGCCTTCCGCGCGAGTGTCGGCGAGCAGAGCGAGGAGTTCTGCGGTGCTGAGCCCGGCCAGTGACGGCCTCGGTACGCACGGACGGCTCTGGGTCTCGATGCCGAACCGCGTCCACGGCTCGGAGAACCACGGAAGCTCCGCTTCTGCACCGATCCGGGCCTGGGCCACGTCGCCGAGGTCTTCCCACCACTCCGGGGGCCAGGCGGCTGACAGCGACTCCAGCACAAGGACCCAGTGCTCGCCTTCGCGGACATACGCCCGAAGCCCTTCCCTGGCGTCGGCCGATCCGGCGAGAGCCAGCAGATTCAGCACCTCGCAGGCCCGCAAGCAGGCCTCCTCGTCCTCCGCCAGCTGGTCAACGATCGGCATCGGGGACAGGCCCAGATCACGGACCAGCCGCGCCAGGTACACAGACCGTTCGTCGGTCTGGTCCCACAGCCAGTCACGGCGAATCCCGTCATACACGAACACGGCAGATCGCCGCGGGCCCCGGATCGCTTGCACCGCGCCCAGGCCACGCCCCCGTTTCAGCAAACCCTCGACGGAGTCGGGCAGGGCGTATGACATCTCGTACTCATCGCTCATCACCCGGCACCCTGCCCGACCGGGCACCGATCTGCCAGACGATATCGACCGGGCACAACCGGACCGGCCCTCCTGATCGAACACGACCGGCCCACGACGAAGGCAGGTTCTGTCGAAACTCGGGTTCTGGCTCGCTTTCCGTGAATGTGGAAGGCGGGTGCTCACGAGGCGGAGTGGTGCTGGGGCGCGATGAGGCGAGCACATTTCTCATGCGAAGATCACTTCTGTCCCGCTGGCGGAACTGCGGCGGGAAACGGCAGGTCCTGTGCTGAGGTAGGGGGAACTCTTGGTGGCTCCGTTGGACTCGCTGGTCAAGCAGCATGTGGCTCCGGTGATGAAGGCAGCGGGGTTCAGGAGGTCCGGTCGGACTTTCCGGCTCATTGCTGCCAATGGCGATCAAGCCATTCTTGGGTTCAGCCGGCACTACGTGGACCCCAACGCCTGTGTCTTTGAGGTCGGATACGACATCGTTCCGGCCCCGTACTGGGAGTGGATCAACCGGCACGCGGCCAGTGACGACAGACGTGGCCCTGTCGCCTTCAGCATGGCCGCGATGGTGTCCGGCAGAGCTGTTCCGCCACCTCACGCAGCACACGCTCCCAGCAGCGACGACCCGTACTTCCGTGCGCACTGGGCTCTGCGTGAGGACAACAGTCTTACCTGCGGTGAGGCACTCGCGGCGGTTCTGCGCGACGAGGCGGTTCCGCAGATGGCCCACCTTCTCGACCGTTCCCGTCTTCTGGAGGAGTGCCGGCACTCTGCCTTGCCCGTTATGCGGCTCGTGCCGCTCGCGAGGGTGGAGATTCTCCTTCGGCTTGATGCCGCACCGAGCAGGGAGATCGAGTCTCTGCTGGCGGATGTGGTCCCCGTAGACCCCTATGACACGTTCATCGACTGGGTGCGTCAACGGGTGGCGGCCCGAGACGACGCGGCCGGCCAGAGCGATGACGCGATCTTGTAAGGCCTCGACTTCATGTCACGCGAGCAGGACTCGCTTCCGCAGGAGTTGGAATCCGGCCCGGCCGAACATCTGCCGTTTGAGCATCTTGATCCGGTTGACATGCCCCTCCACGACGCCTGAGTTCCAGGACAGGGTGAGACCGGCGATGACAGCGTCGCGGTCGCGGTCGATACCGGCGGCGAGGGTGTGGAGGCCGGGCAGGTTGTCGTTGCGGACGGCGTCGAGCCACTCGGGCAGCCGCGGGCCTCGCCGCTCGGTGAGGATCTCGGCGAAGGACCGGACATGTCCGGCGAGTGCATCCAGCTCGGGGCAGCGGACCAGGACGGCCTTGAGGCGGAGCCGTTCCGCCTCGGTGAGGGAGTCGGGGTGGCGGAGGATCCAGCTGGCGACCGTGCGAGGGGAAGGCGGCGGTGCAGTGACCGGATCTGCCGAGAGACGCTTGGCCCGGAAGTAGGCGCGAACCCGCTGGTAACTGCCCTTGTAGCCGAGCGGCACGATCTCCTCCCATGCCTTCCAGGCGTTAGTACAGCCTTGGCTCCAACGATCGTCCAGGTACGGCTTGTACTCATCGAGTACGGAAGGGCGCCCCTGCCATTGGCCGTGGAAGAGATCCTCGGGCGCGGTGGCATCGGCAAGAAGCTTGACGGTGCGGTACGTCATGCCGAGTTGGCGTTGGATCGAGCGGCGGCTATGGCCGACGGCGAGCAGCGCGTGGACGGCCGCATGGTTGGCCCGGGTCCGGTCGGCGAACCGGTGGCCGGTGGGCCACGGTGAGCCAGAGCTGTCCGTGGGGGCATCGGGCCCCTCAACCGGGTGGGGTGGCTCGGGCGCCGTGCCCCGTAGGCATGCTCGGTGATCGGCGACGCATCGTTCAGCGGCCTCGCCGAGGTTGTGCCAAAGATGCCACCGGTCAGCAACCTGGACCGCCTGAGGCGCCCCGGCTGTGGCACCTTCCGCGAAGAACGGAGCTCGGTCCCGGCAGACGACCTCGA
This sequence comes from Streptomyces sp. NPDC051921, assembly GCF_040680975.1. Lineage (NCBI taxonomy): Bacteria > Bacillati > Actinomycetota > Actinomycetes > Kitasatosporales > Streptomycetaceae > Streptomyces > Streptomyces sp. NPDC051921. Next base: position 59,780 of record NZ_JBFAXU010000039.1, read on the forward strand.
TTCCGGGGCGCTTCGCCAGCCACTTGGCCAGGGTGGAAGCCTCCCGGTCGGGCAACAGATCAACCGGCCGTCGGGTCTCGACATCGACCAGGACCGTCCCGTAGACGCGGCCCTTGCGCATAGCGTATTCATCGACGCCGACCACCCGCGGGGCCGGCGTCTCGGGGTCAGGCAACGCGTCGAGCAATCGCAACACCGCGCTGCGGCTGACGGACACTCCGAAGACCCGTGCCGTCCGGGCGCCGGCCCGGCCGGCGAGGGCGAGACCGACCGCGGCAAGCGTCGAACGCAACCGCTCGGTCCACCTGCTGTGCCGTCGGGTCAGCCCTGACATCTGCTCGACGAACGTCCGCCGTCCGCATGAATTGTCTGGACAGAAGAACCTGCGGACCCGAAGGCAGAGGACCACCCGCCGTCCCGCACTGGGTACGTCGGCGGGAAACCGCAGGTAGGAGCTGTGTATTCGACTCGACCGGCTCCCACAGTCAGGACACGCTGCCCCAGCCGCCGTACTTCGGGCCCCGATGTTTATCGCCTCGTCGTTCACGTCCACCGACAGCACCGCCACGTCCGCGATGGACGGGAACAACAGCTCCTCCAGCCTGAGCGACGTCTCTTCCACGACGCCGCACTGTCGACCACACCAAGATCGGCACTGGTCATTTTCAGGCAGATTCCCGAAGGCCGATCCGAGCGTCAGTCGTCACTCAGCGTGCGCGCTTCACGGAAAGCGTGCCAGAACCGAAACTCGTGAACAATCCGTCTCCGCATCGGTGGCTTCATGCCTCCCGAACCAGTGACGAAGTGCTGTCCGTTCTCATGGACAGAGCCACGGCATGCTCGTTCGAGGCATGAAGATCACAAATCGAACCCTCATCAGCGCGATCGTTGCTGCTGCGGCAACGATCGCCGTTCCGGTGACGTCGTACGCCGCAGACGAAGGCCCTGGCGGAGAAGAGAGCAAGGCCGGACTTGTCCTCGTGGATGGGGTCGGGAAAAGCCTTGGCGTGGCGCTGCTCGGAGCAATTTGGGAGGATTAAAAGCTTCCTTCGCTTTTCCCGCCCTCTCTGCATCGTGCGGAGAGGGCGGGGTTTTGTGTGTATGCGGTTTCGTCATTTGCGTTTTGTGTATGGGACTGTGTTGTGGTGTCAGGGGTGTGTGATGGTCGTGGTTCTGAGGTTTTGTCATGTGGGTTTGCGGGTTGTGTATTTGGCGGGGTCCCGCACGTTGTTTCCGGGCCCGGGGGAATCGACCCTCTCTTGTTGCTGCGTCTTTTTGGTGTAGACCACTCGCCCGCAGGGCGAGACCGCCCGGGGTGACGGGGCGTCACGACTTGACGGGGCGCCAGATGGGCTGGACGCAGCCCCGGTTTGACTGCATACTGTAGTTGTCAGGGAGCGCGAGAACGCGACCGGAGCAGGCGGCCCCGCAGGGGACGACAGCGAATCCACTCCGGTACTCAGCGGCCGATATCCCTCTGAACAGCAAAAATACCGCCCGCAGGGCGGTGCAGCACAACCGCCGGCCTCACCCCCCGGGCCCGCACCCCCGGTCCAAGCGGACCGCCCCGAAGTCACCGAAGGTGACTGCCCGCCGGGTCACTCCCCCCGGCGCCGCGCAGCGGGGCGGCAGCGTTGGGAGTGACGCGGCGGGCAGTCACCTTCGGTGACTTCGGGGCGGTCCGCTTGGACCGGGGGCCCACGACGGCCTCGGCAAGTACTACCGCCAGACCATCGAGGAGTCCGCCGAGACCCCGGTCGACGA
>NZ_JBFAXU010000040.1:0-58870 GCF_040680975.1 Streptomyces sp. NPDC051921
TGCGCCTTCATGCTGTGCTCCTTGCGCTGTAGAGGTGTGCTTGCCGGTCGTCCGGGGCAGGGCCCGGCTGTCGCACCGGCGGATGTTCGCCGGTCAATCGGGTTGTCCGGCAGCCCAACGGGCCATCAGCGAGTGGCGGCGAGGCCGATCCGGGCTTCGGCGTCACTCCTTGTTCCGTCGGCCGGCCGCCGTCGTCCGTGCACTCCCCAACGCGGTGCACGAACCGGACGGCTGCCTGAGGCGAGTCTCGGTCTGCGTGATCTTCCTTTCCAGGGTGTGGACGTGCAGATAATTGGGCCGTCGCTGCCGGTGGGTGCGCGCGTCCGCCGCAGGGGGCGGTGGACCCCTGTGCGCGTGCACGGCACGACTTCTTTCTCGTCGTGGCGGGCCGCAGGACGAAGGCGTGGCACTTCTTCGACCCGCACGTGCCTGAAGACCTGCACGGCACGGCATGGCATGGCACGGCACCGCCCTGCCGATCGCCCCCGAGAGGACGTCCCAGGTGGCGATGCCCGAATCGCCGGATAATCGGTTCACCCAGACCCGCCACCGCTGCACAGAGCCCGACCGGAAGGCACACGGATGCTGCTCCCTGAAAGTGACCGAGACTGTCTGCAGCGGATCCTGAAGGAGCGCCGGGCCGCCCTCGACCCCGTGACGATGGGGTTTCCCGCGCGCAGATCCGGACCCGGCAGGCGGACGGCTGGGCTGAGCCAGGAGCAGATGGATGAGCTTCTGAAGAGGACCCAAGGTACCTACAACCGGTTCGAGAACGGCCGCATCGCCAGTCCGAGCACCGAATTCCTGACGGCGGTGGCGAGGGTCCTGCAACTGAGCCAACATGAATGGGCGTTCCTGTGGCGGTCGACCCGCAAGGAGCTCCCGCCGGCACCGCTGCATCCGCTCACGGACACAGCCGTCGTCGGGGGAGCATGGCAGCACGCGATCCGACGGATCTCGGGCGCGGCCGCGTACATCCACGACGTGGAGTGGAACGTCATCGCCCACAACGACGACTTCCGGCGCCTGTTCCCCGGCGAGCGCGCCCCGTCCAACATGATGCGCTGGCTGCTCCTGGATCCCGCGGCCCGCACGGAACTCATGCTGCAGTGGGAAGCCCGATGGGCGCCCGCCGTCATGCCCCACCTCAGGCACGCGGCAGGTCTGCATCCTCAGGTTCCCGGACTCGCCGGTCTCGAGCGCGACGTCCTCGACGACCCGGTGGCGGGCCCCGTCTACCGACGGTGTGCCTCGGGCCCGGTTCCCCATTTCGACGGTGAGGAGCTCCCCTTCCGGCACGCCGTACACGGGCCCGGCCGTCTCATCAACTGCCTTGCCGAACCCGTGTCTTCACCCGGCGGCCGACTCATGATCGCGTTCTACACTCCGGACGCACCCCAGGTGTCCGGCGGATCGACGGACAAGGCGAAATCACCGGCGCCGTGACGACCGGCCGGACTTCGCCGTGTGGGCGGCGCCGTACTGATGCTGCCTCGGGAGCTTTGCTCCGGGGCGGTGACGGGCCTGGGTGTGTCGGGCGTGTCGGGCAGGCCGGGAGGCGTCGGGCCGAAGGATGGTGGCGGCCGCGGGACCGGCCTCGACGACAATTCCGACCTCCAAGGTGAAATGGGACGTGGTGTGGCCAGAAGACACAAGGGACACCGGGGTTTCGCCACTGTGGGTGTGGCCGTAGCCCTCGTCTGGGGCTGTGGCGCCGCTGGGTACGCCCGACCCTCCGACGCGACCCCCGGCGGCTTCGAGCGGGCGGCCGAGCAGGCGGCAGCAGAGTTCGGTGTGCCGACGGAAGTGCTTCTGGGCGTCAGCTACGAGTCCTCGTGGTGGGAGGGCCATCACGGCCGCCCCAGCACCAAGGGCGGCTACGGTCCGATGCACCTGACGGACACGACGTCCGGGAAGACGTACGCCCACCGCCCGGGCGAGGGGCCGGTGGACGCCACGGGCACCGACGACCCGTCCGAGCACACGTTGCAGGCCGCCGCCGCGATGCTCGGCGTCGCACCCCGGACGCTCGAGCGGGACGAACGGCAGAACCTCCGGGGCGGCGCTGCTCTGCTCGCCTCGTACCAACGGCAGATCACCCGTGACATCCCGACAGACCCGGGTAGCTGGTACGGGGCCGTGGCGCGCTACAGCCAGGCCGCCGACACCGCCACGGCCGGACGGTTCGCCGACGGCGTGTTCACGGTGATCCGCACCGGCAAGCAGCGGGTGCGCGAGGACGGCCAGACGGTGTCGCTGCAGAAGAGACCGGCCGTCCGTCCGGCGAGGTCGCAGCTCGCGTCCCTGAGGCTGCGGGCGCCGGCAGGGGCGGCGGTGCCGGAGTGCCCCAGCGAGCTGCACTGCCGGTTCGTTCCCGCTGCCGCCTCGAACTACCAGGTGTCCACGCGGAAGTCGAACGGCATGGACGTCGACTTCATCGTCATCCATGACCTGGAAGGGTCCTACGACGGGGGAGTCAGCTGGTTCCAGGACCCCGTCAGTGGGGTCTCCGCGCATTACGTGATGAAGGCCGACGGCAGTGAGGCGACGCAGATGGTCGCCACCAAGGACATCGCTTTCCACGCCGGAAACTACTGGGTCAACCTGCACGGCGTCGGCATCGAACTGGAGGGATACGCTGCCCAGGGGCCCACGTGGTTCACTCCGGCCCAGTACAAGGCCACGGCAGCGCTCGTGGGCTACCTGGCACGGCGCTTCGACGTCCCACTGGACCGAAAGCACATCATCGGCCACGACAACATCCTTCCACCGAGGCCGGCCCGCGCACCGGACGCACACTGGGACCCCGGCCCCTACTGGGACTGGGAGAAGTTCATGTCGCTCCTCGACGCCGATCACCGCCAGGATCCCGAGACCGAGCGGGGCGCGACGGGCGGAAACGTCGGGATCGGGCAGGCGGTCACGATCGCCCCGACGTACGGCGAGAACGCGCAGACGGTGACGGTGTGCGCCCCGAAGTGCCGGACTCAGACGCAGCCTTCGAACTTCCTCTTCGTCCGCACGGAGCCCCGTGACGGTGCCCCGCTCGTCTCCGACCCCGCCCTCCACCCGGACGGGTCGGCGGGGACCGACCGCATCGACGACTGGGGAGCCACCGTGGTGTGGGGGCAGGAATTCGTGGTCGCCGACGTGCGAGGGGACTGGACGGCCATCTGGTTCGGTGGGCGGAAGGGATGGATCCACAACCCGGCGGGTGCGCACACCCGCCCCGCCCCGAACGCGCGGGTCATCCGTCCCGCGAGCGGGACGAAGTCGGTGTCCGTCTACACGACGGCCTACCCTCGCGCCGACGAGTACCCCCGGGGAGTGACCGCTTCCGAACAGACGCGGTTCAACATGTACACGTTCCCCCAGGGACAGGCGTACGTGGCCGCTCGCACACCGGTGGCCGCCGACGACTTCTTCCCCGCCACGCCCACGCGCCCGGAAGTCGTGGTCACGGGTGACCAGAAGTACGAGGTGATCCAGTACAGCCGCCGCCTGGCCACCGTGAACACCGCGGAGACGCGCCGATGACCTAGGCTCCCCCTGCGGGCCGTCGCGGCAGTGCGCCTTCGTCCACCCCGGCCATCGCAATCTAGCCCGGCCGGGCCCCTGCGAGGGGCCGGCGCACCGGCGCCCGGGGCCTGGTGGACGGCGCGGCATGACGGCGAGTTCGTTGCCGGGTCCGACGCTCCACCACAAGGCCCGCCAGGAGACTCGGGCGTCCTCTGACGGCAAGGCCACACACGAGGCGGGGGCGCCAGGCGTCGTCGGCATCAATCCTGCCTCCTGACTCCAGGCCCTGACGCCGGCCCGAAGGCGCGCTACGGGGCGGGTCGGCGGTGTGGGGAAGCATGTGACGCGCGTCATAGCGCTTGTTCTTCTGATTCTCGTTATCCGGCCCCGGGTGTCGGCTCTCCCATGCGTACGGGTTTTCACGAGAGGTACGGAAGGGCGTGCGGCGTGCAGCGAGTTTCGGTATTTGAGCGGTTGGCGGATGTGGAGCTCATACGGGCGGCGCAGTACGGGGACAGCTGGGCGCGCGAGCAGCTCATAGGCGGTCACGAGCCCGTCGTGCACGCGCTCGCTGCCCGTGCCCTCGAGGGCCGTCCCGGTGCCGACGCCGCGGTGCGCGCCATCGTGAGGGACACCCTGGGGCGCGCCGAGTTCGCACTCGGCACCCTCGCCTCGCCGGACGCGTTCCGACCCTGGCTCATCGGGATCGGCGTGGCGAGCACCCTCGCTCACGCGGCGGGCCTTCCGCTCCAGGCCGCGCCCGGCGCCGGTGTCGCCGACGCCGCGTGTTGGCTCGACGTGGAGGACGCGGTGCTGGCGGCCCTGTGGTCGCTGGAGCAGGACGGGGTCGTGGGGCGCGACGAGACGGCGGCGGCGCTGAACTGGTCCTTGCAGGACACGGCGCTGCGCTTCGAGGCGATGCGCGTACGCGTGGACGCGGCCCGGTCGGTGACCATCGCGCTCGCCCACGCCCCCCGCTGCCCCGTCCTCGATGAGCAGGCTGCCGGCTGGGACGGCTACCCCGGCGCCGCGTGGCGTGACCAACTGGCCCAGCACACCACCTATTGCGGTCACTGCGCCACCGGGTTCGCCGGGACCGACGGCAGCCGGCGTCCTGCGTACGCGGCGGCCGTCCCGGACGCCGGTGGCCCGGACGCCTGGGCGCTGGGCGCCGCGGACCGCTCCGACCCGGCCGGTGTGGCCGCCCCCTCCGGTGTGGCCGGGGCCGCAGGCATGGCCGGACCCGCCGGTGTGGCCGGGGCCGAAGCCCTCGCCCCGACCGAGACGTTCGGGGCCGTCCCGGTCGATGCTTCGGGCCACCACGTGCCCGAGGGGCGGGACGCCGTCGTTGCCGCGGGTGGACGGCGAGGTACCAGGGCTGATCGCCGTAGGCGTCGTCAGGCCGACGAACGTACTCGGCGCCGTGTGGCGGTCGCGGCCGGTCTGGCCGTCGTTGCGGTCACCGGCGGTGCCTTCGCCCTGAACACGGGACGCGGCAGCGGCGACCTCGTGGAAGCCAACCGGGCCGCCGCTCCGGACCTCGACGGCAGCCTGACGAACGAACCCGGCGCCCTCACCGCGTCCGCGTCCCCCTCCACCCCCACCTCCGCGTCCGCCTCTGCGGCCCAGACCCCCGGCGCGCCGAAGACGGCCACCACCCCCAGCAAGGCTGCCCGGCCCACCACGGCGACCGGCTCCCCGAAGTCCCCGACCACACCCGCCACCGCGTCCCCTGCCCGGCGGAAGGCCACCGCCACGCGCGGCACGGACGACGGGCAGGGCGGCGGCACGAAGCAGGGCTCCGGTCAGTCCTCGCTCGCCGATCAGGTGATCGCCCTCGTCAACGCCGAGCGCGCCAAGGCCGGTTGCGGCGCCCTCACCGCCAACGCCACTCTCACCAGGGCGGCCCAGGGCCACTCCGACGACATGGCCGCCCGCGACTTCTTCGACCACACCAACCCCGACGGCGCGGGCCCCGGCGACCGCGTGTCCGCGGCCGGCTATCCGTGGTCCACGTACGGCGAGAACATCGCCATGGGCCAAAGCAGTCCCGAGCAGGTCATGGAGGCCTGGATGAACAGCCCGGGTCACCGTGCCAACATCCTCAACTGCGACTTCAAGGAAATCGGCGTCGGCATCCACAACTCCGGCGGCCCGTACTGGACCCAGGTATTCGGCGCACGCTAGCCCCGCCCCGGCGGAGGCAACGTCAGAAGTCAGAAGTCAGAAGTCAGGACGCGATCAGGCCGTGACACGGCGGGGCCACGCCCACCGGCCCCGCCGGCCACCGCACGTCGGTCGGCCTCGATGGCGGCCGAGACTCGCCCCGCCGAGGACCCTGGCCCGGTACACGCGCGACACCGGCCCCGCCCGCGCCGTGACCCCGCCCACGCCCCCTCCGGCCCCCCAAGTGTGCGACGCCCGCCTGCTGTTCCTGCTGCCTGCGACGTTCGACGATGCCACCCGGCCCCGAGAGACCGGTCCGAGGTCACCGGTCCGTGGCGCCGGAGTCAGGCGCGGCGCTCGACCGGACCTCGGCGACGAGGTCCCTGACCATGCCGTAGAGCTGCTGGACGTGGACGCCGATCTTCCTGGCTGTGTCCAGGGCGCGCTCCGTCTCCGCGAAGATCTCCTTGCCCTTGCCGGCCAGGTCGGCCACAGCCGCGAGCCGGGCGAAGAATTCCCCGCCCTGCTTCCGGGAGTTCGGGGACTGGGCCGCCCGGTCACGTGCGGTCCGCGGCCTGCCGGGCGGGGCCGGCCGCTGCGAGGATCGGGGGCGGGAGCGGGGGCGGGGGTTCTGGTCGTCGCGCATGCCCAGAGAACGACGACCGGCACCGGCGAGCAACGGCCTGCCGGCAGCGCGTCGTTGAGGGTGGACTCGGGCGCCGCGGCCTCGGCGACCGGGCCTGAGGGAGATGGCGCTGCACTCACGAGTGCGGGAGGCGAGGCGCTGTGGTCGGTGACCGTTCGACGCTGCTCCCGAACTCACTTGCGCGTGGATGCCGGACCTGCGACCGTCCCCGCGTGACCGTGGTTCCTGGACGCATCCTCGAAGACCTGGTGGCCGACCTCGGCGGCAGCTCCTAGAACTTCTCCGGGCAGGCCGACGGCGGGGCCTCCGCTGTGACCGGCTGGTACGGATGTCACCGCGCCCTCTGTTCGGTGACTCCGCACCGGGTGGGCGCCGTTGCGGGCCTCCTGTGGGTCATCCGTCCGCCTGTGGGTGCCCCTGTGCCGTGTCGCTGAGGGATCGCTCGGCCTTCCAGCGGGCACGCAGCGCTCCGTCGCCGTCGGGCATGACGGCGGAGAGCAGAGGGAGACGAGCATCGGCGTAGACGGGCAGAACCGCTGCAGCGTGGGCACCGGCTGTCCGGGCGGCCAGCTCCGGGTACGCGTCCTCGTCAGCGACGGCGCTGTGCATCTGGCCGTCCCCGTCTTGCCAGACGACCTCGACGAGGCCCTCGGAGGGGAGGGCCTCGAGGACGGCAGCGGTGTCGGAGGACAGGTTCGGCCACACGGCGAGACGGGCACGGGGAGCGAGTCCGGCGCGCACCGTGTCGATGGTGTCGCCGGTGAGGCGATGCCATCGCGAGGCGTTCTGGAGGTACCCCTCTTCCAGGAGTCCCGCACGGCCGCAGGCGACTGCCTGGCGCAGAGCGGCCCAGAAGGCGTCGTCGCCCGGTCGTAGGACGCCGTCCTCGTCGGGCTCGAAGTCGTAGGGGGAGACGTCCAGACGTTCAGGGAAGAGCCCGAGGTCGCGGGTGCGGGCAAGTGCCGCGTGGCAGGGCCGGCTGCTGCCGACGTAGACGTACTGGTCCCATCCGACGTGCACGGCGAACGCCGCCTCCCTCTCCAGTCGGCACCAGGCGCCACTGTCGCGCAGCATGAGCCGCACCAGCTCCAACCCGACACCCAGCGGCACCTCGGCTCCGTCGTGAAAACCGGCAAGACCGCTCGGAAAGAGCGTGTCGAGACCGCAGCCGTCCAGAGGTGGCTCAAGGCCGAAATGGGCGAGCGACGTGCCCCCCGGCTCGCGGACGGACAGACGGTCGACGCCGGTATCCGCGGCGAACGCCTGAACCGCCAGAAGGTAGGCCGCCTCGACCTCGCCGTGGTCGCTGGTGGTGTCCTCGGCGCCGGTGTAGTGCCCGTGATCGTCACGGTCGGCGGGGTCGTACTTACTGACGCGATAGACGTAGGGGAGCTGCACGCCGCCATCCTGCAGCGCTGGACGCGGAGATGCCACGGATGTGAGACAGGGCCGTGTGATCAGCCAGGTACGGAGGAGCCTGCTCACTTCATGACGTGCGACAGGTCGTCCCGATCGTGCGCGAAGTGGCCGGCCATGCCGCCCTCTGCCGGATGCGAACTGCTCTGCGACCGCTTCTCCTGGCCTGACGCCCCAGACGTCACCCGCGCGCGTAAGCAGAGAAGGGCCGCACGCCCCAGCCCCACCGCACGGCGACGACCGCGTCCTCGTGGGTGAGCAGGCCCGCGAGTTCGCGGGTCTTGTGGTCGAAGTCGGCCCCGGTGTCGCGGGCCTCCCGTTCCTTGCCGGTGGCCGCATCGAGGACCAGGAGCTCCTCACTGCCGTCATGCCTGCGGCCGAGGCTGCGGGCGAGGACGGTCACCCGGCCGCCGGCCGCTTCGAGTGCGAGGCCGCGGCCGGACTCCAGGTCGTGCCGCCACACCTCGGTGCCCTTCGCAAGGTCGAAGGCGACCACCCGGTTCACGTACTCCTTGCCGCGCTTGGCCTCTGCGGCGGCGTACAGCCGCCCGTCGGCGACCGCCACCAGCCCGGGCCTGTGGGACGGGATGGCGCCGTGACCACCGGTGGACTCGATCCGGCCCAGGGGCGTCCCGTTCTCGCCGAAGGCGAGGTAGGCGCCCGGCACGCCTTCCGCGGTGCCGCCGACCTGCGCGACCACGGGGTCGGTGGACAGCAGCGTCACCTCCGCGTCCGTGCCCGGAGTCGGACGGCCACCGAGCGGCGCCGACCACAGCGCCTTCCCGTCGGCCTTGTCGAACGCGGCCAGCCGTAGTTCGGTGCGGCCGCAGGTGAGGACCGCGAGGACCTGTCGCTCGCCGGCGGCGACGCGCTCGGGCACACAGCCCGCGGTAACCGCTGCCTTCCAGCGCGGGGCACCGGTCACCAGGTCGAAAGCACGCAGGGCCTCCGATCCCTGAACAGCGGGCCGGACGGTCTCGAGGACCCATCGGTCGTCGCCGTCCCGCAGCACGGCGAGCCCGCCCCCGGCTGCGACCATGTCGGTGAGCGACTCCGTGAGATCGGCGGGGACGCGCCGGACGTGCCACAGCTCCCGGCCGGTCGTGAGGTCCAGCGCGGCGACGGTCGCACAGCCGTGACCGCCCGGGCCCCGGCCCCCCCGGGCGAGCAGGAGGACGGAGCCGGCCTCGCGGCGACCGACGGCGCACACGTGGTCCTGACCCGGCGGTGCGTACTCCCACCGTCGGTCGCCCGACGCGGCGTCGAAAGCGGTGACGGCGTCGTAGCGACTGCGGACGAGCGTGTCCCCGACGAGCCAGGCACCGTTGCCGTAGTCCCGGGCATTGTCGTCGACCGGAGCCTCCCAGACGACGCGCATCGATCCCCCGGGGGCTGAGCAGCCGGTCGTGAGGCCGACGAGCAGCGCAGCGACCGCCGAGAGCACGGGGCGGAGCCGCCGCGCTCCCTCGGGGGGCGACAGTCACCCCTCCCGTCCCGGTCCCGTGTCACCTGTCGTGCGCACTGCCATACGGATCCCCACCCCTGGATCGAAACGATCAAGACTCCGTCAGACTGGAAGAGACGTGATCACCCGCACAGCTCGTGCCGGTGCGGAGCCGTGACGGTTCGTCACCGCTCCACAGGGCTTGAGGCGGAACCGTCATTCGGCAACGAAGCCAGCCGTCCGAGCGCGCACGTTCTTCGCCCGTGGGGGTGGACACCTTCCGCGCCGGAAAGGGCCGGTCTCATGCCTCGGACGGCGCGCCACCGCCATCGCGCTGCCGCTGGCGGTGTTTGCGCATCGACACCTGGGAGCCGCAGCCGGTACTGCAGTACAGCCCTGCCCCATTGCGGGTGCGGTCGAGGAAACCGAAGTGGCACGGGGGATTCCGACACGCCTTGATGCGCCCCCAGTCGCTGCTCTGCGCGAACGTCGTCACCGCGGCGAGTACGGTTCCGAACACGCGAGGAACCCCCGCCTGCGGCGAGGCCAGCTCCACACCCCCGGCCGTGACCACCGTCGCCAGCGGGTAGAGCGAACCCACACGCCGCAGGTGCTGCTCAGCACGTTGCAGGGGCTCACCCAGAAACTCCTCGTCGCCCGAGTGTGCGAGCAGCACGGTCACCAGGGCATCGCGCAGCTCGCGCGCGACCGCGGCGTCGGCGTCGGTCACCACGGTCTCGCCGCCGAACGCTTCGTGCTCCGCCAGCCACGCCGCGAAGGATTCCCCGTCCCCGAACAACTCGCGGCGACCCGACCCGTCCGCGCGCGTGTTCACGAACGCGAGGACGGTCTCCACCGTCGGCGTGACGGCGCGAGGGCGGGGTGTGGGGGGTCCGGCTGCGGCAGTGATCATCCTTCCACCTTACATCAGTGCGAGCGGTGCTAATCCAGCTAGTGAGCAACCTTCCTGGCGATATGAATTGACGCGTTGCGAGCTAACGCCTTACGGTCGCAACATGACTGGAACACTCAATCACCAGGCCCACCTCCGCACATGGCTGATCACCGGCGCGACGTCCGGCATCGGCCGCGAACTGACGCTCCAGGCGCTGGAGAACGGCGACGCCGTCTCGGCCCTCGCCCGCGACACCTCCTCCCTGGACGAACTGGCACAAGCGCACGGTGAGCGCCTGCTGCTCATCCAGGCGGACGTACGTGACGAGCAGGCCGTCGGGGACGCAGTGGAAGTCACGCTGGCACGGTTCGGCCGTATCGACGTCGTGGCCAACAACGCGGGATACGGACTGTTCGGAGCCGTCGAGGAGGCCTCTGACAAGCAGGTCCGCGCCGTCTTCGACACCAATGTCTTCGGCGTGCTCAACGTGCTCCGCGCGACGCTGCCGGTGCTCCGCGCCCAGCGGTCCGGCCACATCCTCCAGGGCTCGTCGGTCTACGGGCAGTCCGCCCACCCCGGCGTGGGTCTCCTGGCCGCCACCAAGTACGCGGTCGAGGGACTGTCGGACGCGCTCGCGGCCGAGGTCGCACCGCTCGGCATCAAGGTCACGATCATCCAGCCCGGGATGACCGCGACTCCGTTCCTCGCCAACCTCGATGTCGCGGCCGGCCTGGCCGACTACGACCAGACCGTCCGCGAGGTCCACAAGGGCATCGGAGAGCTGCCGGCGTCCGCGTTCTCCGCCGCGGCGCGGGTCGCCGCGGGCATCCGGACCGCGGTCGACAGCCCCAACCCTCCACTGCGCCTTGCCCTCGGAGTCTCCAGCGCGACGGGCATGCGCCCCGCTCTGGAGGCGCGGATCGCCGACCTGGACGGCTGGCATGCTGTGACGGACGCCGTCGACGAGCAGTAGGGCCCGCATCCCGCCGGGAACATGGTCATGGCAGACGCGGCCCGGCCCGCCGCACCGGCCGGCCATGACCAGCGAGAGAGGAGAGTGCCCGGCGGCCGTCCCGTGCGTGGACGCGACGGCCGCCGGTGCGGGTGGCCTCGGCGGAGAACGTCGAAGACCTGCTTCTCGAACTGCCGCAGCTGGTTGAACCGCCGCCGCAGCCGAAGCCCGGTGCGTCCCCACCCGCCGACTGCGGTCAGAGGTTGTCGAACCGGCTGAGCCACCGCCGGAGTGCTACGTGGGTGGTGTCGTCCAGGGTGCAGAGTGCCTCGATGGCGTCGCGGTCGCCAGGCGAGGGGGCGATGCCTGCGGTGGTGAGGGCGGCGTGCAGCTCCAGGCGGCGGCGGTCGGCCGGCTGGAGGCTGTCGGACAGGTTGCTCGAGGGTGAGGGCGCGGGTGCGGGCGTGGCCGCCGTCAGCCCGTAGTCGCCGAACGGGAGGGAGACGCGGGCCATGGACATCTCGTCCTGTCGGTCGTCGATGAACGCGGCAGGGAAGCGGTACGGGTCGAGATCCGTCATGGCGATCGGAGTCGTGGCGAATGCCTGAATCCCAGTCATGAGTGCCTCCTGAGTCGTTGCTTGACTGCAGAGGACGACGGCCGTGGAGCGGACGCCAGTTGCGACCTCGGGGGATGTCCACCCGGATGCACCCTTGGCCATCTCGTCACATGAGAGATCAACCGACGGACGCCACCTCCCGGTCGGCAAGCGGTCCAGCCCTGCCCCCGGACCGGACCGCTCACCGCGTCACACTGCCCGCTGGGCCGCGTGGCCCGCCGGACGGAAGTTGATGCGTTCACGCGTGACGGGGAAGCCGGCCTTGGCAAAGTTCGCGGCCATGGGGAAGTTGGCCTGGTCCGTCGCACCGCTGATGAACTCCGCGCCCTGCTCGACGAGGAAGCGGGTGCACTCCGCGAGGAGGTCGTAGGCGTAACCGCGGCCACGTTGTTCCGGGATGACGCCGATGAAGCCGATGGTCGGGCCGGAGGGGTTGTGGGCCGGGATGTGTATGCCGGCCAGTTCGCCCTCGGGCGTGTGCGCGGTCTGCCACCACTCCCGGGGGGAGGGGCACCAGTGGAAGAAGTCGAGTTCCTCCTGGGCGGCCCGGTCGAGGCCGCCCTCCTCGATGGCCGTGAGCGCGTGGGCGTCCAAGGTGGCGGAGTGGATGCGGCGCAACGCGTCGAAGAAGACGGCGTCGTCGGGCTCGGCGCCGAAGCGCAGGCGTCCGGGCCGGTCGGGCAGACCTCGCTCCGGGGTCCAGCGGTACAGGAAGCGTTCCACCAGGAGTTCGTACCCGGCGGCTCGTGCGGCGGCGAAGCGTGTTTCGGCGGCGGCCCGCAGGTCGGCCTTCTCCCGCCAGCCGCCGGGCAGGTTGATCTCGAGTTCGACCGGCCAGGGAGCGGAGCGCAGGAGTTCGGCTCCGGCTGCCTCCTCACCCTCGGCGACGTCGAACCAGTTGACGTTGACGGGCTCCGAGTCGTCGGGGCCGCCCCACCACGCGCCGCGTGCGACGACCTTGCCGTCGCGCAGGGCGACCCGCTTCCAGTCGTCGCGGAACCGGGTGCGCCGATGGCTCTCACGGGCGCCCAGGGGGTCGGGGAGCCCATCGAAGAGATGAGCGTCGCGCGCGGAGAGCGCGCGGATGACCAGATCGGTCATGGATTCCTCCGGGATACAGACTGCTTGGAGCGCTCCCGGTCAGAACTGACGAACCACGCCGGGACAGCGGAAGATGGAGCGCTGGAAAAGTGTGGACTGCACGGCACTCGCCTCCTTCCGTCGATCTCAGGGCGTGAAGACATAAGGTACGTGCTCTCCCGGAGGTTCGTCCACGGAATTGCGTGCCCCTGAAGGATGTGAGGTCCGGAAGGTGCGGGACGCACCCCGAAGCGCCAACCGATCGATGCCCAGCGGGACTTCGAGCAGTCCTGCCGCCCTCGGACATCGACGGGGCGGGCTCGGCCCGCTGCGTGGACGATTCTGGCCCCGAGTGGGGCGAAGCAGTCACACAGGCCAGACTTCCCGCCTACGCTGGCGTGTGTGACCGAGCGCCTGCTGCTGAGGGTGACGGCGTCGGGCCTGCTGGAGGTCTCGGCATGGCCGGCCGGCGAGTTGCTGCCCAGCCCGGTCGGCGAACCCGTGCCGATCGACTGGCCGCTCGACGAGGAGGCACTGGCGCAGCTGCGCTGGTATCTGGAGGAGTACCTGCAAGCGCCGTTCGGCGTCTACAGCGAACGCGGTCCCCGGATCGCCGCCCGGCTGCCCGTGTGGGGCGCCCGTATCTTCGACTCCGTCTTCGGGGCCGGCCCGGCCCGCGACGCCTATCAGCGTGCCAGGGCCGCCGGCGGCCCCTTGGAGATCGTCCTGATGTCCGGGCATGCTCAGACCTTGAGCCTGCCCTGGGAGCTGATGGCCGACCCGGATCGGCCCGGCCCGCTGGCCCTCGCCCCCGACATCGCCCTCTCCCGCGGCCTGCCGACCGCGGACCTGGCCCGGGTGTTCACGGTCCCCGGCTCGCGGCTGCGGGTGCTCATGGTGATCTCCCGCCCGAACGGCACCGCCGACGTGGCCTATCGCATGATCGCCCGCCCCCTGCTGCACCGGCTGGAAGCGGTCCGCGGCAGCGTGGACCTGGTCGTGCTCCGGCCCCCCACTCTGGACCGGCTGCGAGAGGTGCTGCGCGAGGGCCGGGAGCGGGGCGAGCCCTTCCAGATCGTCCACTTCGACGGCCATGGGGCCTTCGGCGAGGAACCACCCGGCGGCACCGGCCGGGACCCGCGCACCTACGACGGGCCGGGCCCGCAGGGAATGCTCGCCTTCGAGCGTCCCGATGGTGCCGGTGCGGACCACGTCCCCGCCGCACGGGTGGCCCGGGTGCTCGCGGAGGCCCAGGTCCCGGTGGTGGTGCTCAACGCCTGCCGGTCCGCGGTGCTCGGGGCCCGAGTGGAGGCGGCCGTGGCGACCCGTCTGCTCCAAGAGGGCACGGCCGCGGTGGTGGCCATGGCGTACTCCGTCTACGCGGTCGCGGCGGCGGAGTTCATGACCGCCTTCTACGAGCGCCTCTTCGCCGGGGACCGGCTCGTCGACGCCGTGGCCGCGGGCCGCCGCAGGCTCGCGGACCGCGACCACCGCCCCTCGCCCAAAGGCCCGCTCCCGCTCTCCGACTGGGCGGTGCCGGTGCTGTACGCACGCAGCGAAGTCCGCTTCCCGGGGCTCGTCCGGGCCGCCGCGAAGGAGGGCCGACCCGGTCTCGACGCCATCCTGGACCGCATCGCCGCGCACCCGACGGAGTCCAGCGGTCAGCCCGACGGAACACAGGACCTCGTGTCCGTGGGGGAGTTCGTCGGCCGGGACGCCCTCTTCTACGAACTGGAAGCGGCCGCCCGGCACCAACGGGTGGTCGTCCTGCACGGCCCGGGCGGCACCGGGAAGACCGAGCTGGCCAAGGCCTTCGCCCGCTGGTACCGGGACACCGGCGCGGTGGACGAACCGGAGTGGGTGTTCTGGCAGTCCTTCGAACCGGGCCAGGCATCGTCCGGCCTGCCCGGAGTGCTCGGAACGATCGGACTGCGTGTCTTCGGTGCCCGCTTCGCACTGCTCGACGAAGCCGGACGCCGGGCGGCGGTCGATGAGTTCCTGGCCACCCGCCGCGCCCTGCTGATCTGGGACAACGTCGAATCCGTCCACACCATGCCGGCCCCGCCGTCGGCGACTCCGCCGCTGACCACCGCCGACCTGGCCGAGCTGAGGGAGTTTCTGACCTCGGTCGCAGGTGGCGGACGCAGTGCCGTCCTGCTGACCAGCCGGACCCGGGAATCCTGGCTGCCCGAAGGACCGGCCGGGGCCCGCCGGATCGAGGTCGGGGGGCTGTCCCGGGAGGAGTCGGTGGTGTACGCCGACCAGCTGCTGGCCCCCTACCCCGCGGCCCGCCGCCGTCGCGCTGCCCGATCCTTCGGCGAGCTGATGCAGTGGATGGACGGCCACCCGCTGACCATGCGGCTCGTCCTGCCGCACGTGGACACCACGGACGCGGGCGTACTCCTGGAACGCCTACGGGGCACGGCGGAGGGCGTACGCGGGTTCCACGGGGACGAGGGAACCCCGACGGGCGACCGCACGGCCTCCCTCGCCGCCGGCATCACGTACTCCTTCGACCACCTGCCGGCGGACGAGCAGAGGGCGCTGGTGGCGGTGTGCCTCTTCCACCGGGTCGCCGACGCCGACGTACTGGAACTGTTCTCCGAGCACCCGCTCGTACCCGAACGCTTCCGGGAACGGACGGCACAGGCATGGCAGCAGGCCCTCGACAGGGCGGCGGACGTGGGGCTGCTGACGCGGATCGGCGCACGGACGTACCGCATCCACCCGGCGCTTCCCGGATACCTCGCCATGCGCTGGAGGGCCGAGGACCGTGCGAGGTACGGCGCGGAGCGCGCGGCGGCCGAGGCCGCCTTCCTGGGTGCCTACGCCGACTTCGGCCGATGGCTCAGGGAGCAGCTCGACCACGGGGAGGCCTCGGACCCGATCGCTCTGATGGCCGAGCACCAGGCAACCATGACCGCGCTGTTCGGTCAGGCTCTGGAGGCCCGGAGGTGGGAGCATGCCGGTGACCTGGTCTCGTGCCTGAGCGCGTACTGGAACGTCCGCGGTCCGGAGTCGGAGGCCCGGATCTGGATCGAACGAGGCCGGATCGCCACGGAGACCGACGACAGCGGTCCGCCCCCTCTGGACACCGCTGCAGGGCGTCTCTGGCTGTACCTCGTCGGCGTGGAGGCTTCACGACAATCGGCGTTCGGCCGGTTCGACGAGGCCGAACGTACGTATCTGACCGTTCTCGCCGCGTTGGAGGACCAGGAGCCGAGCCAGGAGCGGACCAGCCGCCTCGCCATCACCCATGGCGAGCTGGGACGGATCGCTCACGGGCGGGGGGACTGGTCGCGGGCCGAGGAGCACTACGGTCAAGCGACAGCCGCCTCGGAACAGGTCGGGGATCTCCGCCACCAGGCGATATGGATGAACGATCTCGGGACCCTGGCCGGTGACCGGGGTGCCTGGGACGAGGCCGAGAGCTGGTTCCGCGCGTCCCTCACCGTCATGGAGGAGATCGGCGACCAGTCGCTCATCGCTGTTCTCTGTCAGCACTTGGGCATGGCGGCCCGCGGCCGACGCCGCTATGGAGAAGCAGCCGCGTGGCTCGACCGTGGCCTGGGGATCGCGCGGCACCTCGGCAGTCACAGGACCGCCGCCGTGATCTCCTACGAGCTGGCCAACCTCGCCCTGATCCGAGGGGACGCGGCGGCCGCGGAGCGTCTCCTCCGCGACCTCCTGGGAACGGCCGAGGAGATCGGCGACCGGCGCCTTCGGTGCTCCGCCGCTCTGTCCCTGGGGCGCGTGGCCGGCATCCGCGGGGACCCCGACGAGGCAGAGGCGTGGTACCGCCAGTCCCGGGAGCTGGCCTCCGAGGCCGGTGACCGCACCGGCATGGTGTACGCCTGCGAGGGGCTCGCGACCAGCCGTGAAGCGCAGGGAGATCTGCCGGGCACGCTGGAGTGGCGGGTCAGGGCGGTGTCCTCGTTCGAGGAGTTTCCCCATCCCGTGACGGAACCGATCGCCCGCAGTCTGCGGAAAGCCACAGCCGAAGGCGGCCTGCCCGCCGTCGCAGCAGCGTGGCGGGCCGTGACCGGACACGTGCTCCCGCCCGCCGTACGGGCGTACCTGACCACCCCGCCCCAAGGAGAGGACCAGCCGTGAGCCACGACGACACCAGCGTTGTACCCGACCCTGCCGACCCCGTCGCTCGGGTGGCCCGGGCCGCGGCCCGACGCTTGCCGGGAGAGGGACTGGCGGCGGACGTCGAGGCCGCCCTGCATGGACGGGACGGGGCGGCCGGTCGCGCGCCCGAGAGGTTCCTGGACCCGGTCTCGCTCGGCTCTCTGGTCGTCGCCGTCGCCGGCCTGGGCTGGACCGTCTACACAGATCTGCGTCGCCGTACGGCCGAACCGGATAGGGACGCCGTGGTCCGCCGCGTGCGGGTGCAGCTCGACCGGGCGGACGAAGCCCCTGCCCTCGAACCGGCAGAACGGGACCGGATCATCGAGGTCGTCGTCGAGGAGATCTGCGCGTCCGACGGCGCCGCACCGGACGGTGAATCCGCCGGGGACGACGGGCAGCACCGACGCTCGACTCCGCAGGCCGGCCCTGGCGCTCACGAACTCTGACCGTCGAGAAGCATCCGCCCACATCGCCGTACGGACACGAAAGGGGGCCAGAGGGGGCAGTCCAGCGGCCGGCGGCAGGGCGCGTCGCGCCCTGCCGCCGGACGGCGATCGCATGTGGGCACCGGAACTCGTCGCACCGGCCGCGGTGCGACCCTACGCCCCCGCCGGCCCGGACCCTCTCCGTCCGGACCGGCGGCCGTCTCCCGGGACCTGCGAATCCTCCCGGGACCTACGAATCCTGCTTGGCCCGGACCCCCTCGGTGATGCGCTTGCCGAGGTCCGCGTCGGTGTTCTTCCAATAGGTGAAGGCCCGTTCGAGAACGGGCTCGCTCACCCCGTCGAGGAGGTGACCGACGACGTTGTCCACGAGGCGGTCGCGGGCCGCGTCGTCCAGGACCTCGCGCACGAGGGTGCCGGGCTGTCCCCAGTCGTCGTCCTCCGGGTGCGAGACGTAGGCCGTCCGGGTGATCTCGCCATCGGCGGTCCAGCTCGGCGGAGTGCCGTACCGCTCGGTGTCGGCGGCGGGTCCGCCCTTGGAGTTCGGCGCGTAGACCGGATCGGAGCTCTTCCGATAGGCCATCGCCCCGTCCTTGGAGTACGTGTGGACGTCGACGACGGGCGCGTTCACCGGAAGCTGCTGGTAGTTGGTGCCGAGTCGGGCCCGGTGGGCGTCCGCGTACGAGAAGAGCCGCGCCAGCAGCATCCGGTCCGGGCTCGGCCCGATGCCGGGGACGAAGTTGTTCGGCTGGAACGCCGCCTGCTCGATCTCGGCGTGGTTGTCGGTGGGGTTGCGGTCCAGCGTCATCCGGCCGACGGGAATGAGCGGGTAGTCGCCGTGCGGCCAGACCTTGGTCAGGTCGAACGGGTTGAACCGGTACGTCGCCGCGTCCTCGTACGGCATGACCTGGACGTGCAGCGTCCACGACGGGAAGTCCCCGTCCCGGATGTGCTCGAACAGGTCCCGCATGTGGAAGTCCGAGTCGGCTCCGGCCATGCGGTCGGCCTCGTCCTGGGTGAAGAACTCGATACCCTGATCCGTCTTGAAGTGGTACTTCACCCAGAACCGCTCGCCGGACGCGTTGATCCACATGTATGTGTGGGAGGTGTAGCCGTTCATGTGGCGCCAGGTCCGGGGAATGCCCCGGTCACCCATCAGCCAGGTCACCTGGTGTGCGGACTCGGGCGACAGGGTCCAGAAGTCCCACTGCATGTCGTGGTCGCGCAGGTTGTTGTCGGCCCGGCGCTTCTGGGACCGGATGAAGTGCTGGAACTTCATCGGGTCCTTCACGAAGAAGACCGGCGTGTTGTTGCCGACCATGTCGTAGTTGCCCTCGGACGTGTAGAACTTCACCGCGAAGCCCCGCGGGTCCCGCCAGGTGTCCGGGCTGCCGCGCTCACCCGCCACCGTCGAGAAGCGGGCGACCAGATCGGTGCGGGTCCCCGGCTGGAACAGCGCCGCCTTGGTGTACCGGCTGACGTCATGGGTCACCTCGAAGCGGCCGAACGCGCCACTGCCCTTGGCGTGCGGCTGCCGCTCCGGAATCCGCTCCCGGTTGAACTGCGCCATCTGCTCGATCAGGTAGGCGTCCTGGAGGAGGATCGGACCTCCTGGGCCCACCGTCAGCGAATGCTCGTCGCTCTCCGCCGGGGCGCCCGAATCGGTCGTCGTCGCGGGTCGGCTCTCGGTCATCGTGGCCTGCCTTTCGTTGTCGCGCGCACGCCCACCCTCTTCTGCCTCGCCCGAAGCCGCGACCCGAGGCAGCCGCCCACTGCGGGACGGGACACTCGTCCCGCCCTCGGCCGAGCACCGACCTCGTCATGTGCGGATCCTGCTGCCCGCAGCGCAGCGGAACCCTCCTCGGCCTCGCGATCGCTGTGGCTCGCTGCGCCTCGATGCGATGTGGCTCTATGTGGCTCGCTGTGACTCGCCGTGTTCCTACCCCCACACCGGGGCGAAGGCCTGGGCGTGCACCTGGCCGTCGTCTACCCAGCCGGTGCAGATGTACGTGCAGCGCTTCGAAGCGCGGCTTCGTCGAGCGGTACGCCCTCCGCAGGGCTGCCAGGCCGCCGCCGGCCCCAGCCCCCAGGAGAGGCCCGGCGGCCGCAGTGGCCACCGGTCCTGGCCTGCCCGCGGCGTCGGCGCCACACCGTGCCCGACCATCCCCGCCTTCGTACGGCTGCCGCGGACGCGGCATCTCCGGTGACCACCGGAATCCCCGACGTCTCACCGCCTACCGTGCACGAGCTCGCTACACCGGGCCCTCGGACGGGGCCAGGCCAGGCCACGCCCCGCGGTCCACCAGGTCGAGGACGAGGGCGGCGATGTTCCACGCGTCGTCCTCGCCCCGATGATGGCGCCCCTCCAGGGGAAGCCCGGCGATCCTCAGCGCGCCCGCCATCCCGGGCCGCTTGCGCAGCCCGTACGCCTCCGTGAACACGGCCTTGGCGTTGGTGTGCCCGCGCTCCGCCGGCCGACCGAAGGGGTACGGCGCACCGGCGGCCGCGCACTGCCGCTCGAACTGCAGACGGTCGTAGTCGCCCCAACTCGCCCAGGGCCGCCGTCGCGCGTCGTACGCGTCCGTGAGCAGCCGGCAGGCCTCGTCGAAGGGGACACCCGACTGCACCTCCGCCGGGGTGAGGCCGGTGAGCTCGGTGCAGAAGTCGCTCACCGCGGACCGCGCCGGCCGTACCAGCACCCGGTGCCGGGAGATCCGACGGCCCGCCGCCAGGTCGACGACGGTGAGCCCGATCTCGATGATCTCACTCACCTGACCGGCCGGAGGCTGCCCCTCCCAACAGGTGGCCTCGACGTCGACGACGTTCAGAAGTACGGTCCCGCTTCCGCTGTCCATAAGGGCAGCCTAGAAAGCCTCCCAGCCAAGATCACCCGATTTTCGTCACGGCCCGTGTCCCTCCCCGGGCCGAAACCGCTCTCGCACGGGCCTGATCGGCAGGCACGTGCACCCTGCCGCAGGACGCCTGGCGGACCCGGGCCCTCGATACGCACGGCGAGGGGGGTGGGAGCCGATCACCGTCCGTGACCGGTCCAGCTCCTCGGCCGACCGCTGGTCCGTCAGCAGGTGGCGTGGTGCCGTTGCCGCACGTCGGGCCCCTCCCAGCCGACGGCGGCGGGCCGGCCGTGCTGCTCGCCGACGCGGCATGCGCCGTGGTCCGTCGGACCCTCACGGCCACCTGAACCGCGTTTCGACTCGTGGGTGGCCTGGTGGCGGAAGCACCATAGTGAGGTGGGCGACTCCGCGTGCGGCGCCACGGAGGGAGCTGGGTGATGGAACCGGATGAACCCGACCGGCCCGGCGGGAAGGCACGAACGGACGGCTCGCTGCCCCCGGGCGGGCTCCTCGA
This sequence comes from Streptomyces sp. NPDC051921, assembly GCF_040680975.1. NCBI lineage: Bacteria > Bacillati > Actinomycetota > Actinomycetes > Kitasatosporales > Streptomycetaceae > Streptomyces > Streptomyces sp. NPDC051921. The sequence goes on from NZ_JBFAXU010000040.1 coordinate 20,681, forward strand.
TCTGCTGAGCGTTTCCGCGGTGGTGCTGGACACCAACGGACGCATCGTGTTCTGGAGCCCGCAGGCCAACGACGTCTTCGGCTACACCGCGGAGGAGGCGCTGGGCAGGTACGCGGCCCGTCTGCTCGTCCGCGAGGAGCACGCGGACGTGGTCAGCCGGCTCTTCGCCGAGGTGATGGGCACCGGGGCGAGCTGGGCAGGAGCCTTCCCCATCCGCCACAAGGACGGCAGCACGCGGCTGGTGGAGTTCCGCAACATGCGGCTCCAGGACGACCTCGGCGACGTCTACGCGCTGGGCATCGCCGCTGACCAGGTCACCTTGCAAGGCATCGAAGCCCAGCTCGCGCTCTCCGACCGACTGGTGTCCCAGTCACCCATCGGCGTCGCCTTCTTCGACACCGAGCTGCGCTACCTCATGGTCAACCCCGCGCTGGAGCGCATCAACGGCATCCCGGCCGCCGACCACATCGGCCGCCGACCACGGGACATCCACCCCGCCGCCGGCATCGACACCATCGAATCGGCGCTGCGGCAGGTCCTGCTCACCGGCACGCCTCTGATCGATCAGTACGTCGTGGGCCGCACCAGGGCCGACCTCGATCACGACCACGCCTGGTCCGTGTCGTACTACCGGCTCGAAGGCGCGAATGGGCGGGTCCTCGGCGTGGCGAACTCGGTCGTCGACGTCAGCGGACGCCACCGCGCCACCCTTGAAGCGGACCGGGCCCGACGCCGCCTGTCGCTGATCGCGGAGGCGTCCGCCCGTGTCGGAACCACCCTGGACGTCGAAGAGACCGCCCGTGAACTGGCCCAGGTCGCCGTCCCCGACCTGGCCGACCTCGCGGCGGTCGACGTCCTCGACGCCGTCCTCGCCTTCCGCCGTACCACCGGCTCCCACGAAGGACCGGAGCTCTTCCGCGCACTCGCCGTCGCCGGCGCGCACCCGACGGAGGCCCTCGACGCCGCGGACGCGGTCGGCGACCTGGCCGCCTACGGCCCGGACCGGCTCATCACCCAGTGCGTCCACACCGGCCAGCCCGTCGTCGTCGCGCACGCCGGACCGGACGACCTGCTGCGCATCGCCCCCGACGCGGACGCCGCCCACGCGTTCGCCCGGGCCGGCGTCCACTCGTACCTCGCCGTCCCGCTGATCGCGCACCACGAGGTCCTCGGCGCCTTCGACCTGATGCGCACCCGCAACCCCCTGCCCTTCGACGACGACGACGTGATCCTCGCCGGGGAACTCGCCGCGCGCGCCGCCGTCGCCATCGACAACGCGCGCTGGTACCAGAGCGTGCGCAACTCCGCCGAAACCCTCCAACGCAGCCTGCTGCCCGGCCGTCTTCCCGCCCTGGCCGGCCTGGAAGTCGCCTCGTACTACCAGCCGGCCCAGGCATCCTCCGAGATCGGCGGCGACTGGTACGACGTCATCCCTCTGACGGGCGACAAGACCGCACTCGTCGTCGGCGACGTGATGGGCAGCGGCATCGACGCCGCCGCAGCCATGGGCCGCCTGCGGACCGCCACCTGCGCGTACGCCGGTCTGGACCTCGCCCCGGACCAGGTCCTGCATCACCTCGACAAGATCACCAGTGGCCTCGAGCACTACATCGCCACCTGCCTGTACGCGATCTACGACCCGCACCGTCACCGGTGCGACATCGCCAATGCCGGACACCTGCCACCCGCCCTGGTCCGCGCCGGCCAGCCGCCCGAACTCCTCGACCTCCCCACAGGGGCCCCGCTCGGGGTGGGCGGCGTCCCCTTCAGCACCGAGTCCTTCGCGCTTCACCCCGGCGACCGCCTCGTCCTGTACACCGACGGACTCGTGGAGACCCGCCACCACGCGATCGACGAACGCCTCGAAACCCTGCTGCGAAGCCTCGGCGAAGCGCACCGCCCGCTGCAGGAAACCTGTCAGTGGCTGCTGGACGCCCTGCGGCATCCGGACGACCACGACGACGTCGCCCTCCTCATCGCCCAGGCCGGGCCCCTTCCTGCGACGGGCCGGAAAGCGACAGCGTGACGAGCCACCAGCAGCTCCGACACAGCTGACCCTCACGGCAGTCCTGACGATCTTTCTCCGGCCGGCCGCAACCGGCGCCCAGCCGCAGCGCGTGTCGTCGGGAGGAGAAGTTCACAAGACGTCGTCCGCCGTGGACGTGCGGAATCGAACCGCGCGGCCCGAAAGATCAGGAGCCCTTCCGTGTCGGACAACATCACGCTGCGCCCCGTCACCGCCGATGACCTCGACGTGTGGGAGCGGGAGTTCGACGGGCCGGAGGGCTGGGGCGTCCACCAGTGGTTCGGCCACCAGTCGACGGCGGACCTGCGCCGCCGCTTCGCCGAGAACGGCCTCCTCGGCCCCGACGGCGGGCTGTTCTCGGTCGTCGAAGGCGACATGACGGTCGGCCGGGTGAAGTGGTTTCCCGGCACCTGGGGGCCCGCGGACCTGACCAACTGGAGCCTGGCCATCGGCCTGGTGCCCTCCGCCCGCGGCCGGGGCATAGGCACCCAGGCACAGCGGCTCCTCGCGGACTACCTCTTCGAGCACACCAGGGCCGACCGGATCCAGGCGTGGACGGACGTGGCCAACCTCGCCGAGCAGCGCGCCCTGGAGAAGGCCGGCTTCGTCAAGGAAGGCGTCCTGCGCTCCGCTGTGTGGCGCGGCGGACAGTGGAACGACTCGGTGATCTACTCCATGCTCCGCGCGGAGCGGCCCGGCAACGCGCAGCTCTGAGAGCCGAAACACCGTAGGCCACACGCCCGACGCCCGACGCCCAACGCCTCAGCGGGCCGGCGCCGCCCTCGAGGAAGGAAGCGCCGGCCCGTGGGGAACAACCGATGCGAGCTCACGGATGAAGCACGGATCTCCGCCGTGAGGAACACGTGCGTCGAGCCGCGGTCGGATGACCGACAGGAACCAGGCGCCCGTCCGACGATGATCAGGAACGTCACCAGCGTGAATCAGGACCGAGTGCTCGAAGCCTTTCGTCAGGAAGCCAGGGCCCTGACCGATGCCGTGTCAGGGCTTTCCCCGGCCGAGTGGGACCTTCCGACACGCTGCGTCCCCTGGACGGTGCGCGACCTGCTCGGGCATGTATGCGTGGTGATCGACTGGCTACCGGACATGCTGGACGCACCGGCCCCCCATGAGCCGGAGATCTCGGCCGCGGAGTACTACCGCCCCGATGAGCGCTTCTCGCCCCGGACCAACGACAGCCGGATCGCACTGGCCCAGGACCGTGCGGCCCGGTCGGCCGACGGAGCCGCCTTCGCACAGGACTTCGCCGCCACCTGGCAGCGGGTCGACCAGCTGTGCCGAGTCCAGCAGGACGGCCGGACCGTACGAACGCGTCACGGCGACGCCATGCTCCTTTCGGAGTTCCTCCTCACCCGCGTGGTGGAGGTCGCCGTCCACGGTCTCGACCTCGCCGACGCACTGGGACGCAGCCCCTGGCTGACCTCGGCAGCCGGCGACGTCGTGACGGAGCTGCTCCTCGGCACGGAACACGCCATGGCCACCGACGAGCTGGGGTGGAGCCGGAGTCGTTTCCTGCGCAAGGCCACCGGGCGGGAGCCGCTGGACGAAGCGGAGACCGTACAGGTCGAACAGCTCGGCATCCGCTGGCTCGCCCTGGGCTGACCTCGGCGCCTGCCCGTGACCCCGAGAATCCACGACATCGGCGGTCTGGGCGTCGAAGTGGCTGTGGGCGCCATGGAGGGCCTGCCCCTCGAAGGTGTGCTGCGCTTCGCGTTCCCGCGCCCGGGCTTCACCCCTCGTACGTGGCTGACCACCGTGTCACGGGACGACCTGATCGAGCCGGCAGGCGTCGTGCCCGCCGCGAAGCTCGGCGAGATCGAGGATGCCGTCCAACTCGCCGAACAGCCCCAGGAGCGGACCCCGGAGACGACCGCGAAGCTCCGCGAGATGAGGGACGCCCTCCGGCTCGGGGACCTGGGGTAGGCGGAGAGGGAACGGAGAGCCGTGATGGCGCCGTCGCCTCGTCGAGGCGACGGCTCTGTCAGGCCCTGACGACCCAGCAAGTCGATCCCGTCCGCACCCCTCCTGCGTGGTGACGCCGAGCCGAAGCCGGAAGGCTGGGGCCCGGGCACGTCAGTGTCCGGTCGCCGGGGGTGCGAGCCTGCGGGGCAATCGCACCCCCGGCACCGACTCAGTAGGTGACCACGATCCGGCGTGACGGACCGTCCACCTGGATTCGTCCCCCGACGGGGATCACGAGTTGAGGGTCGGTGTGACCGAGGTCGACGTCGAACACCACCATCATGTCGGGGGCGTACTGCTGGACAGCTCGCAGGACGGCCTCACGCTGCCGGCGGCGGTAGTGCGCCCTTTCCTCGGCGTTGAACCGGTTCTCGAAAGACCAGCTCTTGGCCCGGCCCATCAGCAGTGCGGGGAACTGCCGCAGAAGCCCGCGCTCGCCCATGTTCCGCAGGATCCGGTAGACCTCGTCGGCGCGCGGCATCTCCTCGGAGGTCTCCAGGAAGAGCACGTCACCGGCGTACGCATCGACCGGCAGCACCGCGCGATCGGCCATCAGGAGCCAGGAGAGGATCTCCAGGTTGCCACCCCAGCCGAGCCCTTCGACGACCCGGTCGCCGTTGTGCCAGAACCAGCCGTCAGCCGGCTCCATTTCAGGTTCGGACTCGAAGGTGTGCGGGTCCTCCCAGGGCCGGTTGACGTCCCCGCAGGTGCTTGACGGAGTGAGTGCGTATGCGCCTGACGTGAGCAGCGCCGCGCGGAGGGAATCCGCGGTCGACGGGTGCATCGCTCCGGGCCGACCGAGTTCGACCATCACGGAGCTGCCGTGATAGCTGACGATGCCCAGGTTCCGCAGGAACAGCAACAGGTTGGTGTTGTCGCTGTAGCCGAAGAACGGCTTGGGGTTGGCGCGGAGGAGATCGTGGTCGAGATGGGGCAGGACGGTGATCTGGTCGTCGCCGCCGATGCTGGCGATCACTGCCTTGATGTCAGGGTCCGCGAAGGCGGCGTGGATGTCCTCGGCCCGTTCCTGCGGCGTCGCCCCCATCTTCCGCGTCGTCGGGTACTCCACCGTCTTCAGTCCGAATTCCTCGTGGAGCCTGCGCAGCCCCAACTCGTACGGCAGAGGGAAAAGGCCGGGCAGGCCGGACGCGGGGGACAGCACCGCGACCCGGTCTCCGGGGCGGGGCTTGGTGGGGTAGATCGGATCCGTCATCCGGAGATCATAGGAGTGGGTAGGTCGGCGGTCGCACGATTTTGTCGCCCATACGGCGAGGCGGGGGCGCGGTTCGGAGCGCCGCGAGCAGGAGGACCGTCCCCCACCTGAGCGCAGGGTGGGCCGGCTCGGTGAGCGGGCCGACCAGCCGCGCGCGGACGGCCGGTTGAGGCGGTAGGGGCCTGTCAGCGGGCGGTGGCAGGATCACCGGCATGGTCTTCGTACGCACTACTCCGCCGCGGCCCGTCGACGTCACCGCGATCTTTCCTGAGTTGGCCCCGTTGGCGCGCACGGCGATCCGGCTGCATCCACGCCTCGGGTCGCCCTCGGTGCGGGACAGTTCTGTGGGTGGCCCGTTGCTGTGGCCCGCTGAGGAGCCATGGCCGCACTGCGAAGCCGTGCATCCGGGCACGGGACGGTGTAAGTCGCCCGGAGAGATACGCCTCGAGAGGCGTCGACAAGCCCGGCTCCACCACGATCCCCGAGGTCCTCACTACACGCCGGAGGAGACGGAGATGCATCTCCGCAACGCCGCGACGTTCATGGAGCGCCTCGATGCCGGCCCTCCCTGGCCCGCGGAGAGTCCGGTCCCCATGTTGCCCGTCGCCCAGCTGTACGTGCGCGATGTCCCTCTCCTGCGGCCGCCCGGGCAGGCCGACGTGCTCCAGGTGCTGTGGTGCCCCTACGTCCACGAACCGGACGCCAAGCCCGCGACCGCTCTGTTCTGGCGGTCCGCCGCGGACGTCGGCGAGGTCCTCACCCTGCCGCCGGAACCGTACGAGGCGGACTGGGACGGCTATGTGCCGGAGCCGTGTCTGCTGGCACCAGAAGCAGTCACCGAGTATCCCCACAGCCTCGATCTCAGCCTGCGGATGCGTCTGGCGGTGGGGGACTGGAGCAGGTGGCAGGCAGCCGGTGCCGGCCTGGACAGCTCGTACGCGGACTGTCCGACGGAGTTCTACGACGGCAATCTGGCCGGCGCCCCCGGCTGGAAGGCCGGCGGCTGGCCCCCGTGGGGCCGCACCGACCCGCATCCCCGATTCTGCGCTGTCTGCGACGTCCGGATGGTCCCGCTGCTGACCATCGCCTCCTTCGAATGGGACGAGGGCACGCGCGGCTGGGCGCCGCACGAGGACCGAGCGGCCGCCGATGCCGACGGTCATCCCGCCGGCCAGGACCCGGCGCAGCCGACCAGGGTAGAAGTCGGCAGCGCCGACAACATGCAGCTCTACGTCTGTCCGACCTCCCCCGAGCATCCGCACGCCGACCTGATCCAATGAGTCCCGGTCCGTGATCCTTGCGCAGCGGGTGGCAGAGGTGATTCCGAGCGCGGCGTGTGACACGTCGGCACCGTCCGCGTCCCGCGTGCGGGAGCTCCTTCCGTGTCCGTGAGGGCAGGCGGCGTTCGGAGTCCGACGTCTCCGCCGCGAAGGCGGGCGCCCCTCTTGCATCCCGTCGGGGGAGCGGGTACACCGAGCACGTGACTGATCGGTAGTTCAGTAGGGGTGGGCCGCGTCAGGTCGTCGGGGGCGGACCGAAGGTAACTCGATGCTTGCCTTCCGAGCCGGGGTGAATCCCGCTCGGGCGCACTACGCTCCTCTGCATGCCAATCATGAACATGTCACTTCGGGGCGCCCGTCCCGGCGCGGCCCCACGGTTCGGATCAGGCTCGGCCGAGACGACGTCCTCTCGGGGAACCGGACGACTCACCGTCTCGCTCCTCCTCCTCCTCCTGAGCCTCCTTCTGGGCCTCTTGGCGGCACCGGCCCTGGCGAGCGCGGCTCAGCCCCCCACGCCCGCCCGTGCGGTCACGGGAACCGCCGCTGCCGCGAACGGATCCGCCGTGGCCCAGGCGCGGGCCCGCTGGGGCGACCGGCGACTCGACGAGGTCTCCTTCCTCGCCACGCACAACGCCTTCACCAACTACGAGGACTCCCGCTGGAGTTCGGTGTCACAGTCCGAATCCATACGCCACCAGCTCGACAACGGGGTGCGTGGCCTGAGCCTCGACACGCACTGGTACGAGCACAGCCGGTGGCTGTGCGTCATCAGCTTCGGCAGCGACTGCTACCCGAGCGACGTCTACCTGTGTCACGGCGAGTGCAAGACCTTCGCCGGAGCCACGTACGCACTGCCACGACAGTCCTTCCAGAGCAGCATGCAGACGGCGGTGGACTTCCTCGCGGCCAACCCCCAGGAGGTGGTGACCGTCTTCCTGGAGGACTACGTCACCGCGCAGCAACTGGGAAACTCGCTCGGCCGCGTCCGCGGCCTCGACCAGCTGCTCTTCAGGCCCGACGCGTGGAACGTGCGCCGGCAGGGGTGGCCGAGGATGACCGACCTCGTCAGCTCCGGGAAGCGCCTGCTGATCTTCAGCGACGCGGGCGACCGTGAGCACCTGGGCGTCATGCACGACAAGGCCTGGACGGTCAGCAACTACTGGAGCCTCGGTGACCTCGGCGATGACGTCTCCTGCGTCACCCGGTGGGCGGACGTGCCGCTGGACCGTCAGGAGCCGGGCTTCCGCAGGCTCTTCACGATGAGCCACCACCGGAACGTCCCCACGCTCATCAACGCCGCACTCGACAACGGGACCAAGCTGCGGGACCGCATCGACCAGCAGTGCCGTCCGGCGGCCGGGGGCCGCGACCCGAACTTCGTCTCGGTCGACTTCCACCGGGTGTCCGACCGCAGCGGCCACACACCGGCCTCGATCGTCGCCGAACTCGACGCCCGGAACTGACCCCCCCCCTCCCGGGATCCGCGGGCGGCCCGTCCGCACCGGCCCGCACCGGCCCGCGCCGCCCCGCGCCGCCCCGCACCGGCCCGCGCCGGCCCGCGCCGGCCCGCACCGGCCCGCGCCGCCCCTTCCCGGGCTTCGTCGCGGTCTCAAGGGGCTGCCCTCGGTGGAGGAGCCCACGCTGGGCGGGCCGCCGCAGGCCCGAAATGGCCACGCCGGCGGCCCGCCCCCCCCGGTGCTCCCGCCATGGGCCTGGAGCGGCTGGAGCCGCCCAGGCCCGTCGGGCGCGCGACCGCGGGGGCCTCGGGGAGGGTCAGCGCGTTCGGGGGTCACGCTGCCGCGGGCCTGCTGGCGGGTCCGGCCACCGTCAAGGGGATTCCGAGGCCTTCGCACAGGCGGCGGGCCCGGGCCAGAACGCTGAGAGACGCCCGTGACGGGTCGCTGGTCGACAGCGTGATCCGCACCTGCTCCGGCCGGTGCGAATGGAGCAGCGTTTCGATCTGCAGGGCGGCAGCTGCCCGGCTGGAGACGTCCAGGTCGCCCAGGAGCGCCACGCGCAGAACGCCGTTTTCGACTGTGTGCCGGACGAGCATGCTTCCTCCCGCTTGCTGAAAGGCCGCCCCTGCCGTCGGTCGCCGCAGGTGCGCATGACAGAGGGGGGCGTGCCCATTATCCGGGCAAAGTTGCTGATTATGCCGACCTGGTACGGCCTTTGCGTACCCGTGCGGGGCGGTCGCGCCGATGATGAAAGCCGAGAAGATCCGTTCGGCTCAACGAACTGGCGAGGGGGTACCGACGAAGCCGGCCACGCGGAGTCTGACCATGTGAGGATTTGATCGCCTGCAGACGGGCAGCCGCGCCGCAGAACCTCTCTCAAGGACGGAGGTCCGGATCATGGCTGGAAACTCCAAGTCTCCCGAACCCTCACGTCGCAGCGGAAGTCGTCCCAGCGACATGGACGGACATCACGGCTGGGCCCCGGACGTCGACGAGACCCGGCAGGAGGACAACCCCAGCGCTTCTCGTTCCTTCCACCCCCAGGAGCACGCACCCGCTCGTCGGAAGGGGCGGCAGGTGTCGAAGGAGGAAGACACCGGTGTCCCGGCGGACACCGTCACGAGCGACTCCCGCAGGGGAGAGGAGCACGCCCGCTCCTCCGAGAAGGGCAGGCACGACACGGGCGAGCGAGGGCGAAGCGGACGGCCCAGCGGCACCAAGGACGCCTCGGCGTTCACCGGCGTCGATCCCCAGGACGACGACTCGGGGCGGCGCCCCGGCTGACGGCGGCTGACGGCAACTGACGGCGCGAGACGATTGCGAAGGGGCCGCGGCACCTCAGACCGGCGGGGTCGAGGCAGTCCTACGCCCCACGCCGGTGGCCGCCGCCTTGCTCACGCCCGCGCCCGGGCCGGCATGAGCATGATCGTAGGGGGCGCCGTCCGATCACGTCGCCTTCCGAGCCAAGGCAAGAACGGCCGGCCGCCCCTCCCGAATGAAGTGCGCCGATAGCGGTGACTCGCAGGGCATGACCAGACGCCGACACCCACGCCCACCCGGGGCCCGACACCCACGCCCACCCGGGGCCCGACACCCACGCCCACCCGGGAACCGACACACAGTCCCACCCGGGACCGTCGTGGTGGTCACGGGCGCGTCCAGCGGGATCGGCCGCGCCGTGGCGCTCGCCTTCGCCCACCGCGGCGCCAGGATCGTGGTCACGGCGCGCAGCGCGGCCGCCCTGGGCGACGTCGCCCAGGAGTGCGAGGCCGCGCACGCCCGGGCCGAGGCGGTGGACGTACCCGCGGACGTCACCGACGCGAAAGCGATCGCCCGGGTCGCGGAGACGGCGCTCGACCGGTTCGGCCGCATCGACGTCTGGGTCAACGCGGCCGGCGTGGGCGTCCTCGGCCTCCTCGACCGGATTCCTCCGGACGAAGCGCGGCGCGTTTGGGAGGTGAACGTGCAGGGTGCCCTCCACGGGGCCCTGGCCGCACTGCCGACCATGCGCAGTCAGGGCCACGGTGTGCTGATCGACGTGTCTTCCATCCTCGGCGGCCGCGTCGATGCGCCCTACATGGGCCCGTACGCCGCTTCGAAGGCCGCCCTGGTCAGCCTCGACGAAGTACTCCGCCAAGAACTGGTGCTGACGGGCGAGCGGGGCGTCGCCGTGTGCACGGTGCTGCCGGGCGGCGTCGACACCCCCTTCTTCGCGCACGCGGCCAACCGCACGGGCCGCCGTGTGCGCTTCCTGCCCGCCCTCGCCACTCCCGAACGGGTGGCACGGGCCGTCGTGCGCACCGCGGCACGGCCTCGCCGGCACGTGTACGTCGGGCCCGGCGCGAGGCTCCTCCCCTGGGCCAACGACACGGCCCCCGGCCTGGTGCGGCCACTGATCCGGCACCGTACCGAGCACGGCTACCTCGGCGCGCCGGGCTCGGCGCCGGTCACCACCGGCACGCTCTTCACCCCGTCCGCGGACACGGCCTCCGTCACCGGCGGCCGCCACGGCAGGGCTCGCACCGTGCTGCGCCGCGCCTGCCTCATCGCCGCCGCGGCAGCCGCCACCGGCGCGGGCCTCCGCGGATCCCGCAGCCACGCACGCAGGCACGGCTGTACCCGCACGCATTCCTTCCCCCGTCCCCACACCTGAGGAGACCGAAGCCGTGGCACAGTGGAACCGCCTCATCGACACCCCGCCCGAGGCCGTCTGGTCGGTCCTGAGCAAAGGCCGGCTGTACGCCCTGTTCGTGGTGGGCACCCATGACTCCTGGCAGCGCGACGACCGGTGGCCCGCCCCGGGCGCGGAGCTCGGCTACACCCTGAAGCTCGGCCCATGGGCGTACCACGGGCGCACGATCTCCCGCCTGTGCGAACCACGACGCCGCCTCGAACTGGAGGCACGCACCCACGTCGGCAGCGCCCGCATCGCCTTTCGCATCGAGCCGTGGGGCAGCGGCACCCTCGTCGTCGTCGACGAGCACCCACTGAGCGGCGCCGCCGCACGGTGGCACAACTCGGCCGTCGACGTGCTCATGCGATGGCGGAACCGGCGGATGCTCGTCCGACTGGGCGAGCTCGCCGCCTCGGCCGAGGAGCGGTCCCGTGCCGGCTCCTGACGCGGTCGTCGTCGGCGCCGGCCCGAACGGCCTGGTCGCGGCCAACCTGCTCGCGGACGCGGGCTGGCAGGTGGTCGTGGTGGAGGCCCAGGACCGGCCCGGGGGTGCGGTGCGCAGTGACCGGGGCGTCCACTCCGACTATGTGCACGACCTGTTCAGCGCCTTCTACCCGCTCGCCGCCGCCTCGCCGGTGATCCGGGACCTCGCGCTCGACCGCTACGGACTGCGCTGGAGCCACGCCGCCGACGTCGTGGCCCACCCGCTCGCTGACGGGCGCTGTCCCGTGCTCAGCCGTGACCTCCGGCGCACCACCGCCTCTCTGGCCGGGTTCGCGGCCCCGGACGGCGCTGCCTGGGAGCGCCTGCACCGTCTGTGGCGCCGCGTGGGGGACGACCTGGTCGGTTGCCTGTTCACCCCGTTCCCGCCCGTGCGCGCGGGACTGCGGCTCGGCGCCAGGACGGGACCCGGTGACGGCCTGCGCCTGCTGCGCACCCTGCTGCTGCCCGCCCGTCACTTCGGTGAGGAGCATTTCGCCGGGGACGGAGGCCGACTGCTGATCGCCGGGAACGCGCTCCATGCCGACCTCGGCCCGGAATCTGCGCTCGGCGGAGGGTTCGGCTGGCTGATGTGCATGCTGGGCCAGGACCACGGCTTCCCCGTTCCCGCCGGCGGCGCGGGCCGGCTCACCGACGCCCTGGTCGCGCGGCTGCGCGACCGCGGTGGCACGGTGCTCTGCGGGCGTACGGTGACGCGCGTCGTGATACGCAACGGGCGTGCCGTCGCCGTCCGCACGACGGACGGTACCGAGATCCCCGCGCGGCGGGCGGTCCTCGCCGACCTGCCCGCCCCCCTGGTGTACGGGCGACTGGTGGGGGAGCGGCACCTGCCGGCGCCTCTTCGCGCCGACGTGCGTCGCTTCCAGTGGGACTTCGCCACGGTCAAGGTGGACTGGGCGCTGTCCCGGCCCATCCCCTGGGAGTGCGAGGGGGCGCGCGGTGCGGGGACGGTCCACGTCGCCGAGGGCGTCGACGCCCTCACCCGGTTCGCCGGGCAGCTCGCCATGCACCAGGTTCCGGACGTGCCGTTCACCGTGCTCGGCCAGATGACCACGGCGGATCCCGCCCGATCGCCTGCCGGCACCGAGTCGGCGTGGGGCTACACGCACGTCCCCCAGCACATCCGCGGAGACGCCGGGGAGGAGGACGTCCGGGGCCGCTGGGACGCGCACGAGAAGGAAGCGGTCGCCGACCGCGTCGAGGCGGGCGTCGAACGCCTGGCTCCCGGTTTCCGCGCCTCGATCCTCGCGCGGCGGGTCCTCGCACCTCCCGACCTCGAACAGCTGAATCCCTCGCTGGTCGGTGGGGCCGTCAACCAGGGCACCACCCAACTGCACCAGCAACTGGTGTTCCGCCCGCTTCCCGGCCTCGGCCGTCCGGAGACGCCGATCCGCGCCCTCTACCTCTGCTCTGCCACGACGCACCCCGGAGGGGGTGTACACGGAGCCTGCGGCGCCAACGCGGCACGCGCGGCGCTGAGAGCCGTCCGCGTACCCCGGCTGCGGCGCCGAAACGCCCGACCGTCAGACCCTGGATGAGGCGCGGGAGGCGCTCCGCTCGTCACCGCAATGCTCGTGACACGTGACCGGTCGCGGCGCTCCGCCGGGGTCAGCGCCGGGACGGCGTTCCGCCGGTTCAGCGCCGGGACAGGCCGCGGGCGCGATGACGTGCCCATACGGGAATGGCGAACCACCACACGGCGATCCACAACCCCATGCCGGCCACGAGCCAGAACGCCAGGGAGTCGTGCAGTGCGACACGCAGGATGAGCAGGAAGACCAGCACCATGGTGCAGAACAGCAGTACCAGCCCGATGAGCGTCATCCGGGAGGCGAGGGCGACCGTTTCGGGCTTGAGGCCCTTGCCGGAAACCAGCCGGTGCAGCGACACCGGGCCCACGAGCGCGCCGACCGTGGCCGCACCGAAGGCGACGGTGATCACGAAGATGGTGTGGTCGACGTCGTTCAGCTCCGTGAAGCGCGGTTGGAAGACCACCGCGAGCAGGAAGCCGAAGAGGATCTGCATCCCCGTCTGAGCGACCCGCAACTCCTGCAGCAGCTCCGTCCATCTGCGGTCTGCCCGTTCCGCTTCCGTCTCGTCCCGCCCGTCGCTGACCGCGTCCCGTCGAGGGTCCTTGCCGCCGTTCGTCGCCATGACCGCAGTGTGCCCCGACCTCGAAAGCGCACGCCCGCGTCGACACACGGACAGGCGACACACAGAAAACGCATATGGGCCGAGCTTCACAGCACCGAGGCCGTCGGACCTGCGGGTGGCGGATACCGATTCCCGTTGAGTGCCCCCTTTCGCTCCCCGCTCTGCCCTGGTGCCCTTCGGCCCTGGCTGGCGTGCCGCGCCATTTCACCCGGAAAACACATGGTTTGAGATGTGGTCTCGAGGGCAGGCGGGCGAGAGCGCCGTCGTCTGCGGATCCCCCCGAGTCGTGGGCGGCGGCGACCGGCTCGCGTGCAGCCTGGGATTTCCTCCCCTTCTCCCAGGCCGCACCGATCCGTGGTGGTGGATTCATGCGGACCCGCGGGGCCTGGGCGGGGACGCCGGGCGCTGGGGGTCTGCCCCCGGGGGCGTGCGCCCGTCGGTCTTCAGCTTGCGGTGTCCGGCCAGGGCAGGGACGTGAAGCGGGCGGCACTCAGCGCGGCGCTGACGGCGTCGCTCGAAGTGGTGTGGGTCTCGTCCGCGGCGCCGTGATCACGTCTGTCGGGGGATGGGGGTGAGGTCCGGCGGAGCGCCGGGGCGGGACTCGCTGTGGAGGGTGAACATCGGCCGGGTCCCGGTGATGTCCAGCAGGCGGGCGACGGGGCGGCTGAGCACGGTCAGGACGAGGCTCTTGCCGGTCTTCGCGGCCAGCCAGTGCAGGTCCAGAAGGATGTGCAGGCCTGAGCTGTCGCAGAAGGTGACAGCGGCGAGGTCCACGACGAGCCCGGTGGGGCTGGTCCGGAACGCGGTGAAGAGGTCCTCACGCAGACTGCGCGCGCTGTCCAGGTCGATCTCGCCGCTCACCCGGGCAAGCACTCGCTGCGGGCCGGATTCGAATACCACGGCGACGGTGGGCCGGTCCGGGACGCCGCCGGCGTCGTCCGGGGGCGTGGCGGGCTGGTCGTCGAAGTGGCTGAGCATGGCTTCTCTCCCTTCAAAGCCATGGAGTGCGATGGTGCGCCCTGGGTCTGCTGGTTCGCGGCTCGGAGCCGGTGGACAGACCTGGCTCCGGTGCCGTGCACGGCTCTCCGTGTCAGGAGTCGGCTTTCTGGCCATGACGGTTTCCGTCGGGGTGAGGCGGCACGCCTGCCAGGTCCTCGGTGATCGGGATCAGGATGTCCCTCGCGATCAGCGTCGTGATCGTATGTGCCGGAGTGTGGGAGAGCCCCTCCACCACAGGGTGAAGAGGCTCGGGCCGGTGAGTACCGGTCAGGGGCACTTCGCGATGCTGCCGGCCAGGATGCCGGTCTCACCGCCCGGGACGGTCGTGCCGTCGAGGCCGATTGTCGAGACCACGAACGTGCGGCTTTCGTCCATCCCCGGGTTCGCCGGCCCGCTGAGTGGGCTCAGGAGGCCGGTGTGGTCCGGCGCGGTGCGGGCACGGGGGCCCCGCCGTCAGCAGGCAGAAGGATGGCGTCGGCGCCGGTCAGGGTGAGGACGCGCAGCGGCTCTTCCCGGATGCCGGTGAGGACGAGGCGGCTGCTGTCGGCCGCGAGTCGGCGTTGGAGCATCAGCAGGAAGTTCAGGCCGGAAGAGTCCATGAAGGTCACCCCGGACATGTCCAGGCACAGCGTTGAGCCGCCGGGCGGCGTCACACGGGTGGCCTCTTCGAGAGCGGGTCGCGACGCGAGGTCCATCTCCCCGGACAGGGCGAGGACCGTGCCGTCGGGGTCCTCGCGTGTGGTGAGGGTGAGATCGCTCATGGTTCGCCCCTTTCCTACGGGGTCGAGCCCAACGCACCCCGATCGCGGGGTGCCAGGAGCGTGACG
Source organism: Streptomyces sp. NPDC051921 (assembly GCF_040680975.1). NCBI lineage: Bacteria > Bacillati > Actinomycetota > Actinomycetes > Kitasatosporales > Streptomycetaceae > Streptomyces > Streptomyces sp. NPDC051921. The sequence goes on from NZ_JBFAXU010000040.1 coordinate 35,792, forward strand.
TGGGGTCACGCACAGACCAGCAAGACCACCCGAACCGCGTCCCGGCCCTCAGCAGAGAGCCTGCGCGGGCGGCTCGGGGTCTCCTACCAGACCAGGCTGGTGTCCTCACAGGCTCCCACACGCACCCACCGCAGACCAGGGCACCGTCCACGCCAACTGCCTTCACCCGTCAGCGCCTACCCCTCTCAGGTGGCGACACGGAGGTGCCGGCAGTGGACGACGTGCTGTGGACTGGGCGGCCCTGGCATCGACGTCGGGGCCCACCCGACGCCGCGCCGGGAAGGATGGCTCAGCCGGGGCGACGGCGCGGGCGGGCTGCGTGGCGTCACGGGGGCTGGGCGGTGAAGGGGGCGGCCGGCAAGGGGGCAGGCGTCGGGCCGCGCACCCCGGAGAGAACGCCGCCACCCCCACGTCCTCGGACCGGCGGCGTACGAACGGGGCGCGCCGTCGACGTCGTCGGCCATGGCCGACTCGGCCGGGCCCGATGCCTCAGCGGGTGGCCAGGACGATGCCGTACACCGCGAAGAACAGGGCGAAGACCAGCACCGCGAGCGCCAGGATCAGCAGGGGGCCCTTGGACCAGCCCGGCGTCGGCTTCCGGTACGGGCCCGTCCCGGTTCCGGTGCCCGTCTCGGCCGGAGGCGTCTTACCCGCCGGCACGCCGCCACCTGGTTCCAGTCCCGTCGTGGCACGGCGATCGGGGTCGGGATTGCTCGGGGTGGTCATGTCACTCACCTCCTCAGCGGCCGGATGTACGCCGCGTGTGACCGGCGCCTACCCATGCGCGAGCCCCGCAAGCCGAGCGTCGGCGGTACACCTCACGGGCTTGGGCCGGAGCGCCAAGGGGGTGCTGAGCTGAACGAAGAACTCTCGCTGGGTTTCCGCCGCCTCCGTTATGCGGGCTCGACTTCGGGTAGCCGCACCGCATGCCCCCTTTGGAGACTCTCATGGGGCCGTTGCGTGATGGCACGATCGGGGTTCTGGCCCATGGTTACGCCTGGCTTCCCGACAAGATGCGTTCCACCGACGGCACGACGTACCGGACCCGCCTGCTCGGTAGGCCCGTCATCGCCCTCCACGGCCCGGAGGCGGTGCGCTTCTTCTACGACGAGCGGAACGTCGTGCGCAGGGAGGCGCTGCCGGGGCCGGTCCTCGACACCCTCTTCGGGCGAGGGGCCGTGCACACCTTGGACGGCGAAGCGCACCGGGCACGCAAGGCGCTCTTCCTCGCCCTTCTCAAGGACGAGAGGGGCGTCGGAGACCTGGGCGCGGAGGTCCAGCGCCGGTGGCGCGAGGCAGCGGAGAGCCGGCACGGCGAGCGCGTGGTGGTGTTCGACGAGGCGGCCGACGTTCTGGCCCTGGCCGTCTGCGAGTGGGCGGGGGTTCCCTTCGCGGGGCCGGAGGTGGAGCGCCTGGCCCACGACTGCACGGCCATGGTCGACGGCTTCGCCACCCCGGGTCCACGCCATGTGCGTGCCCGCCATGCCCGGGCCCGGCAGGAGAAGTCCATGGCCGACCTCATCGCGTCCCTCCGCGAGGCGCCGCGGAGGCCGAGCGGTGAGGGGGCGACGGCGCTGGAGGCGGTGGCCCGGCACCGGGACGTGGACGGGACCCTCCTCGATCCGCACACGGCTGCGGTGGAGCTGTTGAACATCGTTCGGCCCACGATCGCGATCGCCTGGTTCGCCACTTTCGCGGCGCACGCCTTGCACCGCTGGCCGCACCACCGCGACCTGCTTCGCGCGGACGCCCGCGGCGTCCACGCGAGGGCCTTCGCCCACGAGGTACGGCGCTTCTACCCGTTCGCACCCTTCGTCGGCGGCCTCGCGGCGCGGGACCTGACCTGGCGGGGCGAACGGATTCCGGAGCACACCATGGTCCTCCTCGACCTCTACGGGCAGAACCACGACCCCGCCCTGTGGAACAACCCCTACCGCTTCGATCCCCATCGTTTCACCGGTGCGGCCCGTCGCCCGGAGAACCTCGTCCCGCAGGGCGGCGGCGACCCGGACCAAGGCCACCGGTGTCCCGGCGAGGACATCACCGTCACGGTCCTCGCGACCCTGGCGACGGAGCTCGCCCGGCTCGACTACAGCGTCCCCGACCAGGACCTCACCATCCCCCTGTCGCGGGTGCCGACCCTGCCCCGCAGCGGCTTCGAACTCGACCTCGCCTGACGATTCCGCGCATCCGGGACATCCTTGACCGTCACCGTGCGGGGGGGCCTTCCGGCAGCACAGGTACGCAGCCGGCGTGCTCAGGTGCCGGGGAGGATGCGGCGCGTTTCGTAGGCCCACATGGCGATCTCGACCCGGTTGCGGGCGCCGAGTTTGGCCATCAGGCTGGCCAGATGCGTCTTCACCGTGCTGAGGCTGATGTGCAGCGCATCGGCGATCTCGGTGTTGGTGAGCCCCCGAGCGACGGCGAGGAGCACCTGCTCCTCGCGGGCGGTGACGGGGGAGACCGGCTGGACCGCGGGCCGGCCGGCGGGCAGGTCGGCGAACGCCTGGAGCAGACGGACGGTGACGCTGGGCGCGATGAGTGCCTCACCGTCGGACGCCGACCGTACGGCCTGCGCCAGAAGGTCTGGTCCCGTGTCCTTGAGGAGAAAACCGCGGGCGCCGGCACGCAGCGAGCCGTAGACGTACTCGTCGAGGTCGAACGTGGTGATGACGACCACGACGAGCGGGTCGGCGACGCCCGGGCCGGCGATCAGCCGGGTGGCCTCGAGCCCGTCGAGCACGGGCATGCGGATGTCGAACAGGCAGACGTCGGGGCGCAGTTCGCGGGCCAGGTGTACCGCTTTCCGCCCGTCGGCGGCCTCGCCGACCACCTCGATGCCGGGCTGGGCGTTCAGCATCATCCGCAACCCGGTGCGGATGATCGTCTGGTCGTCAGCGACGAGGACGCGAATGGACACCGCTCTCGCTCCTCGCTCCCGGCAGTTCGGCTTCGACATGCCAACCCCGGTCGGCATCCGGGCCGGCTCTCAGTGTGCCGCCGAGCAGGGTCGCGCGCTCCCGAAGTCCGGTAAGTCCGTATCCGTCGCGGCCCCGGCCGGTGCGCCGGCCGTTGTCGCGCACGCTCACCCGCACCGTGTGCCGTCCCGCGGCGACCCGAACGACGAGCTCGGTCGCTTCGACCGCATGGCGCAGCGCGTTGGTCACCGACTCCTGCACGATCCGGTAGACGGCCGCGTCCACGGCCGGGGGCAGCGCGTCCAGTTCGCCGTCGAGCCCCAGGTCGACCCTGAGACGGCCCCCCGGGGTGCGCACCAGGCGCTCCAGATCCGCGACTCCGGCAGGGGGCGCCAGCTCGGCGCCGACCCCGCGGTCGCGCAGTGCGGCGACCATGGCGCGCATCTCCTCCAGTGTGCGCGCCCCTTCCTCCTCGACCCCCTCCAGCGCCTCGACGGCGGCGGACGGGTCGGTGCCCGCGAGCACCCGGCCCGCCTGGGCGATGATCACCATGGCCGACACGTGGTGGGCCACCGTGTCGTGCAGTTCCCGGGCGAGCTGCTCGCGTTCGCGGGAGCGCACCTGCTCCAACTGCCGCTCGCGAGCGGTCACCCGGAACCGCACGGCCGCCCCGACCACGCCGGGCAGCAGCAGGAAGGCGATGCCCACGACGTTCTCGACGAACGGGGTCTCGTCCGTGACGGAACACAGCGCGCCGGCCGCGAGGATCACCGCGCCGCCCAGCACGACCTCGCGCCCCGATCCCCACCGGGGCAGCGCGTACACCAGCACGAGCACGACCGCGCCGGTGTACAGGCCGACGGGCTCGCTCGGTGCGCCGACGAGCGAGGCCACCGGAAGCAGGACCACCGAGCCGAACGCCAGCGTCACCATCGCCAGCGGGCGGGTCCGGCGCCACAGGGGCAGCAGGCACAGCCATACGGCCAACACCACCGCCACCGGCCGCCACACGACGTTCTCGCGCAAGGTGGCCTCCAGCGCCACACCGGCAAGGCCCGCGGCGAGCAGCGCCCAGTCCCGCCGCACGCGGGCGGGTGCGTCGGGCGGCCGGGGTTCGGTCCACAGGGTTCGCAGGTCGTCTCGGAGCACGGTTCTCAGCGTAGGGAGCGCGGCGTGCCGCGCATCGGCCGAAAGGACGGTCGTCACTCCGCCCCGGGGCCGACGGATCCGCGGCCCGCCGGCCGATGCCGCGGGGCGCCGTGGCGACGACCCTCGGCATCGGCGGCCGTACACGGACGGCCGACGAGGTGGTTGGAGGACCCGATGCTCTCGAAAGCCCTGTTGCGCCTGGGCGCAAGCGCCGCCCGCCATCCCTGGCGGGTGATCGCGGCATGGCTGATCGCCGCCACGCTCACCGTCCTCGCCGCCGTCGCCTTCGGCGGGCGGACCGCGGACTCGATGACCGCTCCGGGACTGGACTCCCAACAGGCTGCGGAACTGATCGAGCGGGCAGGCACCGGCCAGGAGGGGATGACCGCCCAAGTGGTCGTCACCCCCCTCGACAACGGGGCGACGTTCTTCGACGACGGCGGCGCGCGCAGCGCCCTCACCCGGCTGCAGACCGAGGTGAAGCGGCTGCCGCACGTGCTCGGCACGAGCGACCCGGCGGAGGCGCTGACCGCAGGCAGGGAGGCCGCCGTGCGCGGCGGCCTCGTCTCGGCCGACGGGCGGATCGCAGTCGTCCGGGTGCAGTACCCCGACCAGAGCCGGCTCTCCGCCGACGACCTCGACGCCCTGGTCGGTCTCGGCGACCGGCTGCGCGCCGAGCTGCCCCTGCGCATCGAGATGGGCGGGAACCTCTTCTACGCCTTCTCCGACCCCGACGGCGGCACGAGCGAGCTGATCGGCATCCTCGCAGCGGCCGCCATCCTGTTCCTGGCGTTCGGCTCGCTCGTCGCCGCCGCGCTGCCGATCGGCATGGCCGTCTTCGGGCTGACCGTCGGCGTCGCCACGATGACGGTACTCGCGGGGGTCACGGACGTCCCTGCCTTCGCACCGGTCCTGGGCAGCATGGTCGGGCTCGGAGTGGGCATCGACTACGCGCTGTTCGTGCTCGCCAGGCACCGGGAGTACCTCGCGTGCGGGCTCGCCCCCCACGAGGCGGCCGGACGGGCGGTGGCCACGGCGGGCCGGCCCGTGGTCTTCGCCGGTGGCACCGTCGTCGTGTCGATCCTCGGCATGGCGGTCGCGAACGTGCCGTTCATGACGGTGGGCGGGCTCGCCGTCTCGATCGTCGTCCTGACCATGGTGCTGGCGTCGGTGACGCTGCTGCCGGCCTTCCTCGGCGCGGCCGGCCCGCGTCTGGGCCGGGCCGGTCGTATCGGCCGGGCCCTTCGGGCCAGGAGGGCGGGCCGCCCCGGCCGACGGCAGGACACGACAGCGGGCGTCGCCCCCGCCGACAGGTGGAGGCGCTGGATCGGGCACGTCGGCCGGCACCCGGTGCTGTACGCGGTCGGCGCGGCGGGGCTGCTGCTGACGGCGACGCTGCCCGTGCTCGGCCTGCGCGTCGGCCTGCCCGACGACGGCTCACTGCCTCCCAGCCGTACCGAGCGACGTGCCTACGACCTCGTCGCCGAGGGGTTCGGCCCGGGCGTCAACGGCCCCCTCGTCATCGCCGCGGACCCCGCCGGCGATCCAGGGGTGCTGGACCGTCTCGTCGGGGCGGTCGCCGCGGATCCGGGCATCGCGTCCGTCGCGCCGGCGCACACCGATCGGGCCACCGGCATCGCGACCGTCGTGGTGTTTCCGACCACCAGCCCTCAGGACAAGGCCACGGCGGACACCATCGCCCGGCTGCGCACCGAGGTGCTGCCCGCGGCGATCGGGCACGGCCCGGCCAGGGCGCACATCGGCGGCGCCGCCGCGAGCCTGTCGGACGTGGGCGAACGCACCAGCCGGCGACTGCCGGTGTTCGTCGCCGCCGTGCTGGCGCTCTCGTTCCTGCTGCTGATGGTGGTCTTCCGCTCGGTCGTCGTACCGCTCAAGGCGGTGCTGCTGAACCTTCTGAGCATCGGCGCGGCCTACGGGTTCATGGTCGCGGTCTTCCAGTGGGGCTGGGGAGGCGCACTCATCGGGCTGGAAGCGACAGTTCCGGTCGTGTCGTTCATCCCGATGTTCCTTTTCGCCATCCTCTTCGGTCTGTCGATGGACTACGAGGTGTTCCTCCTCTCGCGCGTGCGCGAGGAGTACGTCCGCACCGGCGACAACGGCACGGCGATCGTGGAGGGCGTCTCGGGCACCGCCCGGGTCATCACCTCGGCCGCCCTCATCATGGTGGCGGTCTTCCTGTCCTTCGCCGTCGCCGAGGACCCCTCCACCAAGATGTTCGGGCTCGGCCTGGCCACCGCGATCTTCATCGACGCCACGGTCGTACGCATGGTGCTGGTACCGGCGACCATGACACTCCTCGGCCCGGCCAACTGGTGGCTGCCGAACTGGCTGGACCGGATGCTCCCCCGAGCCCCGGTCGGCATCGACGGCGCCGACGACACCGAAGCCACGGGGGAGGCCCCCCGTCCACGGCTGGTCGACCGTTGACGGGACTCCCCGTTCGCCCTCGGCGTCCGGCCAGGAACCCCGGGCGGTGGCAACCCGGCTACGACCGGCGCGGTGATGTCCTTCTCGGTACCGTCACCGCGGCAGCCGCGGCCGTCTGGCCTCGAACCCGAGGCCTTCTCACAGCGCGAAGGGCCGGTACGCCAGAGCCTGCTCGACCACCTCGTCGGCTGTCGGCTCCGGCCCCTTCGGCCGCACAGTCCACGTCCATGACCTTCTGCACCGTCGCGACGGCAGCCTCGCGAGCCATCACCACCGCAGTCCCCCTCTCGCACGAAGGGGAGCCCAGCGACTCACATGAACGGCCGGACAGCTTCCAGGAGGCGTCCATGACGTCGCGGCCCCACGCACGTGCTTCTGCCGTCCCCAGAAGGCCGGTCGGAGGACGAACCACTCGGCCGGCAGCTCGTTCCGCCCGGCCGGACCGGCGATCGTACCCTCCGCTTCCCCGACCACCCGCGAGGTCACACCATCCAGTGGCCGCCCACGCTCCAACCCAGGAACCGGCGGGCCGGCCCGCCCCGTGCCGTCCCGTCCGGCCCGAACGCGCCGCCCGAGGCCACGAGCCGCAGCCCCGCCACCGCCGGGCCGAGCCGGGCGGCCGCGTGCCAGGGCTGGCGGGCGGCCTCGGCGGCCACCCACTCCACGACCGCTGCCTGACGGTCGGGCGGGCACAGCGACAGATGGAACAGCATCTGCCGCCACGCGTACGCGGCGTCCTTCACGATCCCCAGCGGACGCGGGTGCCCGTGCACCCGCGCGACGAGCCGGCACACCGTGACGAAGCACGCGCGGGCCAGTGCCTCCCCGCCCGCGGCCGGCGCGATACCGGCCTGGCGCACCAGGACGGCCAGGTTGTGGGTGGTGAGGATCTGGGCCTGTTCGATCACCGTGCCGTTCACGGCCGGCGAGCCCCACCAAGAGCCCGTGCCATGGCCGGAACCGCTCGCCACGTCCGCGGAACCGCGGGCCCGTTCGGCGCACATCCGGCCGAACTCGCCCGCCGCCGTGGTCGCCGCCGTACGCGACGAGCCGGCGCGGCGCGTACGCTCCTCCGCCGCCTGGGCGACGACCAGACTCCGTACCGCCGCGCAGTCGATCCCGTAGTAGCGCGCGTACAGGCTCCCGTCGAGCAGCTCGGCGGCGGTGCCGGCCGAGTCGAGGAACTTGCGGGTGAACGTGCCCATGAAGATGTCCGCCGCGAGCTCCTCCACGAACGGCGCCGTGAGGTCCGCCTGCCGCGCCAGCTGGGACAGCTCGCGCACCAGCGTGTTCGGCAGCAGCGTGCCCGGGAAGGTGCCCACCGCCAGTCCGCCGAGCTCTCGCAGCGCCGCACCGGCCGCCGCCCGTGCCCGCGCGTCCGCGTCCGCGTCGGTGCCGTGCCCGACGACCGCCCGCACCCAGGGGAGTTCGTCGACCCGTACCTGGTGCTGCAGGTTGAGGAGCAGCAGCGAGCGCCGGTTGCGGAAGGCGCGGTACGTGGCCGCCGCCAGTGTGCGCAGCGCGGGGTCGGTGAACCGCCGGGCCGTGGCCTCCGCCACCGTCTGCGGAACCAGGGTGGCGAGGACCTCCGCCGACGGGACGAGGCCGCGTTCGACCAGCGTCGCGAGCGGGGCGCTCAGGGCCGAGCCGACCGTCTTCCGCAGCCGCACGGGGACGACCGTGCCGGCCGGCAGCCCGGTCGCGGCGGCCTCGACGGCGGTCACCGGCACGACCGGCGATTCGACGTCGGCCGTGCCGGCACGCTGGTCCAGGCCCGCCAGCCGACGCACCACGAGCGCGGCGATCCGGTGGTGCGAGGGCGCCGCCGCCTGGCGGGCCTGCGCACGGCGCAGCGCGCTGTGCTCGGGCGAGCCCGGAAGGCCGCGCTTGGCCACCATCGACGACACCGCGTGGCGCACCAAGCCGGCGAGCCGCGGCGACACCGTCCGCCCCGCCGCCACGTCCTCGAGGGCGCGCCGCAGGATGCCGGCGTTCGACTTCGGGTCACGGTGCTTGCCGCACAGCCGATGAGCGGCCGCGAGCTCCTCGTACCGCCCGAGCAGCGCGGCGGCTTCGGCCCGGCGGCCCGGGCCGCCGGGGGCGGCCGCGTGGGGTCCGGGGGCCCGGTCGTCGGGCGCGGAGGCTTCGCTCCGGCGGTGCGGCGCACCGGCCGGTGCCGGACGGTCTCGGCCGTCCGCAGCGGCGGCGTCGGTTCCGGGGGCCGCGCTGTCGGGTCCGGGGGATCCAGCCCGGCTACCCGGAGCACCGGCCGTCGCTCGGCAGCCGCCGCCGTCCCGGGTCGGGCGCCCGGCCCCGTCGTCCGCACCGCGCGACGGCCGCGGGACGGCGCGGCCCGACGCCTTCGGCCCGTCGAGGGGATGGCGCAGCCAGTACGCGAGGAGTTCGTCCTCGAAGGGCCGCCAGACGGCGAGCGCCTCCCGCTGGGCCTCGATGGCCGATTTCGGCCGGCGGGCGTTCAGGTCGGCGGCCACCTCGCCGACGCTGCGACGGTGCATCACGCCCGGCGCGGCGGCCGGACGTTCGGCGGGGCGGGGCAGGAAGCGGAGCCGCTCCGCGTACGGCTGAAGCTCGGCGACCAGCGCCGCGGCCGCTTCGATGTCCCCGGCCCGTACCAGCCAGGCGACCGTGAGCAGCGCGGTCTCTTCGGGCAGCACCGCCTCGTACCGGCCGCTGTCCAGCAGCCTCCACAGCCGGCCGAGGCCCTGCTCGGACAGGGCGTGGGCGAACAGCGCGGCCCGAGTGGCGGGTACGCCGGCCTGCCGGGCGACCTCCTCCTCGTACGGGGCGAGCGGACCGCCGGCCGCGGGAGTACCGGTCGCGAAGCCCCCGCGCACGATCTCGGGCGTGACCCAGGCCGGCAGCCCCGCCACCGGGGTGCGGGAGCCGACGGTGAGCCTTCCGTCCGCGATTCCGGACAGGACCTGCCGCCACTGGCGCATCCGGCCCTGCGCGCGGTCGCGCGCACCGGCGTCCGGATGGGTCAGGTGCGTGCGCAGCGCCCGGCCCAGCTGGGCTGAGGCGTACGCGGGATCGGCAGTAGTCGTCGGGAGCTGCTGGTCAGCGATCTCGTCCATAAGCCGGCGTGGCAGGATCCGCCCCTGCGCCCCCCGGGTCCCAAGCCCGGTGCTCTGGCTGACTGAGCTACACGCCGTCGATGCCGAGACCTTAGGCAAGCGGTCGGGACCTCGGCAATCGATTTCGTACGGCCGCCCCGGCGCCGTACGACCGGCTGACAGCACGTCACGTGCGATCGCCCACCGCAGCAGCCGTCCACGCCCCGGCGGAAACGGCTGGGGCGCAGCCGTGTCCGCCTGGTGCCCGGTGATCTACCACCCTGTGGCGGGGGCGAACCGTTCACCTTCTGTGTTCGCGGGCCCGTGCCAGTCCAGGCACAGGGCCGTGGCGTCGTCCTTCGGCGGGCGGCCGCGGTAGGCGTCGGTGACCGCGCCGACCAGAGTGCGCACCACCTCGCGCGGATGCTCGGTCGCGGTCATGCGCAGGAGGGCCGGTAGGTCCACCACTTCGGCATCGCGCTCCTGCATGCCGTCGGTGTGCAGCAGGAGACGGTCGCCGGGGCGCAGGTCGAGTTCTTGTACCTGGTAGGCGCCTTGCGAGGGGATTCCGAAGGGCATGTTCACGGTCAGGGTGAGTTCGGTGACCGCGCCGTCGCGCAGCAGGTACGGCCAGGGATGGCCGGCGTTGACGAGCTGGGCCATGGTGCCGTCCAGGGCGATGCGCAGCAGCTGGCCGGTGGCGATGCTGTGGCGGCCGTGGTCCAGGAGGGCCTGGTGGGTCTGACGAGCCTGTTCCGCGAGGCCGACCCCGGCACGGCGGGCGCCGCGGGAGGCGTTGACCAGGAGGGTGGCCATGAGCGAGGCGCTGACGTCGTGGCCCATGGCGTCGGTGATCGACAGGTGCAGGGTGTGGGTGTCGAGGCTGTAGTCGTAGGTGTCGCCGGCGATGTCGGAGGCGGGGACCAGGGCGCCGGCCAGGGTGAACTGGGCGGCCTCGCAGCAGGAGGCGGAGGGCAGGAGCTGACGCTGGATCTCCGCCGAGAGGCTGACCGGACCGGTCCGGTTGCCCCAGTGGTAGAGGTCGGTGAAGCGGCGGTCGGTGACGATGATGTACGCCAGCGCGTGTGCGGCCTCCTGGATCTGAGCGCCTATCTCCGGTGTGACCTGGGTGAGGAACAGCTCCAGGACGCCGATGGTGTCACCGCGGTTCGTGACCGGGGCCAGCACCCGATGCCCGCTCTGGCCGTCCGTGGCCACCACGAGCTCCTGGCTGCGCAGCACGTCGTCGTAGACGCCACTGCCCGCGAGCGGGACCTGTTCGGCAGGCAGCTGCCCCGGCTCGGCCGCGGTGTCGTGGACGCGCAGCAGGCGCCGCCCGACGACATCGATGAACAGGAACGACACGGACCTGGCATCGAACCGGTCGCGCAGGTTGCGGGCCACCACATCGAGCGAGCGCACGGGCGCGGCGCTCTCGGCTGCTGCCAGCACCTGGCTCAGCCCGAGACGATCACCTGCCGCGGCAACCTCCGGGAACTCGGACTTTCCTCCCTGCAGGGCGGCGGTGGCGGGCCAGCCTCGGACGGTCAGCAGCCGGTGCATGCCGCTCTGGCGCAGCAGGCGGGCGACCGGCCGGCTCAAGGCCACGAGGACGACGGACTTACCGGCCTCCATGGCCAGCCGGTCCAGGTCCAGCAGGAGGTGCAGACCGGTGGTGTCACAGAAGGTGACGGCGGACAGATCCAGGTCGAGGCCGCCCTGGCTGGAGTTCAGAGCCCCGACGAGGTAGCCGCGCAATCCGTCGCCGCGTTCCCCGTCGATCTCGCCACGCACGCGGGCAAGCATCCGCTGCGGCCCCGACACGACGGCGACGGCGACGGCAGACGGGTGCGTGGTGCCGCTGCCCTGCTCCGCCGCGACGGGCAGGTGGTCGGGAAGAGAGGCCATCGCCTGCTCCCTTCGCAGCCCCGAGAGTCGGGAAAAGCCTGGTGGGGCGGTGGCGGCGACCTTGTGCCGCACCGGTGCGAGGGCCGGCCACGCGGTTCGCGCTCACGGTGGTCACCTTCGGAGGGAAGGGGGCCGATCGCCGGCCGGCGGGCCGAGGCCGACCAGTAGGTGCAGGAGGTTCGCGACCTCGTGGTGGCCCTCGGCCGGGTGGCGGAAGAGGGTCCCGGGCGTGACCTCGTAGTGGTTGCGTCGGCCGTGGCGTACCCGGGTGAGGTAACCGGCGTTCTCCAGATCGCCGACGATGGCTCCTGCCGCCCGTTCGGTGAGCCCGCAACCGTCGGCCAGGTCGCGCAGCCGGACCTCTGGATCACGAAGGACCATGGCGAGGATCCGGGCGTGGTTCGTGACGAACGTCCAGCTGGTCCGGGGCTCGACCTGCTCCATGACTGAAATTGTACGATTTGCGATTCCGGTTTCGCCAGCCCGTGACGCGGGGCGCCCGTCCGTCGCCACCCACAGCACAGAAGCGCGCGGGCCCCGCCTTCGACGGAACCCGAGCGACGAACCAGCGGGCGCCGGCCTTCCTGTCCCGTCCAGGTGGCGGAACACATGGCTGCTGCGGGCGGGGGAGGACCCACCGGCGCCGGCCGCCCCGTCGACGGCGGGAGAAGCCCTGAGGCCGGCGCAGGCGGCCACGGCAGGCAGCCGGTCACCTGATCCGGGCCGCGGGGTGACGTCAGTCGTCGAACCAGACGACCAGCCGGACATCGTCGTCGCCGTGCAGGTCGGCGAGGGTGCGCATGACGGTCCAGACGGGGCCCCACTCGTCGTCCGGCACGGTGTCGCGGCGCCTGAGGCGCTCCACACGGAACATCTGATCTCCGTCGATCCATTGGGAGCCCTCCGGGAAGTGCTTGCTGGGCCGGACCGCGATATGAGCCGGCTGTCCGCAGAGGTCGACGAATCGCTGAGGAACGGAGTAGTGCCGCCGGAGGAACTGCCAGTCGCCCTGCGGATCACGGTAGTACTCGCGGACGTAGGCATCCGGCCAGGCGGACTCCTCATCCCAGTCGACCTGCTTGATCTCTGCCCAGCTGACCCAGCTCGCGCTTCGCCCTGCCGTCGTCCCATGCCCGTCGCGAACACGGTTCGACGCGTCGGCAGGCAGTCCACGGACAGGAGCCACCGGCACGAACTGCTCGTTGTCGCAGACGCCGAACAGAGAGCCGAAGGTCTCGTAGTTCCTCGGCACCTTCAGGTGGTCCAAGTCGATGGTGGCGTGCCAGAACGAGTCCGCCTCATGGTCTCGATAGTCACGGTGGCACTCGATGAAGCCCCAGATGTCCTTGCCCATGCCGCGATGATGCCGGGCTGGCGTCCACCAGACCAGGCATTACCCTCCCCGCCTTGATCCAGAAGACACTCCCCAGGTCACCAGGGCCGGCGTCGCGTCGTACGCGCCAGTGGCCGAGGGCCGTCCGGCAGGGGGCGACGACCGGCCGGGTCCCTGTGTGCAGGTGATGAACGGTGCGGGATCGCCGGAGCTCACCTGGCCCACCGCAGGCCCTCGACGGCGGAGGGAGGCACCGCCGCCGGGGGACCGGTACGCGTCCGCGGTGCTAGACGTCGGTCGGCGCATAGACCTCGAACTCGTACAGAGAGAAGCCGAACTGCGTCGCCCGCGCCGTTCCCTGCATACGGACGTAGCGGCCGGATCCGGAGAGTCCGGTCAGGTCGTCGGTGCCGCCGTCACCTGCGGTCGTGGTGTAGACGGTCGTCCATGTGGTGGTGTCGTTCGACGTCTGGATCCTGTAGCCCGCGGCGAACGCCGCCTCCCAGAACAACCTGACGCGCCCGATCTGCCGGGGCGTTCCGAGATCCACGGTGATCCACTCGTTGTCGGTGTAGTCGCTGGACCAGCGTGAGAAGGAGTCACCGTCCACCGCATTCGCGCCGAGCAGGTTCGCCGTCTCGGCGCTGGAGACGGTGACCGGCTTGTTCGCTGCGAGGTTCCCGGCCTGGACCGATGTCGTCCAGGCGGGGTTGCGGCCGATCGTGTTGATCACCGGGACGAAATTCGACCAGGGGGTCACCAGCTTCGGCGAGCCCCACGTCTGTTGGGCCAGCATCCGCAGGCCCTGCTTGATGTCAGAGGCGATGCGCTCCTCGGTTGCCACCTCGGGGTTGTCGCACCAGACGTGGATCTTCGAGCCGAGGTTCCTCGACTTCGATGCGCTGGTGATGGCCTGGTTGCCCTCGAACAGATCGGGGTTCCACGTGTCGTAGCCCCACTGGCTGGACGGGCCGCCCGGGCCGCCGGCATAGAGCACGTAGTACGTGGGGGTCCAGCTCTCGTTGGAGATCAGGTGTCCGGCGTCGACGTGCGCCTGTGGCGATTTGCCGTAGTCGTACCAGAACTCGACGATGACATCGGTGTGGACGGTGACCGCGACGCCTCCGCCGATGCCGTCGTTCCAGGCGCGCGTGGTCTTGCCGGCCGCGCGGACGATCCCGTCGGCCCAGTTGATGAAGCCGAGGTAGGCGTCCTTGCCGATGGCGTTCGCGCCGAAGGTGGTCTTCGCGTACTGCTCGAGCTGCGGGTGGGCGCTGTAGTCGATGTGGTACTCGTCGGCGCCGATGTGGAAGTACGGGCCGGGGAACAGCGGCAGGTACTCGTCGTACAGATCCTTGATCAGCGCGTACGCCGCGGGCTTGGCCAGGTCGATGTACGAGTCCTGCACCACGCCGGTGTCGCTGACCAGCTTCAGCTCGGGGTGGGCGGCCAGGATCGGGGTCATGTGGCCCGGCGCGTCGATCTCCGGCACGATCGTGATCTTGTACAGCGCCGCGAGCGCGATGAGGTCCCGCACCTCCTGCTTCGTCAGATGTTCCGCCGACACGATCTCCGGGTGCGAACCGCTCTCGATCCGGAAGCCCTTGTCGTCCGACAGGTGCAGGTGGAAGTAGTTCATCTTCAGGTAGGCCAGTTCCTTCACGTGGTCCCGAAGCCACCGCGGCGTGAAGTACTTGCGCCCGTTGTCCACCATCAGGCCGCGCTCCGGCTTGAGCGGCCGGTCCCGCGCCGTACCCCGCGGGATCGACGATCCCTGCTTGAGCAGTTGAAGCACGGTCCGGGTGCCGTAGAACGCGCCCCGGTCGTCACGAGCGCTGATCGTGATCTTGTCGGTGATGGAGAGTGCGTAGCCCTCGACGCCGAGTCGGCTGTCGGTCGAGCCGAGCGACAGGAAGATGTCACCGGGTCGCAGGTCGGCGGTGGTCCCGGCCGACCGGGCGACGGTGAGGCCGGTCAGGGCCCGCAGGTCATCGGCGAACACCTGACTGGTCGACGCCAGGGTGGAAGCGTGTGCGGTCGACGACACGATCCGCGTGGTGCCGGTGAACGTGAACGAGCCGGTACTGCCGGTCCACTGCTGCAGTGCAGGGATGGTCAGGGGCTTCGGATTCACCGCTTGCTTCGCGACCGCCGGGCCGGCCGCCGCCGAAACGGTGAGCCCAAGACCCATCAGCACGGCCAGTACGCCGCAGGACAACAATCGCAGGAGTCTCATCGGAACCTCGATGGGAGTAGAGAGGGGACCCGCCACAAGCAGAGTGTTGGTATAGACCAATGGTCTATACCACTCGACTCAGTGCACCGGCTTGCCGGGCTCATGTCAAGTGGTGGCCAACGAGACCGCTTGCGAGGCGGCCCCTAGGGGCGACTTCCGCTGTGGGCCGACGGTTCTCGGAGCGCCGGGCGGAGCGGGCGTCCGGCCACAGCGCGATGCGCCAATGTCGCACTTCCCCGACGGAGACCGCTCGATGAACGCGTACCCCTTGGCCGGCCCGGGGCTTCAGGCTCTGCCGCCGCTGTGTGCGCACCATTGCATCGGGACAGGCAGGCATGATCACGACATGGACAAAGCGGAGCAGTTGACCAGAGCGGCGAAGG
Source organism: Streptomyces sp. NPDC051921 (assembly GCF_040680975.1). Classification (NCBI taxonomy): domain Bacteria; kingdom Bacillati; phylum Actinomycetota; class Actinomycetes; order Kitasatosporales; family Streptomycetaceae; genus Streptomyces; species Streptomyces sp. NPDC051921. The sequence continues at coordinate 51,241 of NZ_JBFAXU010000040.1, forward strand.
GTGGCGACGCGGCGGTGGTGGCACGGTTGCTGAGCGAGGGCGCCGAGGTGGACACCCCGAACGCGGCTCGGCGTACCGCACTGGATCTCGCGGCGCGGGAGGGGCACGCCGAGACCGTCCGGCGGCTGCTTGCGGCGGGGGCGGACCCGCAACAGCAGACAGGCGAGTACGGCGAGACGACGCCTCTGTGCCAGGCGGCGATGTACGGGCACACGGAAGTGGCGAGGGTTCTTCTGGAGGCCGGTGCCCCTACCTGCGCGCAGGGCCGGACGGGTTGGGTGCCCATGGTGCTGGCGGCGACGTCCACGGACCACGGCCATCCGGAGACGGTGGACGTGCTCTTGGAGCATGGGGCGGACATCGATGTGGCGGCGATGAAGGGCAGGACGCCCCTGGAGTGGGCGGCCCTCTTCGGACAGGTGCGGATGGTGCACCATCTCCTCGCTCGCGGCGCTACGCCGACAAGGAGGGCTCTGGGGGAGGCGCAAACACGCGCGAACGGGTCCCTGAAGGCCGCGAAGCGGTACGCGCTCGTCATCGATGCCCTGCAGGCCGCCGGTGTCGCGAGCTGAACCTCCCGCGGTCCGACCTGGCCGTCAATCGGTCCAGCTTCGACGTCGCAGAACAGTCGGGTCCCTGCCCGCGCCGGTGCTTCGGCCGCGCCCGGGCGACGCACGCAGAGCGCGTCGGTCCGCAGACAGGCCCGGTAGCGGCCGGCAGGCTTCGAGCCCGGCCGTCGCGGTATCGGGCCTCTTCGGTCTGCGGCGTGGGGGGCGTTCGTCAGTCAAGTGCTCGTAGACGGGGTCTTTGGAAGTGGCCCAGGGTTCCATCCGTCCCGATCCGCTCCGGGGACAACGGGGTCTCGCCGGTTCTCTCGTCGATAGCGGTGCCGATTCGTACGGCTTCGCCAACGGTGCTCGAGTCCGCGGCGACGTCGCGGCCGGCGGGCTTCCGCCTCGGGTCGCCGGCCGCGTTTCCTGCGTCAGGGGGCGTTGGTCGGAGGCCCGCCGGAGTGATGCGCGGTCGGCTACCGGTCGGGGAGCGCGGGTTCTGGGTCGGGCACGGGGCGGCCGATTTCGGATGACCAATGGGGGCGGAGCTGTGCGACCGAGGCTGCGAAGTCGTTGCGCAGATAACGAGATTCGCACGGCATCAGCCGGATCTGTTGGCGGCTGTCGGCCCACCAGATCTTGAAATCGGTAACCGTTCCTTGTGAGGGCCAGTCCTCGATCTCGCCTGGCAGCCACAGTGCGTCGACGAACCCTCCGACGCTCAGGCCGATGTCCACGAAGATCCCGATCGTCCCGGGCCGGGGAACGCGCACCACGGTGCCCTGGAAGACTTGCCCGAAGCGCAGGCCCCGCCGAATCCGAGCCCACTCGGCATCTGTCACCACGAGAGGATCATCGCACCTGCGTCCGGATCCTGCGCAGTGGGGACTCAAGGGGGAACGGCGAGCAGTGTCCGTCGCCACCTTGCCGCACGGCATTGCCGTCACGTCTCACGAACATCCACAAGCCGTGCGTGACGGTGATCAACTGCTGCTGCATCGCGTGACCCCATGCTGCTGCTGGAGGGGAAGGAGGCAAGCGACGCCGACACCTGTCGAAACGTCCTCGGTCGAGGAGCGGTTGCCGTGGGGAGTGGGCCGTTGTCCGTGAGCACCAGGAGGCTTTGCTGCCCCGGGAGGAAATCCTCACCGTCCCGCGCCACCCGCAAGCCGGACTCCAGGCCCTCCCGGCCCGCGCAACAGCCCCCCGCTGCCATACCGACGACGCCCGCGAGAGCAACCACGCCCACCACCCCCGGCCTGCCACACCACCACGACGGCCCGGGCCTGGAGGAAGTCACCGCCTTCCTCAACCAGGTACCCGACTTTCAGCAGCGCACCGCCTCCTCGCTGAGAGCCGCCTTCGACAGCGTTCTCGACGGCCAAAGGACCGGCCGCTACGACCTTGCCTCGCTGGGAAGGACCGAGAAGGCCTACCTGGGCAACAGGGTGGCGCACTTCCTGTGGGGAGCCTGGGGGCTCATCGGACACGGTGCGGACCGTGGGATGCGTCAGGTGCCGCTGTGCTTCACCTGGACCCCCACCTGGGTGCTGGAACCGGAGCAAGTGGGGCGCGTGTGCCTTGTGATGCGTGTCGACGAAAGCGAGTCCCGCTGGAGCCTGGGTGTCCTGGACGTGCTACCCGAGCACCTCAACAACCGCACATCCAACCGAGACGGGAAAAAGACCTTGTCTGCCGCGGGGAAGGCCGCGATCCACTGGCTCGTGAAGGACGCGGCACTGCCGGAGAACACCTTGCTCCACCTCGACCGGGCCACCCTATCCGAGGTCCTGGCTCCCGCAGAGGACGCATCCGCGAGGCACCCCCAGCGCCGCATCAACAACCTCTTCCGGCTGGTGCAGGGCCGGCTGATCGACCGCGGTGCTGTCAGAACCGTGGCGATGGCCGAGGACTACGGGAGACGAGTGCGCCAGGCCAGAGGGGACCTGCTGGCCGAAGGCATCCTCATCCTCGGCCCTTATGAGAACCAACGACGGGTCGCAGCTGCGTTGGAGCTCCCTGAGCCGGAGTCCGGCCAGTGGATAAGCATCAGGGTCGTCCGCCGACGCCCCGGCGCGGACGAAGGCCCCTTCGCCGAGATCAACGGCGACCTGTGGAGAGTTGCCGCACCTGAGGATCCTGTCGAAGCCGCACCGGCGGTGCGTTAGCGGGGTTGGCCCACTCGCGGGACACCGTTGCGAGGACCGCGTGCTGCGGGGCGGCAGCCTTTGTGGCCTGTCTCGTTGGCCGCCCTGTGGCTCTGCCTCGCCGTGGCGGCCGCTTGGCGTGGGGACGAAGCTCGTCGACCTTGCGCGCGGAGACGTGCGATGCGGGACCCTGGACGAGCGGCATCTGTGGAGGAACCCGGGCACCTGACGGCTGTCCGCACTGACCCGTCTCAACGAACTTTGACTGCGTCTCAACGAAATGTGCCCGGCTTGGTCAGCTCTCGGGCTCAGCTGGCGGAGCCGACGGCGTCGCGGGCGAAATCTGAGCGACACACCGCAATCGGCATGGGAGATCATGCAGGGTATGACTGCCGAACTGATCACCTGGCTGCACGAGCAGATCGACGCCGACGAAGTGGCAGCCGCAGACCAGCCACCCATGTCATGGCTTCCCGAAGGGCTGTCCCCCGACAACCCGCTTGCCGCGCTCTACTCACCCGCCCGCACCATCGCCATGCGCCGCGACTTGCTCGCCGCCTGGCGCGACCCCGAGCACGCCGATACCCAGGACCACGACAGCCACAGCATCGACTGGTCGCTGCGGGTCCTCGCAACAACCGCCTACTCCGATCGCCCGGGATACCGCGAAGAGTGGGCTCCTGCCAACGACGAGCCGACCTGACACCGTCGACACTGTCCACCACCCACACCCGCACCCCAGGCGGCACACTCCACGCCAGCGCCCCCAAGACCAACACCGCCTTGGCGCAACTGGCCGTCACCGACCAGCACACCGATCTGGTCGCAGGCCTCAACTCGGCATCCCGCGCCTACGACCCCTTCGGCAAGGCCACCGAACGGTCGCGGTGTCGGGGGTGTTCCAGGTGGCGGGGTCGCCGAAGACGAACTCGCCGCCGTGCCGGGGCGGGCGGCCCCGGGTGTCGGCCTCGCGGGGCGGGACCCTGCGGCGCAGGACACGGCCCGAGCGCATCCGGCCCAGCACCTGCACCGGGAGATCCTTCAGCAGGAAGGCCAGGCGGGCACGTCGTATCCGGCGTCCACCACGATCAGGATCTCCGGGTCGCCGTCTCTCCACTGCCCGGCACTGACGAGCCGCTCAACCAGGTCGCGCATCTGCTGGCGCGGTGACCGTGGCGGCGTGGTCGCCCCGTGCCAGGCGCAGTGCGTCCAGCGGCGCGGTCCAGGAACCGCGGCCCATCTCCAGTGAGCAGATCACTGACTACGGCCAGCCGAGAACGGGAATGCGCTGGTCCTTGCCCCGGCCGTAGGTGTGGCACAGGATCCGCTGCGGTGAAGTTGTGCGTCGGGCAGCAGGTGATATCGGCGGCCAGGACCAGCCGTCCGTCCGCCGCCCGGGGCAGCGGCACCGCGGCCAGGGCCCGCCGCAGCCGTGCGACCTCCATCTGTCCGGCGGCCAGGGCGTCGTAGAGCCCGCCGTGCCATCGGCGATGTTCGCCCACTAGCGACAGTTCCACCAGCGACCAGACCGGGGCCATCCGCGCACAGCACCGTGTCCGCGAGCTCGAATAGCGCATCCGCACCCCTGGTCAGGCAGGAGTAGAACTCACCTCGGAAGCGTGACAGTTCTGCGAACGAATCCTGCCAGACAGCGTGATGCACAGTGGCATCGCGCGAACGTGCGATGCCAGGGCTCTGCCCCGCCCCGGAAAACCATGTCCGGTCTGTGACCTCGGCCGCCTACAGTGAACCCGTTCAAGGGGAGGGAACCCGCAGGTGAAGCACCGCATTACGACCGACCGCACCATCTGGGCCACGCTCGCGTCCGCTGCCGTCGTCGCAGCCGCCACCGGCTGCGGCCCGACTACCACCGACGCCGGCGCGAAGGACACCAAGGCCACCAGCCCGTCCCCGGCCAAGCCTAAGGACGCCTTCGACAGCCTCACCGGAAGCCAGATCAGCAGCAAGGCGCTGGCCGCCCTCAAGAGCGCCTCGTCGATGCGAGTCAGCGGCACCGTTCCAGCTGACGACAAGACCAACCAGTCCATGCAAGTGAACGTCGCCATGGACACCCAGGGCTCTTGCCGTGGCTCGCTCACCCTCCCCGGCACGGTCAGCCTCGAACTGCTCAGGAAGGGCAAGGGCGCCTTCTACATCAAGGGCAACGAGAAATTCTGGCGGGCCATGCTCACCGAGCTCGCCAAGGACGGCGAAGGCCTTACCCGCAAACAGGCCAACGCCGCCGTCGACATGCTCAAGAGCCGCTGGGTCAAGGCCGACGAGAAGTCCGCCAAGGACCTCACCGCCACCAACTTCTGTGACATGGACAAGCTGCAGGATCTCGGCGGCCACAGCGATGTCACCCGCGGCGCCGACGTCGTTGTTGCCGGCAGGCCCGTCGCCGTCATCTACGACCGCGAGGACTGGCGGGTCACCACCGTCCACGTCGCCAAGACGGGCAAGCCCTACCCCGTCCAGATCACCACCACCGACAGCAGCAGCGCCGCCCCCGACACCCTGGTTAAGTTCAGCGAGTTCAACAAACCCGTTGACACCACCCTGCCGCCTGCCGACCAGATCATCGACGCCAACAACTTAGGCTGACCCCACAGCGATGGTGGTACGGGGCCGCAGCACCTGTTACCCCGCTTCCCCTTCCAATCCGAGCGCGGCGAGCGTCTGGAGTCGTTCGGTGGTGAGTTTGGTGCCGTGGGTCGGAGGTTTGGTGGCGGGTTCGGTCTGCGGGTGGTGAAGATTGTGGCTTGCTCAGTTTCTTGGGGACTGGCCGGGAGTAATGCTCAAGACCTGTGGATCGGCCTCGGGTTGGCACGCGAAGGGCGTACCTTCCCCCGAATGATCCTGTGATGGTCATTGAGTAGGCCGACGTCCGTTGCGTCGGTCGGGAAGGCACGCCCGTGCTCACGGTAGTCAACGATGACGGAACGACGCCGTACGGCTCCCTGATTTACGAGATCGTCCGCGAGGGCGCGAAGCGGATGCTGGCCGCTGCCCTGGAAGCAGAAGTCAACTCCTACATAGCCGAGTTGGCCGATCAGCGAGACGATTCCGGCCGGCGCCTGGTCGTGCGCAACGGCTTCCACCAGCCGCGGAAGGTGACGACCGCGGCCGGGGCGGTCGAGGTGAAGGCACCCCGGGTCAACGACAAGCGCGTCGACGAGGCCACCGGCGAACGCAAGCGGTTCTCCTCGGCGATCCTGCCGCCCTGGGCCCGTAAATCCCCGAAGATCAGCGAGGTGCTGCCACTGCTCTACTTGCACGGCCTGTCGTCCGGTGACTTCGTGCCCGCGCTGGAGCAGTTCCTCGGTTCCTCCGCCGGCCTGTCGCCCGGACGATCACGAGGCTGACCGCGCAGTGGCAGGCCGACCACAAGGCGTTCATGGACCGCGATCTGTCCGCCACGGACTACGTCTACGTCTGGGCCGATGGTATTCACTTGCGCATACGCCTGGAAGAGGTGAAGGCCGCTGTGCTGGTCATGGTCGGCGTGCGGGCCGACGGCACCAAAGAACTGATCGCGATGACCGACGGCTACCGCGAGAGTCGTCCGAGGCATGGGCGGGACTACTGCGGGATTGTGCCCGCCGGGGCATGCGGGCCCCCGTCCTGGCCGTCGGCGACGGGGCGCTCGGCTTCTGGAACGCGTTGAACGAGGTGTTCCCCGAGACCCGCCACCAGCGGTGCTGGGTGCACAAGACGGCCAACGTCCTCGACGCGATGCCGAAGTCGGCCCAGCCCGCGGCCAAGCGTGCGATCCAGGAGATCTACAACGCCGAGGACAAGGAGCGTGCGGCCAAGGCCGTCGCCGCGTTCACCAAGCAGTACGGGGCGAAATACCCCAAGGTCGTCAAGCGGATCACCGACGACGAGGAACAACTGTTGGCGTTCTTCGACTTCCCCGCCGAGCACTGGATCCACCTGCGGACCACGAACCCGATCGAGTCGACCTTCGCCACTGTGCGCCTGCGGACCAAGGTCACCAAGGGTGCCGGCAGCCGGGCCGCCGCCCTGGCCATGGTCTTCAAGCTCATCGAGACAGCCCAGCAACGCTGGCGGGCCGTGTACGCACCCCACCTCGTCGCACTGGTCCGGGCTGGCGCCCGCTTCGAGCGGGGCGTCCTGGTCGAGCCATCCGAGGCCCGCGCGGCATGAACACCACCGCCTGCCGCCGTTCGGAAAATCAGTGGCAGGCCCGGCCTGCCCGTGGTGAAGATCGCGGCATGCCCAACTTCCTGGAGACCGACCGGCTCGTCCTGCGCGCGTTCACGGCGGCCGACATCGACCACCTGCTCGCCCTGGACAACGACCCCGAGGTCATGCGCTTCATCAACGGTGGCCGCCCCACAAGTCGGGAGTCGATCAAGGCGCGGACCCTGCCGCGGCTCCTGCACGACTACCCGTGCTGGGAGACCCGCGGTTACTGGGCCGCGCAGGAGAGGATCACCGGCACGTTCCTGGGCTGGTTCGAATTCCGGCCGTTGGAGGAACACAGCCCCGCCGTGGTCGAACTCGGTTACCGGTTGAACCAGGTGGCGTGGGGGCGTGGCTATGCCACCGAGGGGTCCCGGGCTCTGGTCCACAAGGGGTTCGCGGAACTGGGTGTCGAGCGGGTCACCGCTAACACCATGGCCGTCAATGCCCGCTCCCGTCGCGTCATGGAGAAATCGGGCCTGTCCTTCGTCCGGAACTTCACCGGGGACTGGCCGGAGGCGATCGAGGGCTCCGAGCACGGTGAAGTCGAGTACGAACTCACCCGGACCGAGTGGGAGCAGCCTCGATAGACATCAACGGCCCAATCCACAACTCTTGACAATTACTCCGTTGAGGTCCTCGAAGTGGGTCCGGACGTACCGTGCGAGCTCGACATCGGCTGTGGTGTACAGCAGAACTCCCCACACGAGCGGCACGCCGACG